>JAJFJL010000187.1 GCA_021774055.1 Nitrosomonas sp. | reverse complement strand
CATCCAATTTAGGCGAGGTTATTTTGCTCTGATTTGAGGCGGTTCGTAGGGCGCATAGTTGTTCTATGTAACCGTAGAACCAACAAAGAATCAGAGTAAAAGGACAAGTCTAAATGGATGATTTATTATTTCCTTGTCCCTGAGTTGCTGTGAAAAAATCAATTCACAGTAAGCGGAATCTTCATAAACTCTATTTTTAACAGAACAAAATAAAGATGTTATGTGCAGCAAGATTCTTGTTTTTTATTAATTTATCGCTTTGATAAAGATACTACTATAACCTGAGTTCGGGATAATAGTTTTTGATTTTAATAGATATTCTAATATGTTATAAAGTTCTCAGTAAAATCTCCCATACAACGTCATTCCTGCATGCTTTTAGCAGGAATCCATGCCGCTAGATTCCTGCTAAAAACATGCAGGAATGACGAAAGAGACGCTTTCAGACAAGCCAGCACTCAAAAATAATAACAAATCATTACCTTCTCTTATCCCGAGTTCAGGTTACTATAAATAAAATGATTCTTTTACAGCCTCTGAGTATTATTGATTATCTGACTTTTTACAATGGAAAGTGTATACACTCAAAATTATGCCATTAATTGCCTTTGGAATTTGAGTTTGCATTAGGCTATGCTATGCTCTTTGGAAACACAAGACGACCTGGAGCTGCCCATGAGATCAAATGTCCGTCTGAAAATTATTGCTATTGTGGCGCCAATTTTCCCGATTTTGATTGCATTTTTTGTGCTGTCGCAATCAACGCATCAGCAAATTGAGACATTACGTGACTGGGTTGATCATACCGTTGAAGTGACCAATCAGATTAGTGGCTTACTTTCCGACATGCAAGATGCGGAAATCAGCCAACTGAGGTTCATCATTACGAATGATGAGCCCCTCCTCGAAACCTATCACTCAGCTATCAAAAAAACGGAACTCCGCTTAACCAACTTGTTCGAGTTGACCAGCGATAACCCCATTCAACAGCAACATTTACGACGATTAAATCTACTGATACAAGAGAAGTTAGTAGTGTTGCAGCAAGCGATTGCACTCACACGGACACATCATTTACAGGCAGCTGTCGACATTCTTTCCCAAAAGACCGGTAAGGTTTTAATGGATGATATTCGGCACACTATAGTCACCATGACTAATGAGGAAGCGCGCTTATTAGTGCTACGGAAAAGTGAATTCCAGAAGTCTACCGCACACCGGTACAAAATTGAGGCCATTTTGATCGTGGGCTTTATATTGACCTGCCTGGTTACAATCCTATTGCTGATTCGTAGCCTTGTTGCCCCATTGCATGCACTGACAAAAACCGCTGCAGCGCTAACCCGAGGAGATTACTCCGCTCGAGTAACACGTGTTAGTAATGACGAATTTGGTAGTCTGGCTGAGACGTTTAACCAGATGGCCGCAGCGATGCAGTTGCGTATTAAAGAAATAGAAAATAAAGGAAATAGACTGCAAGCGATCATCGAGACCTCTGTGGAAGGCATTATCACCATCAACAACCACGGTATCGTTGAGACCATAAATTCTACAGCCGTTGAAATGTTTGGATATCAGGAAGAAGAAGTCATTGGGCAAAATATAAAAATGCTGATGCCCGAGCCTTATCATAGTGAGCATGATGGCTATCTGCAAAATTACAGGGAAACCGGCGAGAAAAAAATTATTGGTATCGGGCGCGAGGTCAGTGGGAGACGTAAAGATGGTTCAGTGTTTCCGATGGAGCTGGCGGTCAGTGAGGTGGTTACCACTGATCAGCAGATATTTTCCGGACTTGTGCGCGACATCACTGAACGGAAAAACTTTGAAGCTGCCTTACGAAGCAGTGAAACGCGTTACCGTTCAGTTATTGATGCGGCATTGGATGGCATTATGACGATAAATGAGTGCGGGATCGTTGCCAGTATGAACCCAGCTGCAGAAAGAATCTTCGGTTATAAAAAAAGCGAAGTTATCGGATGCAATATAAAAATGCTGATGCCCGAGCCTTATCATAGTGAGCATGATGGCTATCTTCAAAATTACAGGGAAACCGGCGAGAAAAAAATTATTGGTATCGGGCGCGAGGTCAGTGGGAGACGTAAAGATGGTTCAGTGTTTCCTATGGAGCTGGCAGTTAGTGAAATAGCTACTGATGACAAACCCATATTTATGGGTTTAGTGCGTGATATCACAGAAATGAAACAAGTGGAGGAAATGCAATCAAAATTTTCTGCCATTATTGAATCTTCTGATGATGCGATTATAAGTAAAACCCTAGATGGCATTATCACCAGCTGGAATACTGCCGCTGAAAAAATATTTGGCTACTCGGCACAAGAAGTAATCGGACACCCTATGAGTATCATTATTCCTCCAGAGCGTCTTGAAGAGGAGCCGAAAATTCTGCGGCAGATTGCCAGCGGTGGACGTATTGAACATTTTGAAACGGTTCGGCGCACAAAAGCAGGTAAGCTTATTGATATTTCCGCCACACTGTCACCGATTAAAAACAAGGCAGGAAAAATAATCGGTGTTTCAAAAATTGCCAGAGATATAAGTGAACGCAAAAAAATCGATCAAATGAAAAATGAATTTATTTCTACTGTTAGTCATGAATTAAGAACACCGTTAACTTCCATTCGAGGCTCATTAGGTTTGATTAGTGGTGGTGCTGTTGGTGAATTACCAGCACCTGCCAAAGCAATGTTAAAGATTGCAGGTAACAATACAGAAAGGTTGTTATTACTTATTAACGATATTCTTGATATTCAGAAAATTGAATCAGGTCAAATGGTTTTTAAGTTTTCTGGCTTAATGATTATGCCGTTTGTTAAACAATCATTAATTGATAATTTTGCTTATGCTGAACAGCATCATGTAAAGTTTGTTATCGTTAAAGAACTAAATGATGTACAGGTCTATGCGGATAAAGACAGGATGATGCAGGTGATGGCAAATTTACTTTCTAATGCTGCTAAATTTTCACCTGATAATGATACAGTAGAAATATCAGTTGCTTATCATAATACAGATTTTTTGCGTATTAGTGTGACAGATCATGGACCAGGAATTCCTGTTGATTTTCAGCCTAAACTTTTTGATAAATTCACACAATCTGATTCGTCTGATACGCGACAAAAAGGTGGTACCGGTTTGGGATTAAGTATCACTAAGGTTATCGTAGAAAAACATGGTGGGTATATAGGTTTCGTCAGCCATAAAGATATTGGAACAACATTTTTTGTTGATTTGCCTGCATTAATGGGGGATAAACTAGAAAATAATACTATGGTAGATAATCTTGAAAAAATAAATACAGCCTCTGTTCTTATTGTGGAAGATGATCCTGACGTTGCTGCATTAATAAAAATAATGTTGGCTCAAGGCGGTTATGATAGTGACATTGCTTATGATGCTGGTGATGCCCGGCAAAAATTACAAAATAAACCAGGACAATATAAAGCGGTTACACTTGATATTTCTCTTTCTGGTGAAGACGGGATTAGTTTGTTGAAAAGTATACGGCAAGAGCCGAATACAAATACTGTTCCAGTTATTATTGTGTCTGCTAAAGCGAATGAGAGCAAACGTCTTTTAAATGGTAGTGCAGTTGGGGTTGTTGATTGGTTGCAAAAACCAATTGACCATCCACGTTTAATTAATATAGTGAAACATATCGTTGATTCTAAATTGTTACCTAGGGTATTGCATGTTGAAGATGAAGCTGATATTCATGCAGTAGTAAGTGCTATGTTAAATGATCACTGTGATCTATCTTGGGCTAAAACACTTGCAGCAGGTAAAGAATTGTTAGAATCTAAGAAATTTGATCTGGTGTTATTAGATATTGGCTTGCCGGATGGTTCTGGATTGGATCTGCTAAAAATAATAGAACATTGTGTAACTCCACCTAAAGTAGTTATATTTTCTGCCAATGATGTGACAGAAGAGTTCGCATCAAAAGTTAGTGCTGTTCTAATAAAATCAGAAACAGATAACTTAAAATTAGTTGAAATGATTGATGCTGTACTTAAAAAAAATAATTTAAATATTACTGCGGATGACAAGTAGGAAGCATTATTATGATCGATAGTAATAATATACAAAAAAAATTAAAACTATTACGTGAGGACTACGTAAAACAATTACCTGTAAAGATAAAGGAAATTACAGGCTATTGGTCAAGAATACAAAGTAGTAATGGTGGCAAGGATGATCTTGAAGCGTTGCATCGTTTGCTACATAGTATTGCCGGTTCTGGAGCGACCTTTGGTTTTGCTGTCCTTGGGAAACAGGCGCGTTATATTGAACAAATTCTAAGATCCTGGTTGCAAGGGACAAAAGTATCTTCTATGAGTGCACAAGAAGAAATGTCGGTGTTGTTGGATCGTCTCAAGGAAACTTCTTTAGTTTCAGACGTCAGTTTGCCAGTGTTTCCCTCCAATCAAGAGATGTTATTGCCACCAGCTAATGAGGGGGGTATGCTAGTTTACTTGTTGGAAGGAGACGCTGTGTTAGCACAAGATTTATCAATCCAACTTAGTCATTTTGGCTATCAAGTAAAAATGTACACCTGTGCTTATGATTTAGAAGTTGCGGTATCAAATCAACAACCAGCGTTGATTATAGCGGATGTTGTATTGCCAGAAGGATACATGGCCGGAATTGAAGTAATTAGCGGGATACATAAAAATATTGCACCATACGTAGGGGTTATTTTCATCTCTGTGCTAGATGATTTCGATACGCGCATGGCAGCTGTTCGTGCTGGTGGCGATGATTATTTCATTAAACCAATAAATGTTAGTCAACTTGTTGGCAGAATGGATAAAATAACAATTGGACATGAAGTTTCTGAGCCTTATCGTGTATTAATTGTTGAGGACGACGAAACATTGGCACAATACTATCAATTAGTGCTAAAACAGGCTGGTATGATAGCTAGTTTTTTAACCAAGCCAGATGAAATTCTCGAATCAATAGCCAGTAGTATTCCTGAGCTGATTTTGATGGATGTCTATATGCCAGATTGCTCTGGTACAGAATTGGCAAGATTAATCCGGCAACAGGATTCTTACATTAGTATTCCGATTGTTTATCTGTCGACAGAAACTGATTATAAAAAACAGCTAGTAGCGTTGCATTTAGGGGCGGATGATTTTCTTACTAAGCCGATTAGTGATAGTGATTTAGTTTCATCAGTGACTCATCGTGTTCAGCGTGCACGTCAATTGAGCCTGCTGATGAGTCAAGATAGTCTTACTGGATTACTGAAACATACGAAAATAAAAGAGCAATTGGCAAATGAACTAGCTAAAGCAAAACGTCAACATGCACAAATAACTTTTGTAATGATAGATATTGATCATTTTAAATCTGTTAATGATACCTATGGACATATGGTGGGTGATCAAGTTATCAAAAGCTTATCCTGTTTATTACAACAACGATTAAGAAAAAGTGACAATATTGGTCGCTATGGTGGTGAAGAGTTTGCAGTTGTGATGCCTAATACAGGTATTGAAGAGGCTATGAAAGTTACTGATGAGATCCGAACATGCTTCGCTAATATTCAATTTCCGCATGAGAACGAAATGTTTTCAGTTACACTTAGCGCAGGTCTTGCTGGTTATCCAAAATATGATACTGCTGAGCTTGTTAATCAGGCTGCAGATGAAGCGCTTTATGAAGCCAAAAATAATGGTAGAAATTGTATTTTTAATAAATAGTTTTGCGTACCTATAGCCCTCAATATTCAGTTCACATTTTTCAAAAGGTAGGGTGCGTAACGTCACAAATGGTGCATGGAATGCACCCTACTTGTGTTTTTTTGGACATTAAAAGTGTAAACCTTTAGCCAATATAATCACTTGCAGTGACCTATAGGTTATACATTACGTACAGTCTTACCAGTATAACGTTGGCGTGGACGACCAATTCTATGTTCTGGATCAGAAATCATTTCACTCCATTGAGCTACCCAGCCGACTGTTCTTGCCATAGCAAATATAGAAGTAAACATAAAGGTTGGAATTCCTAGAGCACGTTGCACGATGCCAGAATAATAATCAACATTTGGGTAAAGTTTTTTAGAAATAAAATACTCATCTTCTAGAGCAATTCTTTCTAATTCTAATGCTAATTCAAATAATGGATCATTATGTAAGCCGAGTTCATTTAATACTTCATGACAGGTTTCACGCATTAATTGTGCGCGTGGATCAAAGTTCTTATACACCCGATGGCCAAATCCCATTAACCTAAAGCTGTCGTTCTTGTCTTTAGCTCGTTTAATATACTCGTCAATACGTGAAACACTGCCGATTTCTTCCAGCATATTAAGGCAAGCTTCGTTGGCACCACCGTGGGCGGGACCCCAAAGACAGGCAATACCTGCTGAGACACAAGCAAACGGATTGGCGCCACTGGAACCTGCCAAACGTACAGTTGAGGTTGAGGCATTTTGTTCATGGTCAGCGTGCAGAATTAAAATCCTATCTATTGCGCGTACCATAACTGGATTCGGTTTATATTCCTCAGTTGGTAGGGCAAACATCATATGTAGAAAATTTTCTGCATAATCTAAGTCATTACGCGGGTAAACAAATGGTTGGCCAATATTATATTTATAGGCCATGGCGGTAATTGTTGGCAATTTTGCAATTAAACGAAATGCTGATAGCTCACGGTGTCCAGCATCAGAGATATCCATTGCTTCGTGATAAAACGCAGATAATGCGCCAACAACACCAACCATCACCGCCATCGGGTGAGCATCTCGTCTAAACCCACTAAAGAAACGAACTAATTGCTCGTGCAACATGGAATGATCTTTGATGATTTTATCAAAAGATACTTTCTCTTTTTTGTTTGGTAATTCACCATTTATTAGCAAATAACAAACATCCATGAAGTCACATTGCTTGGCTAATTGCTCAATCGGATAACCGCGATAAAGTAAGATACCTTTACCACCATCAATAAAAGTTATTTCCGAGCTACTGCTAGCAGTGGAAAGAAACCCTGGGTCATATGTAAATACGCCACTTTGCGTATGTAATGTACGTATATCTATGACATCTGGCCCCATTGATCCAGACAAGATAGGTAATTCAACTGATTCCCTATCGTCTCCAAAACTTAAGGTTGCTACTTTTTTCTGTGTCATATTAACCTCTACGATTGCATCAATATTAATAATGATGTTGATACAAGCTATTTTTTATAAACAATTTATCATTAATAATGTTTAGGAACGTGCATGAAATAACTTGGGCATCTAGCTTTGTCTTTATACTTATCTTCTGTATTATATAAACAGTTACATAGCCGTGCTATGCGCCTGTTTATACGCTTTGAATATAAGCATAAATCCTGTGCTAGTTGCCCAAGTTATTTCATGCGCGTCCCTTAGACTAACTTTCTTGTAATAGTCGTAAAACAGATTGAAGGTGATTGTCTTTAGTTAGTTTTCTTGCGCTAATTAAATCCCACAAGTCATTGTCAGGTAGTGATAATAAGGTTTCAAATTGTTGTAATTGTTGCGCGCTCATATGAATATAATGTTTATCCATAAAACGTTGTAGAATAATATCTAATTCTAATAAACCACGCCGGCAACGCCATTGTGCGCGTTCAAATTCTTTCATACGGTTCGTTTAACCAGCATGTCTTTAATTTCGCCAATAGCATTGGTTGGGTTTAATTCTTTAGGGCATGATGAAACACAATTCATAATGGAATGACAACGAAATAAACGATAAGGATCTTCTAAATTATCTAGTCGTTCAGCCGTAGCTTGATCACGACTATCAGCAAGAAATCGATATGCCTGTAATAATCCAGCTGGGCCAACAAATTTATCTGGGTTCCACCAAAAAGATGGGCATGATGTAGTGCAGCAGGCACACAAAATGCATTCATAAGCACCATCTAATGCAGCTCTGTCCTCTGGCGATTGTAACCGTTCTGTTTCTGGGGGTGGGTCATTGTTAATTAAATAAGGTTTAACAGAATGATATTGTTTGAAAAATTGTGTCATATCGACAATTAAGTCACGAATTACAGGTAATCCAGGTAATGGTCTTATTTCAACTGGCTGAGTTAAATCTGAGATAGGTGTAATACATGCTAGCCCGTTGCGCCCATTAATGTTCATAGCATCGGATCCACACACCCCTTCACCACAAGAACGTCGTAAACTTAAGCTGTCATCTACTGATTTGATTCGTATTAATGCATCTAATAGCATCTTATCTGTAGGCTCTAATTCAATTTCATAATCCTGCATATAAGGTTTATCATCTTTATCAGGATCATAGCGGTAAATTGAAAGTTTCATTGCTGACTCCTAGGTTGATATATATACTTCGCACGGTCATAGTTTCGGATTTTATAGTGTGATAATTGTTTCAGTAACGCTGACATTGGCAAGAATGATCCACTAGAAAATCCAAACTATGACCGTGCGAAGTATATAGTCCAAGATTGTAAATAGAAGTGTAACCTAGATTCTGCAAATGGCCATATACATTTTACACAACAGATTATTTCATATAGTACCTAGATCCTGCAAGTAATCGCACACATACTGCGCAACAGATTGTTCTATATAGAAAACTTTGTTCTTTGGGAGTATCAATAAGTATTCCATGCACGTTCCTAAGAGGTGATTCCTGGCCAATAATGACTATCCGGCAAATCCCGTTTGCCAAAAATAGCCTGCCCAACTCGTAATATTGTGGCTCCCTCTTCAATCGCTATTTCGTAATCACCAGACATTCCCATTGAAAGTTCATCAAACGATAAATGAGTAGGTGCTTCCTGTTGCAACATTTCGCGTAAGGTACGCATCTTAGTGAAACATTGGCGTACTCGTTCATGGTCAGTTGAAAAAATAGCTAGAGTCATTAATCCTTTAATGCGCAAAGATGAGAAATTTGGTAGATTCATTATAAAAGCTCGCACATCTTCAGGTGGTAAACCAAATTTACTGGCCTCACCAGAGCTATTCACCTGTACCAATACATCCATTGAGCGGCCTTCAATTTGTAGACGCTTATCAAGTTCCTCTGCGATTTTAAGGCTATCCAAAGCTTGAAATTCGTGAGCAAAGCGTGCTACATATTTAACTTTGTTGGTTTGGAGGTGACCAATGATAGACCATTTGATATTTAGGTCACTTAATGCTTCAGATTTCTCTCTTGCCTCTTTGATTTTGTTTTCACCCATTTCAGTGCAGCCAGCTGCAAATGCTAGGCGCAAACGCTCTGCTGGTACTGTTTTAGTGACTGGTAATAGTTGCACACTTGACAATTCACGGCCGGTTTTATGACAGGCAGTAGCAATCTTTTGTTGAACACCAGCAAGATTATTTTTAATTGTATTTAACTGTTGCTCTTGTTGTTCTGTTAGTTCCAAAGATATCTCCTTAATTATTACCTAGATTCTGCAAGTAATCGTGCATATAATGTGTAACAAATTGCTTCATAGAGTGAATCTTATTCTGCGTGGAATACTTATTGATATTCCTAAAGAATAAGATTTTCTATATGGAACAATCTGTTGTGCAGTGTGTGTGCGATTACTTGCAGAATCCAGGTATTACTTTACACGCATGCCTGCTTGCGCACCATCATCAGGAGAAAATAAATAAAGTCCCCCTCCCCCACCTGCTGCTAGCACCATACCCTCGGACAAACCAAATTTCATTTTACGGGGGGCAAGATTGGCAACCATAATTGTCATCCGTCCTTTCAATTGCTCAGGATCATAAGCAGACTTAATCCCAGCAAATACGGTACGTTGCTCTGAACCAATGTCTAAGGTCAACTTCAATAATTTGTCGGCACCATCAACTTGCTCAGCATTGACGATTTTGGCCACGCGTAAATCTATTTTGCTAAAGTCATCAATAGAGATGGTGTCAGCGATAGGTTCTTTAATTGATGGTTGTGGTTTTGCTGTCAATGTCTGTTTATTAGCCGCAGTTAACGCTTGAATCTTTTTATTGTCGATACGAGTCATTAAATGCTGGTAAGGTTTTATCGTATGTCCGGCTGGCAATAACAGACTGGACACTGGTTGTTCTGCGCTAAGCGTCGGCCACTTAAGTGGTTCACAGTTTAGGAAGCTTTCAATTTGTTTAACTGTTTCCGGTAAAATTGGTTTTAAATAGCTAGATAGCAAATAAAACAGTTGGATTCCTAGACTACATACAAGCTGTAATTCTTTATCTCGACTTGGATCTTTAGCGATTTGCCAAGGAGCCTTGGTATGGATCATCTCATTAGCTTCATCAGCATGTTTCATCACATAACGCACAGCAGCAGCAAAGTCGCGCTGTTGATAAGCGGCGGCTATTTTTTCTGGTCGCCATGATTTGAAGCTATCATCAATCATTTGTTGTAGCTGAACAAAGTCTTCGCCATCAACTAATTTTCCAGCAAAACGTTTACTGATGAATCCGGCGCAGCGGCTGGCAATGTTGACATATTTGCCGACTAAGTCTGAATTAACTCGTGCTACAAAATCTTCTAGATTTAGATCAATATCTTCCATGCTGCCATTAAGTTTGGCGGCATAGTAATAACGTAGCCATTCTGGATTTAATTTCTGTTGTAAATAACTGTCGGCGGTAATAAAGGTGCCCCTAGATTTGCTCATTTTTTCACCATTGACAGTAAGAAAACCGTGAGCAAATATTTTAGTTGGGGTGCGGTAACCAGCATGTTCTAACATTGCGGGCCAAAATAGCGCATGAAAATAAAGAATATCTTTGCCGATAAAATGGTATAGCTCAGTGGTTGAGTCTTTATTCCAGTAACTATCAAAATCAAGCGAATTTTTTTCACAGAAATTTTTGAAGCTACCCATGTAGCCAATAGGTGCATCTAACCATACATAGAAGTATTTACCTGGTGCATCCGGGATTTCAAAGCCGAAATATGGTGCATCACGGGAAATATCCCAGTCAGATAACTTGTTTTCGTCTGCTTCACCTAGCCATTCCTTCATTTTATTGGCGGCTTCCGCTTGTAGATGATCATCTTCGCTGGTCCAGCGACGTAAAAAATCAACACAACGTGTGTCAGATAAGCTAAAGAAAAAATGTTCGGAAGATTTTTTTATCGGTACAGCACCAGATACAGCAGAATAAGGTTGTTTCAAATCAGTTGGTGCATAAGCGGCCCCACAAACCTCACAAGAATCTCCGTATTGATCTTTGGCACCACATTTAGGACATTCACCCTTAACAAAACGATCTGGCAAAAACATATTTTTGAGCGGATCATAAAGCTGTTCAATACTGCGTGCCGCAATTAATCCTGATGCTTTTAATCGGTTATAAATTGCTTCAGAATAATGTTTGGTTTCGTCTGAATGAGTGCTGTAGTAATTGTCGAAATGAATATTAAAACCAGTGAAATCATTTAAATGTTCAACCTGCACACGGGCGATCAAGGCTTCTGGGGTGATGCCTTCTTTTTCTGCACGCAACATAACTGGAGTGCCGTGGGTATCATCTGCGCATACGTAATGTACGGTATGTCCTTGCATTTTTAGGAACCGCACCCAAATGTCGGTTTGTATATATTCTACTAAATGGCCCAAATGAATACTGCCATTAGCGTAAGGTAATGCGGAAGTAACTAAGATTTTTCTTGCGTTCATTAACTTTCTGTGTCTTGTGTATGGTTAAACCTGAATTTAGAACCTAGTACCTTGTGCTCTAAATAACTAGGGAAATATGTGGCACAAATTGCCGATAACTGCGTTGAAGAAACTTGACGTATGCTAAATATGCCTGCGTTTCTTCGCCTTATTCTCGACAGTTTCTGCATCCCTATATTTTCCTGGTTATTTAGGACGCAAGGTACTAGATCCTGCAAGTAATTGCACACATATTGCACAACAGGTTGTTCCATATAAAAAACCTTATTCTTTGGGAAGATCAATAAGTATTCTACGCAGAATAAGATTCACTCTTGAAACAATTTACTGCGCATTATATGTACGATTACTTGCAGGATCTAGGTGGAATCCAGATAAAAGCCTAATTGTAACAAACTGTGTGCCTGATCCTGATATTTGTTAACATCTGTCGTTTTGGTTTGGAGAATTATTATCGTGACTATTTCTGAACAGCAAGTGCAGTCCGTTCTTAAAGAAACGATTGATGTCAATACTGGCAAGGATTATGTAGCTAATAATGCCGTACAAAATATCAAAATTGAGAATAATGATCTCTACCTTGATATTGCACTTGGCTATCCGGCAAAAAGTGTTATTAAACAAATTCAGCAGCAACTTATTGATGTATTAGCAACAATCCCTGGTATTGGTAAAATTAATGTTAATGTCACCAGTAAAATTATCCCTCATGGTGTACAAAGTGGCGTAAAACTTATTCCTGGAGTGAAGAATGTTATTGCTGTTGCTTCAGGCAAAGGCGGTGTTGGTAAATCGGCAACTTCGGTTAACCTGGCGTTGGCATTAGCAGCAGAAGGTGCCTCAGTAGGTTTGTTAGATGCTGATATTTATGGCCCATCGCAACCACAAATGCTAGGCATTACCACCCGTCCAGAATCACCGGACGGCAAAACTATTGAACCAATTATCGCCCACGGTATTCAAGCCATGTCTATTGGTATGTTGATTGATGTAGAAACACCTATGGTATGGCGTGGTCCTATGGTGACTCAGGCATTGCAACAATTAATAAATGACACCCGTTGGCAAGAGATTGATTATTTGATTGTTGATTTGCCACCCGGCACCGGTGATATTCAATTAACTTTGGCGCAAAAAGTACCCGTAACCGGCGCAGTGATTGTAACTACTCCACAAGATATTGCTTTATTGGATGCCCGCAAAGGTTTGAAAATGTTTGAAAAGGTTGGTATTCCTATTCTAGGCATTGTAGAAAATATGAGCACCCATATTTGTTCTAAATGTGGCCATGAAGATCCGGTTTTTGGTTCAGGCGGTGGTGAAAAAATGTGTCAAGATTATGAAGTAGAACTTCTGGGTACTTTGCCACTAGACATTAAAATTCGTGAACACACTGATAATGGCACCCCTAGCGTAGCTGCTGAACCTGATGGCAGCATTGCAGCAACCTATCGTGCGATTGCACGCCGTACTGCGGCCAAAGTTACCGACCTAGCAGAAGATCATTCTGAATTGTTTGCGAAAATTGTAGTAGAAGACAACTAAACTATATGACGATTAAATCTGACAAATGGATCCGCCGTATGGCTACAGAGTATGGCATGATTACTCCATTCGAGCCGGATCAGGTGCGTTCTAAAGGTGATCAAAAAATTATTTCCTATGGTACTTCAAGCTATGGTTACGATATCCGTTGTTCGGATGAATTTAAGTTATTCACCAATCTGAATTCAACCATAGTTGACCCAAAACATTTTGACTCTGATTCTTTTGTTGACGTCAAAAATGATGTCTGCATCATCCCTCCCAACTCGTTCGCATTGGCGCGTACGGTTGAATATTTTAAAATTCCACGCAATATCCTGACTATTTGTTTAGGAAAATCAACTTACGCCCGCTGCGGCATAATCGTTAACGTCACACCTTTTGAACCTGAATGGGAAGGTTACGTCACCCTAGAGTTTTCCAATACCACCCCCCTACCGGCTAGAATTTATGCTAACGAAGGTATCGCACAAGTAATTTTCTTTGAAGCAAATGAAGTGTGTGAAACCTCCTATAAAGATCGTAATGGCAAATATCAAGGACAACAAGGCGTGACCTTACCGAAGATTTAATTAAAGGGACACTGTGGCATTAAGACCAGAAATTTTTAAGTTGAAAATTGCGTTAACAGATCTTAATCGTAATTATTACGACACCATAAACTTAACCGTCGCCCGTCATCCATCAGAAACACGGGAACGCATGATGGCTCGTGTGTTGGCATTTTGTATTAATGCACAGCCACGTCTCTCCTTTACCAAGGGACTGAGCGTTGCTGAAGAACCGGATATTTGGGCGCACACCTTAGATAACCAAATCTCACTTTGGATAGACGTGGGAGAACCTGCATTTGATCGCATAAAGAAAGCTAGCAGTATCGCATCCGGTGTTAAAGTTTATAGCTTTAATTCTAAATCAGATGTTTGGTGGCATCAGGAACAGGCTAAATTCGGCAAATTAACAGTGTCTGTTTTTCAATTCCAATGGGAAAAAATGCAAACCGTAGCAACACTGACACAACGAACCATGGACTTGTCGGTTACGATTACTGGGGATTCAGCCTATATTGCTACTGAATTGGGCGAATGTGAATTTGATTGGGGGGTGTTGCAGTGAAGCATATGAAGTTGGTAGGTTGCATTCCATGCACCACATGCATGATCACTTGCAGGATCTAGGTGTCACATCAGTGTTGCCATTAGAAACTGCAACCACCAAAAAATATAGACAAGCGCGCATGCTATAGGGTCGTCACACGTTTATATAAGTGTATTATTTAACTAAACTATTTGTAATAAAGTAGATGTTTTTTTAATGAAAAATATGATTATAGAAATCAGAGATATTGAAGAAAATGATTCTGACGAATTTGCAAGCTTGCTGATACAACTATCTCGTGAATCACCATATACTTTAATGACCGAGCAAGAAAGTATTGTTTTGGGAAAGACACAATATGCTAGAACTCAACAACTTATTTTGGCGCCTAACCATAAGATCTTACTTGCGATTCATGATGGCTTATTGGTTGGGTTTGTAGGATTAAGTCAAGGGCTGTTTGAAAGAAACCAACATAGTGCAGCGTTAATGATTGGCGTACTTGCTAGCCACTGGGGGCAAGGAGTTGCCAGTCAACTAATTCAACAAGTCCAAAGTTGGGCTGAGGAACGTGGGATTAAACGTATTGAAATTGATGTGTTAGCCAATAATACACGCGCAATAAAACTCTACCAACGATTTGGATTTGAGAAAGAAGGAGTTAAACGTGCAGCCTTATTTATTGATAATGTGTATTTTGATGAAATACTTATGGCGCAAGTAAAAAAAGTTGATTAGATCGGCTATGAATATTGTATTGTAGGTATTTCAGGGTAGCTTAAATATTTTGCAAGCGGTCAGAACGCGAAAGAATTTTCTACCTAGACCCTGCAAGTGAGCGTGCATATAATGTGTAATAAATTGTTTCATAGAGTTAATTTTATTCTGCGTGGAATACTTGTTGATATTCCCAAAGAATAAAGTTTGCTATATGGAACAATCTGTTGTGCAGTATGTGTGCGATCACTTGCAGGATCTAGGCTCTATTAAAAAATCAGGATACCAGCTTAGAACTGGATAAGATATGGCATACTTCAGTGCCTGCCCACCGTCATTCCTGCATGCCTTTAGCAGGAATCCATACCATGATGGCCTCCCTGATTCCTGCTAGAAACGTGCAGGAATGACGAGGGGGGGATGTAACAAGTTTTGTCCCGTCTTAAGCTTGTAGCCAAAAATCAGTACTAATAATTAATGGAATGTACTTAACGTGTCACAAGCAAACATAAAACAAGACATTAATAGCATTGGCTGGCAGTTTGATAATAGCTATATTCATTTGCCGGAATCTTTTTATGTCCAGATTTCTCCAGTGTCAGTACGTGCACCGCAAGTAGCTATATTAAATTTTGCATTAGCAGAATCGCTAGGATTAGATGTTGCTAGCTTATCTGAAGAAACCGCAGCTTTGTTATTTGCTGGCAATAACCTGCCTGATGCGGCACATCCTATCGCGCAAGCTTATGCAGGTCATCAATTTGGTAATTTTACAATGTTGGGTGATGGTCGAGCGATATTGCTTGGCGAGCATCTTACCCCGACAGGTGAACGGTTTGATATCCAGCTAAAAGGTTCTGGTCAAACACCATTCTCACGACAAGGTGATGGCCGTGCGGCACTTGCGCCCATGTTACGTGAATATATTATCAGCGAGGCAATGCATGCCTTGAAGATACCTACTACACGTAGTCTTGCAGTAGTAACCACTGGCGAGTCAGTGACACGAGAAACAATGTTGCCAGGAGCGATTCTTGCTCGTGTGGCGGCTAGTCATGTTCGTGTTGGTACTTTTGAATATGCCGCAAAAACTGGTGATGTCAGCGCCATAAAAACCTTAGCAGATTATATGATTCAGCGCCATTACCCGGCGCTTAAACAGGCTGATAATCCTTATCTAGAATTGTTAAACAGTGTGATGGAACGACAAGCATCGCTGGTAGCAAAATGGTTGCTTGTTGGGTTTATTCATGGAGTGATGAATACAGATAATATGACTATTAGTGGTGAAACTATTGATTATGGCCCTTGTGCTTTTATGGATGACTATGACCCAAATACAGTTTTCAGTTCAATCGATTATCATGGTCGTTATTGCTATCACAATCAATCACATGCTGCACAATGGAATCTTGCACGTTTTGCTGAAACATTACTACCGTTGCTGCATCCAACGCAGGAAAGAGCAATAACACTGGCAGAAAAAACCATCAACCTTTTTCCTGACTTATTTCAAGACTATTGGTTAATGGGAATGCGTAATAAGCTAGGGTTATTTACCAAAGAAACTGAAGATATTAATCTCGCCAAGATGCTATTGACATGGATGCAGAAGAACCATGCTGATTACACTAATAGTTTTCGTGCACTAGCTGCAGAAGATTTCCCCGAAGGTGACCTGTTCCGTAATAAAGAATTTATTGAATGGCACACACGCTGGCAGGCTAGGCTATCACGCCAAGAAAATTCCAAGCAATCGTCATTTAGTTTAATGCAAGCAAATAATCCTGCACTTATCCCGCGCAACCACCAGGTTGAAAAAGCATTGACGGCAGCCTCTGAACAAGGAGATTATGCACCGATGCAACAACTGCTTATGGCACTATCCAATCCATTTGATGACATTACAGAACATAATAACTACCGCACACCACCATCACCACAAGAAGGTATATATCAAACATACTGCGGAACCTAAACGTGCATGGAATAAATTAGGCAACTAGCTTTGTATTTATGCCCATCTTCTGCGTTATGTAAACAGTTACATAGCAGTGATATTCCTAAAGAATAAAGTTTGCTATATGGAACAATTTGTTGTGCAGTATGTGTGCGATCATTTGCAGGATCTAGGTATAGCGGTTAATTGCTCTGGAACCAAATAGAATCGCTTCTTCTATATCTGGATAACTAGATAGTATATTTATTATTTCATCCAGTTGGCTATCAGAGAGACCATATTTCATGGTGTTGTTTTTAGTGTGTGATACAAATTCTGGACAGTTGGATAAAATTGTTGCTCAATAAATGCAAGCATTATTTTGGCGGTATCCTCATCATAAGTATGGCTACTTAGATCCCACTGTTTAAGCCACTGCCATTAAGTTAAGGAAATTACCTAATAATTTCAACATGGCACATCTAATTTATTTGGTGCTTAATGGTAGAGTTGGAAAAGTGCCACTGAAAACATTGAGTTTTTTGAACTTATTTTTTGCTAAATATATTTTTGCGCCACTGCAATAAATTGAAAATAAATGCATCTTCCCTTAATTTAATGGCAGTGAGTGAGTCCCTGTGGTACCGGAGTGTCGGCGACAATGGCTACACTGTATGGGAAAGGAAAACTTGCTCTCAATGCCAAGTTTATTGCTGAAAGCAGCATCGGCACCCGTTTCAGGGGCAAACTAATCAAAATCATCAAATTGAATGGTTTTGCCGCAGTTGAACCCATCATAAATGGGAGGTCATACCTGATGGGTATCCATCAATTCGTACTCGACCCAAACGATCCAGTAAAATTCGGATTCAAAATCGAATGATTTTTTACATGCCTTTTACTTTACAAATGACAAACATCGGCTCGCAGGGGCATTATTGTGTTTCCCATCGCAATAGGGGGCAGAATTATTTAATTTCACGGCTCAAACAATCACTATTGGGAATACTTGCCGAACCGATCACTGCACCTGACCCCAAGCACAGCTGTGATTTTTCGAAGCTGCTAGCTAATGGAACCCTTATTTTGTTTGACAAGTATGTCAGTATTTCTGCTTGGGTCAGGTGAGTTCAAACGTTATATGAAGAAAAAATATGAATAAAACAAATTTCTTAATAGTTATGTTTATGATTACTTTTGTTTCAGTTACTTTTGCATCACAAATAAAAAAAATTACCTTGTCTGAATTACGTTCAAAAGCAGACTTGATTGCAATGGCGCAAGTAATAAAAATGGTTAAAAAAGAAAATCAAGATTACATCACCATACAAGTTGATTCATATTTAAAAGGCTCAGGTCTAAACAATATATATACTTTTATTCTTCTTTCTTCTGGAGGACTCAAAGATTTTGACCCTTCTCTAAAAAAAGGAGATACAGGGATTTTTTTTCTGAAACGAAAAGGAACAGACGGTGCCGTTGAAAAAGCCTATTGGGGTGGTATCGCCACATTTTCTAAAAACCATTTTTATGTAACAGAAGACAATACACAATTAGATACAAACAATACTGTTACTTACCTAAACGCATGGCGCTCTCATAGAGTTCAACGAGGAGAGATACAAAATATACAAGAATATGAACGTGGATTCCAAAAAGGATTCACCGGCCCACCAGGACTCGTAGACGGATCAGCCGATTTTAATCTAGGACATTCAGATGGAATGCTTTCAAAAATTAAAAGATTGCCCAACCAGCAAAATTAGAAAAAAAAACATATAAAATTTATAACGAGACGTGAGTTCTCGTTTATCTGACTATTAGAAGAGAAAAAATGATCGCGGAATTTGCACAAATTGTAGGATTGTTATCTGCCTTTTCTTCGGGTAAACAAGCTGATGAAATACAATCACATCAAGGGGTCACCCATTAGCTAGCCCCTATCAATAGCCTGAATAAACCCCTGCCGTAAAAACAGCATAAAAATTAAAACACCCATCATCGTAACGTATATCGCACCTGTTATATCAAAGTTATTGGTGTCAGAAGCGTTACGCTTCGCACCAGTCACCCATCTGGATTTAGGCGTAATCTTTTTTCCTAGATACTAGCCATTAACCTGAGTTCGGTTTAAGCCATCATAGTTGATGACAGTAAATTTTCGTTACGTAAACCTAGGGATGGCTTTTTATCTTGATAAGAATAGGCCACTAAACTTGCGACAATATTGGACATATAATTGCTTAAAGAACGATGTCGTGAATGCTCAAGATCACAGATATTTTTTAATTGATAGTTAATAAATTCTGGGGACACATTACTTAATTGTTAAGCACAAGGTCGACGCGACTAACAGTGCCTTTGAAGTCAACGATCTTTACAACATCACGGCAGTGAGAGCAAAATACATTGGCAAGTAATTGATGTCTTGTTGCGGCCGGAATAGTTGCCCAAAGCTCCGCTGCCTTCGGTGTAAATTGAGGTAGTTTAGATATTGTCATTTTCTACAATGATCTCGTTAGCTGTATAGTTCAATTTCTATCGGCAAATGATCGCTTAGTACCAGCCACATTTCTTTTTGCCCTATTTCTATTTTACTGTCCAAAAACTCGTTTGAAACAAATGCGTAGTCAATATGATAAGGTTTACTCTCGTTTCTATGTAAAAAGAAAGTAGGGTTTGTTTCAAGCCCTTGTTCTTCCCTAAAATGATGATGATATAAGCTATTTAAACCAATTTCATTTAATTCATCGACAACATCGGAGTGGCTCCACCATCTATCTGGTTTATCCCAAATTTTA
>JAJFJL010000186.1 GCA_021774055.1 Nitrosomonas sp. | reverse complement strand
GGCTGCAAATTCGGAGAAATCGGCCCAAATCCTCCCCAGTTTTCGTTAAATATACCAAATATTCGCCTCAAACCGGTGATAATTTGGCCTCGATTCTCCAAATTTTCGCTTCGAAATCATAAGTCCGACAGGCTCCTAGACTAAATATTCTAATAAAGGATTACGAAATAAGATTATTAATATAATAACTAACACATAAATCGCTAAAGATTCAATCATTGCCAAGCCAATAAATAAGGTACGCATAATTGATTTCTCTGCTTCTGGCTGACGTGCAATAGCATCTAATGCCTGACTAATAGCCTTGCCCATCGCTAGGGCTGGAAACATCATTCCAATTGCAACAGCAAGTGCCGCACCAACCGTTGACAATACGGTAAACCAAGTCATATCACTCATGTGTTATTTCCTTTGTTATTTTGTTGTGATTGCATAGCACCTGCCACATAAATAAGCGCTAGCATGCCAAAAATATAAGCTTGTACTAAAGACTCGATAATATGCAACATCAATAGTGGAATCGGCACCAGTAAACCTGCAACCAATAAAACCAATAATGCAACTAGCTCCAAGCTCATGATATTACCAAATAAACGTACAGCTAATGCTACCGTACGAGTAACTTCACTAATTATATGAAAGGGTAGTAATAACGGGGTTGGACTAAGATAGTGTTTGATATAACGATTAAATCCTTCATTACGGATACCAAACCAATGTACAGACAGAAACACTAATAATGCCAAACCAGCAGTGACAGATAATTGACCTGTTGGAGCATTAACTTGAGGAATCAAACCAACCATATTTGCAATTACGATATAGATCCATAAGGTTGCAATAAACGGTAACAATTGTTGGGAACGACCAGGAAGTATCGCCTCAATACTGTTTTCCATTGCGCTTATAACACCCTCTAGCATGGTTTGTAATGGGCCAGGGGTTAATGAAAGGTTTCTAGTTAATAGCCAACAAGTAGTACCAAGAATAAACATGATGCCCCAGGTTGTAACTACTACCGAATTAATCGCCAAAGGCCCAACATAAAATATAATACTCGGTTCTTCCATTAGTGATGCTCTCGAATATATAAGTAAACATTCGCGATGCCAATTACAAGGCCAACAACAATTAACCCAATAGTCCAGATGGAGGAGTAACCCTGAGCTTGATCATCTAACCAATTACCAAGATAAGCAGCAGCAATCACTGGTAATATAAATAATAATGCTAAGGTTCCCATAAATACTGATTGTGCTAACAATGTGGGACGTTCTTCCTTGGCACGTTGCATACGCTTAACCTGCCGCTCTACCGATTTACGTAATTGCTGGTTGTTCACGACCAGATACTCCCTTATATTTTGATACCATCACGTCCCATTTGCCATAGACGCCGAAACATTTCTTGCTCTAAATGACAGAGACTATCTTTAATAACTTGTAAATCAGATTCTTCCTTCAACAATTGTTCTAACAGCCCGGCGCTAATACGCTGGTAATCAGTATCAGATAAGAAATGTCTGGTACTAATATAAAGATTGTTATTGGTAAAGTAGAGAATGCCACCAGGAAAGGCAAGATAACGCCAACTCCCATCTTTTACTTGGTAACGTGCCAACCCATAATTAAGTGCTGTCATCATACGAGCATGACGTGCCAATATGCCAAAGCTACCAGACTGATCTTCCCCAACAAAGCTAGTGACACGATCAATTAACTCATACTGTGTCGCACTTTGGATATGCATCACAAATGTTTTCATATAGTTGTTTGTGTTAAATCACTGGCAGAGTTCAGAGCGCTGCCATTAAGGAAAAACATTTCAGAATCTTGTAGGCTTGGTTAGATTTTTTACGATCGTAAAAAAACGTAACCCAGCATTCTTAGCATAAGTTGCATAGCAAAATGCTGGGTTACGTTATTTCGCTACGCTCAATAAGCTAACCCAGCCTACATGCAAACTAGTTTTTAAAATAACTCAGATTCATTAGAAATAAACTTATTCTCAACCAGCTTACCTGCATTGATCAACTGTTCAAAACAGTGAACTTGGTTTCTACCATGTTGCTTGGCAAAATATAATGCTTTATCTGCTTTATCAAGAATTTCAGGTGGAAAATCATCGCTCTTAATTTGAGCATAACCAATGCTAAGTGTAACTTTTCCTATTTGAGGAAAATTATAACAAGCAATATTATTTCTAAACCTATCTAATACCAAATGGGTATTTTCTTCTGTAGCAGTTAAAATAATTACAAATTCTTCACCACCAAATCTAAATAATAAATCAGTATCTCTAAACGCTTCCCGCATTAAGTGTGAAAGCAACAACAATACTTCATCGCCATAAAGATGACCGAAGCCATCATTGATACGCTTAAAATGATCAATATCCAATGCTACTAACCAAGTTACCGACTCTTGTTTTGGTTGTCTACGTTCGGTGTAAGCTAATTTATATTGTCTGTTTCTAACAATATTTTGTCGCAACAATAGCTTGTTTAATTGTTTATCAAAGGTTCGTCTATTTCTTAAACTAGTTAAGGTGTCACGTTCACCTTCTGTCAGAATAAATAGAATATTTTCATATATCTTAGTGATTCCACGTAATAACGACAAATAGTCAGAGAGTGACTGCTTACTCTCAACAAACAAAACACCCACAACCTCACCAGCACGGATAACAGGAGCAATCAGGCATGCATTTTGTTTATTGTCGCTACATATATATTCTTTTTCCTTGATTACCGTCAGAATATTCTCAGGTGTACTAATAAATTGAGGTTCTTTTTGCCAAATATATTCTTGTTTTCCATCATTATTTTCATGAACATCAAGATGTATTGTTTGTTCTAAAGAATGTTCAATCTTTTCGTTGCTTGGTTGATAAAATGAAACACGTACTACCGGCACATACTCAGCCAACACAGTAACTAGATTTACCGTCAAAGCATCTTGATCTCGTTGACTTGTCATACCAATTAACGAGTTAAGTAATTTATCTTGATCATCTTGCATGATATTGTTCTTGGTTAGCTAAACAACCTTGCCAATTCAGTACCTGGATCATCAGCACGCATAAAAGCTTCACCGACAAGAAAAGTATTAACATTATTACTACGCATCAATTGCACATCTGCGGGGGTTCGTATACCACTTTCAGTAACCACGACACGTTCATCAGAAATATTATTAAGTAATTCTATCGTTGTCGTCAAACTAGTTTCAAATGTCCGTAAATTACGGTTATTAATACCAATTAATGGTGTGGTTAATTGTAATGCTAGATCTAACTCTGCAGCATCATGCACTTCTACCAATACAGACATATTTAATGAATGTGCAAGTTCTTCTAATTCAAGCATTTTAGCCACAGGAGTAGTTTGTTCTGCCTTAAAAATACCCTGTCCTGGCAAAAATGCTGCAACAATCAACAAAATACAATCTGCTCCCATGGCTCGCGCCTCAACCACCTGATAAGCATCAATAATAAAATCTTTACGTAAAACCGGAAGGTTACAAGCAGCACGTGCTTGTTTTAGATATTCTATATTTCCTTTAAAAAACTGCTCATCTGTTAATACCGACAAGCAGGCAGCGCCATGTTCTGCGTATGTTTCAGCAATTTCAGTTGGATTAAAACATTCTCGCAATACTCCTTTACTTGGGCTTGCCTGTTTGATTTCTGCAATAACTGCAGATGAACCAGCTGTGATTTTATTACCAATAGCAGCAACAAAGTCGCGTGGTGCCTCAAGTGATTTTGCTTCGGCGAGTAGTGTCGAATAAGATTTAATAGCTTTTGCTGCGGCAATTTCTTGGGTTTTTACTGCTAATATTTTTGTTAGGATATCCGACATAATTAGTTTGATGATGTTTTATTTCTATTTGAGAACTCAATAAGTTGCTGTAGTTTATTCATGGCAACACCACTAGCGATTACAGTCTTAGCTTCAATAACTCCTTGCTCTAGCGATTGAGTTATACCTGCAACATAGATTGCTGCACCAGCATTCAATAAGACTATATCAAGTGCCGGACCTGGTTTATTCTCAAGTACTGATAGCAGCATTGTTTGCGCCTGATCGCTATCCAAAACTTGAATAGTTTCTATTGGTGCGCTAGTTAAATTAAAATCTTCCGGCTTAATGGTATATTCAATAATCTTACCTTGCTTAAGCTCAGCAACATTAGTTGTACCAGCTATAGTAATTTCATCCAAACCGTCTTGCCCATTAACAATCATCACATGTTCACTACCAAGTCGCTGCAATACTTGAACCAACATACTCACTAATTCGGCACTAAACACACCCAGCACCTGATTCTTGGCACCGGCTGGATTAGTTAATGGTCCAAGAATATTAAATAAAGTACGCACACCAAGTTCTCGTCTTACTGGTGCGGCATATTTCATAGCACCATGATAATTAGGTGCAAACATAAAACCAACACCAATTTCATCAATTGCCTGGGCAACTTGCTGTGGTGTCTGATTTAAATTAACCCCTATCGCTTCCAATACATCAGCACTACCTGATTTACTAGAAACTGAACGACCTCCATGTTTAGCAACCCGTGCGCCAGCGGCAGCCGCTACAAAAGCAGATGCGGTAGAAACATTAAAAGTATGGGTTGCATCACCACCGGTGCCACAGGTATCAACTAAATTAGCATCATTATTAATGGTTACCTTAGTTGCAAACTCACGCATTACTTGCGCTGCCGCAGTAATTTCACCAATAGTTTCTTTTTTAACTCGTAATCCAGTAATAATCGCAGCGATAAGAACCGGCGATACCTCTCCCTGCATAATTTGACGCATCAATGCAAGCATTTCATCATGAGGAATTTCTTGATGTGAAATAATCTGCGTGAGTACTTGTTGTAGGTTCATAATTTAATCCTTTTGAACAATCTTCTGTTTCTCAAGAAAATTACCTAGCAATTTATGCCCATATTCACTCAAAACAGATTCTGGATGAAACTGAACGCCTTCTATAGGCATTGATTGATGACGAACTCCCATAATTTCACCATCTTTAGTCCAAGCAGTAACTTCCAAGCATTCTGGTAATGTTGAGCGTTCAATAGCTAGGGAATGGTAACGGGTAGCAATAAATGGGTTAGGTAAACCACGAAACACGCCTTTGTTATGATGAAAAACAGGCGATGTTTTACCATGCATAAGTTGCTTGGCATGAATAACTTTACCTCCAAACGCTTGACCGATACTTTGATGCCCTAGACAAACACCCATAATAGGAATTTCTCCACGAAAACGTTCAATCACTGACAATGAAATTCCTGCCTTGTCTGGAGTACAAGGACCAGGAGAAATTACCAGGTAATCCGGCTTAAGTGCGGCTATTTTTTCTAGTGTAACTTCATCATTACGAAATACTAAGACCTCTTCACCTAATTCACCAAAGTAATGTACCAGGTTGTAAGTAAAAGAGTCATAGTTATCAATCATTAGTAACATAAACTACCTTAACATGCTGTATTAGCTAATTACTAATACAATTAAAAACTTCTTTGTTTATCGCCAATTTAAGGATGGCTCAATTTACGTATTCTACCACCTAGATCCTGCAAGTAATCATGCACACTATATGCACGTTCCTTAGTATGGCATCCTTCATTATTCGGTTTAGATTTAAGGTAGTAGGCTACGTTTTACGCACCAACGCTATAAATGGTACAAAATGCGGCATCCTTCGTAGTTTAACTCTTGATATAAAAAGTTTTCTTTGATACCTATTTATCCCTCGTCATTCCTGCTAGAAACATGCATGAATAACGGAAGGTGTTTCATATAAACTATTTTTGACATAGTTTCAATATGAAACTTTGTATTTTTAAAAATGTAAACTACTTTGGGTCTGATATGAAGAATGCCACTAATATTATCGAATTAAAGATTGATCAAGCCAAAACTCCAAACCTTGTACATTAAGTTTTATATCTGAACTTAATAAATCACTAATAGCTTCTGTTGATAATTGGCAACCATGCTTGGTTAATTCTTGCAATAAACATTGTCTTACACTGGCGACCAGTTTTGTATGTCGATCAGCATCTTTTCTTTCTACCTGCTTGGCTAATTTAACATAGCTATCAATCAAGCCATGCATTGCTTCTGCATGCTGTGCCAGGTTACCTATACGACTGTAATGTGTTAGAAAAGCATATTCTGGCTGGTAACTCATTAACCGTTCCAACGATGCATGTGCAGCAACCGGGTCAAATTGTACCGGTGTAGTGGTTGGAAAAACAAATTCCATACCATCCACATCAAATTCTCGATAAGAAACTCCGAAAGTATCACCAGTAAAAAAGCTATTACTCTGTTGGTCATAAATACAATAATGATGGCGTGCATGACCTGGTGTATCCAGAAACAATAAAGGCCGGCCATTTAAATCCAGACGAAATTCATCTGGTGCTTCAATAATACGTTTAGCATCTATAGGATGGATTTCACCGTAGACACGTTTAAACTCTGCTGCCCCATAAACAGCGGTAACACCAGCGATAAGTCTAGCAGGGTCAGCCATATGACGTGCACCACGTGGGTGAACCACCAGTTTTGCATTTGGAAAACAACGCATACATTCACTGGCACCTCCGGCATGATCCAAATGGATATGTGTCAGGAATATATACGCAACATTTTCAGCTGCCAGGTTTTTTTGTTTAAGTGTTTGCATAACACCTGGGATTGAAAAAGCTGTGCCAGTATCAACCAATGCAACCACACCATCTTCAACAATCAAATGGATAGCAGCACGCCCTGGACGATGATATTGAGCATCAATGGCGCTGATACCATGATCATAATCAGTTACAAGAGATAGACTCATAAATATTTTTTACCGGTTGTTTAGGAACCTGCATGAAATAAATCAGGCAACTAGCTTTGTATTTATGCCCATCTTCTGCGTTATGTAAACAGTTACATAGCCGTGCTATGCGCCTGTTTGCACGCCTTGAATATGAACATAAATCCTGTGCTAGTTGCCTAATTTATTCCATGCAGGTTCCTTATTTTAATTGTTCTAGGATCGCTGGATTTTCTAAAGTAGAAGTATCCTGGGTAATAGTTTCCCCTTTGGCAAGGGTTCGTAGTAAGCGCCGCATAATTTTACCAGAACGTGTTTTTGGTAGATTATCGCCGAAACGTATTTCTTCCGGTTTGGCAATCGGACCGATTTCTTTGGCAACCCAATTACGTAACTCATTAATTATTTTTATTGCTTCCTCACCTTCAGGGCGGTCATTTTTCAACACCACAAAAGCAACTACTGATTCACCTTTTATTTCATGTGGTCGACCAACTACCGCCGCCTCAGCTACTAATGGACTGGCAACCAATGCCGACTCAATTTCCATAGTACCTAAACGATGACCAGAAACATTCAGAACATCATCAATCCGCCCCATGATCCAGAAATATCCATCATTATCACGATAGGCTGAATCACCTGCCAAATAATATTTTCCTCGGCCAATCTCTTCTGGAAAATAAGCTTTTTTGAAACGCTCTGGATCACCCCATAAAGTACGTATTTGTGATGGGAAAGGACGTTTAATCACTAAAAATCCACCTTTGCCGTTGTCAACTTCATCACCAGCTTCATCAACCACAGCCATTTCAATACCAGGCAAAGGAAAGGTACAAGATCCGGGTTTAAGTGCAACAGCGCCAGGCGTAGGTGCAATCATATGGCTACCAGTTTCAGTTTGCCACCAGGTATCAACAATTGGGCAACGTGATTGACCAATTTTCTGGTAATACCACATCCATGCTTCTGGATTAATTGGTTCACCCACTGAGCCAAGCAGACGTAATGAAGATAGGTCGTATTGCTCTGGCAAATCTGGGCCAAGTTTAATTAATGACCGAATCGCAGTCGGTGCGGTATAAAACGTTGTCACCTTATGATCTTGAATAATTTTCCAGAACCTACCAGCATCTGGATAAGTTGGCACTCCTTCAAAAATAACTTGTGTGGCACCCATTGCCAGAGGGCCATAAGCAACATAACTATGACCTGTAATCCAACCTACATCAGCAGTACACCAAAAAACATCGTTAGCTTGATAATCAAAAATCCATTTCATACTAACCATAGTGCCTAACAAATAACCAGCAGAAGAATGTTGCACCCCTTTAGGCTTGCCAGTTGAACCAGAAGTATAAAGCGTAAACAACGGATGCTCTGCATTCACCCACTCAGGTTCACATTCAGACAACTGGCCGGTTATCAAGGTATGCCACCAAATATCTTTTGTGGCATCAAATGGCACCTTATTGCCAGAGTGTTGATACACAATGACAGATTTCACCGAGTCAGCGCCACCCAAAGCGATCGCGCTATCAACTGTTGCTTTAAGTGGATTATTTTTACCACCACGGGTTTGTTCATCGGCAGTAATTACCGCCACAGCACCAGCATCAACAATACGTTCATGCAAACTTTTAGCAGAAAAGCCACCAAATACCACAGAATGAATAGCACCAATCCGCGCACAAGCCTGCATTGCAACCACAGCTTCAATCCGCATTGGCATATAAATAACTACACAATCGCCTTTTTTGATACCACGTGAGCGTAGACCATTAGCAAATTGGCATACCTGCGTATGCAAATCACGATAATTTAAATGAATCACCGCTCCATCATCAGCCTCAAAAATAATCGCAGCCTTATCTGGTTGAGTTGCAAGATGCCGATCTAAACAATTAAAAGAAACATTCAGCTCACCATCATCAAACCATTTAAAAAAGGGTGGGGTGGTTTCATCTAAAACATTTGTAAAAGGCTTATGCCAAAGAATATGCTCATCAGCTTGTTTTTTCCAGAAACCGGTATAATCAGTTTGTGCTTGCCTACATAATTCTTGATAAGCACTCAGGCTAGGTACATTAGCATGACTTGCAAATTCTGTACTTGGTGGAAAAACCCTAGTTTCATTGAGGACTGATTCAATATCAGACATAATGGATCTCCAGTAATATAATGAAATAATTTGGGGCAAATTGTATCATTGACACGGTTTACTGGAAGCTTGAACGGTGCAACAAAAAAATTATTTCAAAGCCAGCCTAAAAACTTCTGCCACCCAATCATTTACTTTCAAATCCATCACAATATGTATACGACTGCTTGTTCCCTGGTTTACCACTGAATGAGGCAAATTAAAATTTAAATACCAACATTCACCTTCACTCATTGAAATCAACTGTTCTTGTAAGCTAAATTTTACTTCTGAATTAGTTTGAATCGGAATATGCAACCTGATGTGCCCATCTTCATAGGCTGTCAAATGATCTGTATGCTGTTTAATCTCTGACCCTGGCGCCAAACACATTAAACGTACTGACTGTAATGGGCATTTAAATATTGCCAATACTTCCTGAAAATATGGTGATTGTTCCAAATATGGCGATGCAATCCAAGTATCTTCTGCTGGATTAGAAAATATGCTCATAATAGGATGCATATTTTGTGCCGATGCTTGTATAGTCAAACCAATCGCCTGCCAACTCCCGCTATAATTCCTGGTTACAAAATGATCAATCCAATCAGCTTGGGTTATTTTACTAAGATCATGTTGCAATCTAACCGGATCAAATTGATAAGGTAATTTTAAATATTTAATATTCATATTTTATGCAATTCTAAAATTCTTTTTTCACCATGAAGGATATGAATAGAGCACCTCGTTCATCAACTTAATTTCATTTAATATTTATTATATCTACCATCATTCCTGCATGTTTCTAGCAGGAATCCAAGCCGATGTGGATTCCTGCTAGAAACATGCAGGAATGACATATGCTGTATTTCTTAAC
>JAJFJL010000185.1 GCA_021774055.1 Nitrosomonas sp. | reverse complement strand
CCATAACTTTTACCAATCCAATTGGCCTGCATAGCTCTTACCCGCTCTGGCCAGCCAGACAATGAATCTAAGTCTTTTAAAAGTTCATCTGCATAACTGGTGATTTTCATGTAATACATCGGGATTTCACGCTTTTCTACCGCTGCACCGGTACGCCAACCACAGCCATCAATAACTTGTTCATTAGCCAGTACGGTTTGGTCAATTGGATCCCAATTAACAATACCAGTTTTCTGATAGACCAGACCTTTTTCTAGTAAGCGCAGAAAGAACCATTGATTCCAACGATAATAATCAGAATTACAAGTTGCTAGTTCACGGCTCCAGTCAATGCTCAACCCTAAACTCTGTAATTGCTTACGCATATAAGCAATATTATCGTAAGTCCATTTTGCAGGCGGTACATTATTTTGCATTGCAGCGTTTTCTGCTGGCAACCCGAAAGCATCCCAGCCCATTGGTTGTAATACATTATATCCTTGCATACGACGATAGCGGGATAACACATCACCGATAGTATAATTACGCACATGACCCATATGTAACTTGCCAGATGGATAAGGAAACATTGATAAACAATAATATTTCTTTTTGCCTGGTGTTTCTACAGTTTTAAATGCAGCAGTTTCTTCCCAGTATTGTCGTGCAGCTTGTTCAATTGCTTGGGGATGGTATTTTTCTTGCATGGAATACAGTTATCCTACGGTAAATTATTAAGTAGTTAATTTTTTAAATTCGGTAAATAGTATCACCTAGATCCTGCAAGCTTTATTGCAGGGTTTGGGGGGCTAGATTACCCTTTCACTCTGCTGATCTTGAATACTTCATCAATTCGTCGTAATCGTCGTATCATTTGTGCTAAATGAAAGCGATCTCTAGCTTGTAGAACAAAATGCATCGCGGTGTAATCCTTTTCACCTTCTATGTTGACATCATCAATATTAGATTCTGCTTTTGCGATTTCTGTGGCTACTCTAGCTAACACACCATGTTTGTTAACTGCCATTATTTTAAGGCCAACACTAAAAGATCGTGTGATATTTTTCCCCCAAGTAACATCCATCCAATTCTCTGGATTCTTATGACTTCGGGTCACGATTGGGCAGTCGTGTTGATGAATTACCAGACCTTGATCTTTTTTGATAAGTCCAACAACAACATCACCAGGAATTGGATAGCAACATTTGGCAAATTGAATAGCCATCCCTTCTGTGCCCAAGATGCTAATTGATCCACTGTTACTTGTCTCACCCAACATCGATTCACCTGGTGAGACTAAACGTTTCGCCACAACTGCAGGTAATTGTTTACCTAGAGCAATATCAGCTAACAAGGTATCTTTAGATTTAGCGCCACTATCCCGCACCAGCTTTTCCCATTGTTTTTCATTAATAGTTTCTGGCTTAATATCAAATGAAAATAATGCTTGATTTAATAAGCGCTCCCCTATTTCAACTGACTCATCAAATTGCATGGTCCTAAGAAAATAACGAATACGTGAACGCGCGCGACCAGTCGCCACATAAGAGAGCCACTCAGGATTAGGGCTTGCTCGCGGTGCAGTAATAATTTCTATTCGGTCACCAGTTTTAAGTTGGCTACGTAACGGTGCATGTTCATTATTAATTCTTACCGCAACACAGCAATTGCCAACATCGGTATGCACGGCATAAGCAAAATCTACTGCTGTAGATCCTCTTGGTAAAGTAAAAATTTCTCCTTGAGGGGTGAACACATAAACATCACCAGGAAATAAATCAATTTTAAGATGCTCTAAAAATTCCGAAGAATCTGTGGTGTCACGTAAAGTTTCTAATAAATTATGCATCCATTTATTAGTTTTCATATGCAGATCATCAAGATCTGTATTGTTGCTTTTATAAAGCCAATGTGAAGCAACCCCTGCTTCAGCAATTGCATGCATATCAGTAGTACGAATTTGTATTTCTATAGGCAGACCGTAAGGCCCAAGTAAAGTGTTATGTAATGACTGATAGCCATTAGCTTTAGGAATAGCAATATAGTCCTTGAATTTTCCAGGAATTGGTTTATATAAACTATGTAATGCACCTAAGGCTAAATAACAGGCTGAAAAATCTTCAACAATTACTCGAAAACCGTAAATATCTAACACTTCAGAAAAAGTAAGGTGTTTCTCCACCATCTTGGTGTAAATACTATAGAGATGTTTTTCTCTGCCAGTTACCTTGGCATTTACACCAGCATCTTGTAATTTAAGATTAATTGCGTCTGAAATTTTTCCAACAATTTCTCGGCGATTACCGCGTGCCGCTTTTGTTGCTTTGACTAATACTTTGTACCTAGTGGGATAACAATATTTAAATCCTAACTCTTGTAATTCCTGAAAAATATTATTTAATCCTAGGCGATGCGCAATCGGCGCATAGATTTCCAGTGTTTCACGGGCAATACGAAGCTGTTTGTCTGAGTGCATCACATTAAGAGTGCGCATGTTATGCAAACGATCTGCCAGTTTAATCAGAATGACACGTACATCCCGTGCCATAGCTAAAAGCATTTTACGAAAATTTTCAGCTTGTGCTTCTGTCGGTGTCTGTGATTCGATTTTATCAAGCTTAGACACCCCTTCAACTAATTCGGCAACCGTTGTGCCAAATCTCTCGCTAATCTCAGCAGTAGAAATGTGCGTGTCTTCTGTCACATCATGCAGCAATGCAGCCGTTAACGTATGCGCATCTAAATGAAGGTTTTCAAGGATTCTGGCGACCGCCAGTGGATGGGATATGTAAGGTTCACCAGATTTACGAAACTGTCCAGAATGAGCGCCTTGACTAAATAGGTAGGCATTTCTAAGTTGAGTAGTATCTTCTGGTTTAAGATATTTGGATGTTTCAGAAAAAAAAAGTTCGGCCTCAGACATAATAATAAGCGGGCTAGAAAACTATTTGAAAAACAATGGGAATCTTCTTACGAACAAAGTTTAGGTGGTTTTTTGGTTAAGAATGTCTATGCCTATTTTTCCTTGGGCAAGCTCTCGTAACGCAATAACCGCTGGTTTATCACGTGAAGGCTCAACCATAGGTACAGAACCAACCGCAATTTGTCTAGCCCGCGCAGTCGCGGCCAAGGTCATATCAAACCGGTTTGGGATTCTCTTTAAACAATCGTCAACAGTGATACGTGCCATGATATTAACCTGTATATATTAAAGCTAGCATAGTAACATACCCTGTCAAAGCAAATAGGTAAAAAAATTTAGAACTAAATTGAATAATAAGATTGTAAGTGGATGTTTTAACAGACTATAAGATTAATGGTAAAGTGTTTTCCAGCATAAATTAAGTGATCATGTATATAGTGTGTAACAAACTGTTTCATAGAGTGAACTTTATTCTGCATGGAATACTTATTGATTTTACTAAAGAATAAAGTTTGTTATATGGAACAATCTGTTTTGTAAAATGTGCATGATCACTTGCAAGGTCTAGATTTTAGGCTTAAATGCCATAACCAATTGAGTAAATCTTTTTACATTAGAACTTGTTAGTGAGCGATAACGTAATGCAATATAATGCTTAGTAATAGTGGTAATCTGTTGATTCAAATGGGGTAGTTGTTTGCAGGCTAATTCGCAGTAGGCTTGTGGACCTTGCCAAGGTTGACGTGTAATACCCACGCCAGCTAATTTTTTACAAAATCTATGGTAGCTGTCTATTATTGGGTCGTTATTACGATGACGATGATAAATTAAATAAATCATTACACTAATCACCATTACTGCAATCAATAACCCCATAATAACAATAAGTTGTTGTAACGAATATTTGCCAAATCCTATGTTGTCAAGTAATTCACGCTGCTTATCTGGCCCATAACCAAGTACCCATTGATTCCATTGATGGTTTAGCGCATCCAGGTTGCTTCGTAACTTATAAATATTTTTGCTTACCCAACCACTATTAGCAGAAATAAGTGCATCCGCAATAGTATTGTTAAAACGTTGCGTATCAGTAACACTCTCAACACGGTCGTTAGGAATAAACGCAGTTGGGTCAATACGCATCCAGCCCCTTTCAGCTAACCATACTTCCGCCCAAGCATGAGCGCGTGATTGACGCACAATTAGATAATCACCAACAGAATTAAATTCACCACCTTGATAACCAGTAACTACTCGTGCTGGAATATTTGCCGCGCGCATTAAAGTAACAAAACTGGCAGCATAGTGCTCACAAAATCCACGTTTGGTAGTAAATAAAAATTCATCTAATGGATCTGCACTATTTAGTGCTGGGGGTGTTCGGCTATAGTAGTAGGGTTTAGTCTGGAACATGCTTAATGCTTTGTTAACAATCTGCGCTGGTGCCATTCCTTGCTGTGACCATTGCTGACCTAAGGTGATGGTTTGAGGATTGCGGTTATTTGGTAATTGTAAGCTTGCGTGTAAGATTGATGATTCTAATGCGCCGGTTGTATATTCAGGATAAGAAATTACTGCATAGCGTGTGACATCATTAATAGGATCTTTAGATATAAGTTGAAAATCAGTTTTGAATAAAGCGATACTAGGAACTGTTGCTGGCAGATCAAGCGCAAATAACCAGCCTTGTTTATGAGGTTGCAATGTAACGGTATAACTAACCGCATCTCCATAAAACTGTGGGCGTTTAGATGGTAACGGACTATCCAAACCTTTCCAATTTCGACCATCGGTATACCACAGCACAGGACCACGCCAATAAAGTTGCTCAGCTGGAGGTGGTGCACCATCAAATTTTACTCGAAAAGCGACTTCTTCTGATTCAGCAAGTTGGGTAATATTACCGATACTCATGCTATCACTCAAGCCAGTTTTTGCATTACTTTGGTCATTTGGCATTGACCATAAAGGCCCAGGGATACGTGGGAATAATATAAACATAATTAGCATCAACGGAATTGCTTGTAACAATAACGAGGATGCAAACTTAAAATGTTGGCGCTGGTGGTTAATTGTTGCTTGAGGATGATTAAGTACTACCAATGCCATGGTTAACGCCAACACCACTGCAAATAAATAAATTCCAACTAAGGTTGATTGATCAAATAGAAAAGATACCGCAACTAAGAAATAGCCTAAGAACACCACCACCATGGCATCTTTCATACTACGCATTTCTAATAATTTTAGGCAAAACATGGTCGCCAACAATGCCGAACCAGGAACCAGCCCATTAAACGTACGGAACTGAATAAAAAGCACAACTATTATGCTAAAAGTAATCAACAATTTAATGAAAGTTGACGGTAATGCCCAGTGTTGATATTCAGCTAATACACGCCAACTAATTATCAGCAAACAAATAACACTCATCCATAGTGGTAAACGTAATAGATGCGGGATGATAACTAAAAATAAAGCTCCAAATAGCCACATTAATCCGTTATGTGGAGGTATCGCTAAGCTTTCTTTGTAGGTTACTGTTGGCCTAGGTTTGGTAGTTCTACTCCAGAAGTTTATAACCATTGTTTTTATCCTATGACTGTCCAGATAATATTGACAGTCAAATGTAAAATTACTTCGGCGATTAATTTAATAAGTTTTGGGTTAACCGACATTCTGCACATCCCTAATGCAAAAGCTGTTTTAGTTTGTTTTTAACGCCCGTTGATAAACTTCGGGGGAATAATAGCGGGATTTAAGTTGCATCAAATATGCTCGCGACGACCGTAAGCGTAGTTGTTCTGTACTGAAGAAAGCTTAGGATCGAGAAGAGAATAACTTGCGAAACCCACTTTGCATTTACACTCATATTCTGCGTTATGTAAACAGTTACATAGCCGTGCTATGCGCCTATTTACATGCCTTGAATATGAACACAAATACTGCGTTAGTTTCGCAAGTTATTCTCTTCACGATCCTTATTATATGCTCGACTCAAATATTCAGGATCTCTTGGCAAATCCTTATTTCTTGAAATAAGCTATACTACGGTTGCAGCAAATCAATGGTGATGTCTGCACCCAATCCATCGGTGGCAAATTCTGAATCACTGAATTTTGGCAAGCCCATGTACTGTTGCGGATTGTTGGATAGTCCAAAAGGCTCGCCTGGTAACATATTCCAGTGTCTTTTTAATTTGCGGTTGGCATCAATGTCATGAAAGGCTGCAACGGCATAAGTGCCGTGTTCATCCAGATTGAAACAAACAATATGTTGCTCGTCTGTTGCAGGAACGCGGATACGTCGTTTTCTCCCCTGCTTAAATAAAAAATGATTCGGATCATCATACAGACCGACTGTGAGTATGCCACCAAAACTCACACCGTTGATTGTGACCCGGATCTGCGCAATGTCGGCATTGCATTCGTCGGTCGCCTCATAAGGCCGTATATCCAATAGTTGTGCGGCATTCGCAGCACCAGAAAGCAACAGGCCAATAATAAAAATTACCGCGTATTTTAATAAACAATCGTTTCTCAAGCTAAAGCTCCTTCTAGTTCCTTAATTAACGTATTTTACCAGACCATTAGAATTTTCCCTGGTCAGACGTGCCGTGCTCAGCAAGATACAAGATACAAGAGAAAACGATTATCATATCAGTAGCCTATTATACTAAAAATCCTGTTACTTTTACGCCCATACGCAGAGAAACAAATAACACCAAGAAGCCAGTAATTAATACCATAATCCTTAGCAGAAGATATTTAAATACAGCAAGCACTAAGAAAATACCACCACCAATGCCAATTATGCCAGAGATAAGACCAAGTATTGCACCCACTAAAATGGCCAAATGCAAGGATGGAGGTCGATAATTGACATACGGGTCGTCAAATACTTTATGTTGCCAGATCAGTAGCAGGCCTGCTATCAACAGTGATAGGAAAATCAGCCATTCAAAAAGCAGTTGGTCAATTACTAGTGTGCCACCGAGATAGGACAGCGGAACCGAGCCGATTAGATAGGGTATTAGCAGACGTTTTTCAAAATGCCCTACTCGCACACATAGTGCAGGCTGTTAGGAACGAGCATTAAATAACTTTAGCATCTAGCTTTGTCTTTATGCTCATCTTCTGCATTATGTAAACAGTTACATAGCCGTGCTATGCGCCTGTTTACACGCTTTGAATATGAGCATAAATCCTGTGCTAGTTACTCAAGTTATTTAATGCTCGTCCCTTACCGGAGGCAACGATGATATTGCAGGCTAGCGCCAGCACCGGGATTATAGTGAAAGGCACCCCTACCAACAAAGCCGGGTAAGACGAACCGCCACCAAAGCCCACGCTGGCATAGAGTAATGCAATGACGCCAAATAATGCAACTAATAGCATCAATGCCTTGACTTCTGGCTAAATACTCACCACAAGCACACGCGATTGCTTGAACTGTTGTTGACCTGCTTCACCAACCTCGGCAAGGGTAAAATGCCGTGCATAAAACTGACGTTCATCCGCTTGCATAGCATTCTTCTATTGGCAACATTTTTTCAGTCACAGTGAAAATGTCTCTTTTATAGTATGGTCATCAGCGCAGCGATTACAACGCACCCAGATCGCCTCACCATCACTGCAATATTCTTTTTCCCGGACAGGGACACGGGCCTTGATAGTATTGATGATATATTCTGTTGCTGCACTTCCTTGCGATGTGTGGCCGTGCTCATTGACCACACCGCAATATCGCCAATCGCTAGATGACCAGTGCGGTGAATAGCACGTGCTTCGCGGATATTAAACCGCTCGAGCGCCGCGCTGATAATGGCATGCCCTTCGTGCAGCGCCAACTCTTGGTAGGCTTCATATTCAGGGAAGAAACTTGCCTGTCATCATTTATCGCCCTTACGCGGCCCTCAAATGTCACGATACCCCCGGTATGCGGATGCAATGATCCGATTAAGGTTTCGATAGGCCGACTCGTGAGCTGAAATTACATATCAACCGCCAGCCACCGGCGGGATAAACACGACTCGATCTCCTTCCTTTAGCAATGTGTCCGTCGGCTGGTAACGGTCATTGATGGCAACCTGAACATCTGCTTCAGAAAACGGCCAGTGATACTTTGCTGTCAGCTCATGGAATAATGCTTTAGCCGTCACCACTTCCGTTATCAGTGTTTCCTCTGCATATCCAGTTGCATCACGCAATGCAGCAAAATAAGTGATGTGTATGGTCGTCATGTCAGCGCCTCCATATATTCTTACGGTGTATTAATATTACACAGTTATGATAGACCAGCGCATCCTTATCACGTCTCATTCTGATATTTTTGCCCGCAGCTAGAATGTAACCATAAAGCGGATTATGCATATTACGTACCTGTATGAATATCTGATTTACCGCCGGTTTTCTCCAGCAAGCGTATCCGTTCAATGACCATGGCATGGCTCATGGATTTACACATATCATATATAGTAAGCGCGGCAATACTGACACCTGTAAGCGCTTCCATCTCGACGCCAGTTTTGTGGGTGCAAGTCACCCGGCAGCGAATGATCAACACGTCATCCTTTGGCTTGATCGTGATGGTAATACCTTCTAGCGGCAGCGGGTGGCAGAATGGAATTAGCTCGTGCGTGCGCTTAACCGCCTGTGTGCCAGCAATAATGGCAGTGTGAAAGACCGGCCCTTTGGGCGAGACAATATCTCCACCTTCAATGGCTTTCAATACCTTTTTTGGTAGGAACAAAATAGCTTCCGCCAATGCTGTGCGTAAGGTCACGGTTTTGTCGCTAACATCTACCATGCCAGGGCGATTTTGTGCGTCGATATGAGATAATAAGTTACCCATTTTTAGCCTCCAATTTGATACATCGGTTGCGGCTGGTGGAGAATCCGCCCTATCGGCTTCATCGCAATGATTGCCGCAAGCGCTGCTGGATAGTCTGCGGGTGCCAGTGGTTTTAGATCAATACCTTCTTCCATGAACAAGCAGGGACGAATCTGACCTTTCGGTGTCAGGCGCAGGCGTGAACAACCGGTACAGAACGGGTTGGATTCGGAAGTAATAAAGCCAATCTTTGCACCATTGGAGACACTGAAGTTGCGCGCAGTGCTATCGGGCATATTACTCAGTGCACTGAGCTGGTAATCTGTTCCTAGTATAGCCATCATGTCGGAAGCAGGAAGAAAGCGTTTGCGAAACTGTGATTCCATTACACCAATATTCATCACCTCCAGAAATCGTACCGGAATATCATGCGTGGCAGACCATTCAACAAAAGCTGACAGTTCATGGTCGTTCACACCTTTCATCATCACCGTATTGACCTTGACCGTAAATCCCTGTGCTTTGGCAGTAAGAATAGCGTCCATCACCGCGCCAAACACATCACGGCGGGTAATCCGAATAAAATTCTCTGCATCCAGGCTATCGAGGCTAATATTTATATGTTGCAACTTGGTATGCTGCAATAACGGTAGATACGGCGCAAGCAATAACGCATTAGTAGTCAGTCCTAATTTTTTTACCGGTAGTGTGGAAAGTTCGCAGACTATTTCTTCGAAATCCCTGCGCATTAGTGGTTCACCGCCGGTTAAACGTACTTCCTCGATACCCAATCCCACTAAGTTGCGCGTGATGTGCATCAGGTCTTTGGCACTTGCCCAATCCTTCTGCGGCTTGAATGCCGGATGTTCTGGCATGCAATAGAAGCAGCGCAAATTGCACGCATCAAGCAACGAGATGCGTAGCTTGCGCATGCGCCGCCCATGTTTGTCGATCATATAATGACCTAAAGTAGACATGACTCTCTCCACGGAATAAATGGGTAGCGTTCGCCCGCATAAGATAGTGGCGTGCCAGTTGCCACTTTGATAACCATATCCACATATTTCACCAGATTCACCAGACTATTAGATTTTCCATGAAACCCATATGACTACTGCTTTTCAGGGAAATGTTAAACGTATCGTTTTTTGCCGGCGGTCACCAACCATCAACACCTTGCATATCCGGCAATTCGTGGGCAATACCTTTATGACAGTCAATACAAGTTTTTTCGCCCGAAGCTAAGGATGTAGAATGTTGCTCTACTGCCCGAGTATTTTGCAAAGTGAAATCCATATAATCAAAGTGATGGCAGTTACGACATTCCAGAGAGTCGTTGGCTTTTAGCCTTGCCCACTCATGTTCTGCTAAGTTTCGACGTGCTGCCAGAAATTTTTCCCGGGTATCAATAGTACCAAAAATTGTCCCCCATACTTCTTTTGACGCTTGCATTTTCCTGGCAATTTTATCGGTCCAGTTATGGGGCACATGGCAGTCTGGACACGTTGCTCTAACACCGGACTTATTGGAAAAATGAACCGTAGTTTTCAATTCTTCATAGGAGTTATCTCTCATTTCATGACAAGAAATACAAAATTCTTCCGTGTTGGTCAATTCCAGGGTGGTATTAAAACCACCCCAAAAGACAATCCCGGCAATAAAACCACCAACAACTAAAAAGCCTAAGCTGTAATGTAAGCTTGGTCGACGCAATGTCTGCCAAAAATTAAGAAGTATATTTTTCCACATTTAATGCACCTTCATATCACGAATTTTTTCTTTCATTAAGGTATGCATATCTTTGAATGTGTTTCCCACTAACGGCTTGATATCGGCTTGTGGAATATGACATTGGTTACAGAAGTATCGTCGTGGCGATACTTCTGCTAAAAAATTACCATCTCTGTCCATAAAATGTGTAACGCTTACCATCGGCGCCTGTGAATCCTCCGTACGGCTTCGTGAATGACAAGACAGACACTTGTTTACTTCTAAATTAATCTGATAATTTCGTATCTTATGTGGAATTAATGGTGGTTGCATTGGGTAATTGCGTGCGTGCAAAATATCCGTGTTTACTATTTTTGGTATGAAATTAGGTTTTTTCTGTTCGCTAATTGCGGTTCCATCCCTTAACGTAGCGATTTCCTCCGCTTGAGCAGTTAGCGTAAAGGATAAAATTAATAGACTTAAGCTAATGCTTACCATAATCAAATTTTTCATCACTATCTCCTTTACACTTTTTCAATTTTAATCGCACATTTTTTATAATCTGTTTGTTTTGAAATCGGGTCGGTCGCATCTAAGGTAAGCTTGTTAACCAAACGACTGGCGTCGAACCATGGCATAAACACCAACCCTATTGGCGGCTTGTTGCGACCCCGTGTTTCAACGCGGGTTAACACTTCACCACGACGAGAGATTAATTTAACTAAATCACCTCGGCGTAAATTACGTTTTTGGGCATCATCAGGGTTCATATAAACCAAAGCGTCTGGCATCGCTTTATAAAGCTCAGGCACCCTTTGTGTCATTGAGCCTGAATGCCAGTGCTCTAGTACTCGCCCGGTTGATAACCATAAATCGTATTCTTTGTCTGGTGATTCTGCGGCAGGTTCATAAGGCAGTGCAAAAATAATGGCTCGGCCATCTGGTTTGCCATAAAACTCAAATCCTTTTCCTGCTTTGACGTATGGATCTGAACCTTCTTTAAAACGCCAAAGTGTTTCCTTACCGTTGATGACTGGCCAGCGAAGACCGCGTCCCTGGTGATATATCTCGTACGGGGCTAAATCATGAGCGTGACCACGTCCGAATGTAGCATATTCTTCAAATAATCCTTTCTGGAGATAAAAACCGAAGTCACGAGATTCAAAATTCAAACGATCTTTGGGTATTTCGGTTAAAGGAAACTTATTAACATTGCCATTTTCAAATAACACGTTAAATAAAGTTTTACCTCTATATTCAGGTTTTTTATCTAATAATTCTTTTGTCCAGACTTCATCGGTAATAAAGCGTTTGGAAAACTCAACCAGTTGCCACAAATCTGAACGTGCGCCTTCTGGTGCATTAACCTGTTGATACCAAGCTTGAGTGCGACGTTCTGCATTACCATAAACGCCTTCCTTTTCCACCCACATGGCCGTTGGTAATATCAGATCCGCCGCTTGTGCTGTGACCGTCGGATACGGATCAGATACTACGATAAAGTTTTTTGGATTACGATAGCCCGGAAAAACTTCTTCATTAATGTTGGCTGCAGCTTGCAGATTATTGTTACATTGCACCCAATAAAAGTTCAGTTCACCATCTTTAAGCTTGCGATTTTGTAATACCGCATGATAGCCAGGTTTTGGTGGTACAGTCCCTTCTGGTAATTTCCAGATTTTCTCAGCAAACGCGCGATGTTTAGGATTTTTAACCACCATATCAGCTGGCAACCTATGCGAGAACGTACCAACCTCACGTGCCGTTCCACAGGCAGAAGGTTGCCCAGTTAGTGAAAATGGACTATTCCCTGGGGTAGAAATTTTACCGGTTAACAGGTGAATGTTATACACCAGGTTATTTGCCCAAACTCCTCGGGTATGCTGGTTAAAACCCATCGTCCAGAATGAAGTCACTTTCGTATCAGGATCCGCGTAAAGTTCAGCCAGGGCATTTAATTTGTCTACTGGCACACCAGAGAGTTCTGATACATATTCTGCAGTATAACTACTAACAAACTTAGCATATTCTTTAAATGTCATCGGTTCAGAGCCACCCGTATTCCCCGCGCTATTATTTCTTGCCTTCTGCTCTAATGCATGCTCTGGACGAAGACCATAGCCGATGTCAGTATTACCTAAACGAAAATTAGTATGCTTATTAACAAAATCTTTATTAACACGATTGGTTTTGATAATGTAGTTAGCAATAAAATTTAATATAGCTAAATCGGTTTGCGGTGTGAAGATCATGCCGTTATCAGCAAGATCGAAATTGCGATTTTCAAAGGTTGACAATACGGCAACTTTTACATGTGGCGCGCTTAAGCGACGATCAGTAACCCTGGTCCATAAAATAGGGTGCATTTCAGCCATGTTCGCTCCCCATAATACAAATGCGTCAGCGGCTTCAATGTCATCATAACAGCCCATGGGCTCATCAATGCCAAAGGTGCGCATGAACCCAGCTACCGCAGAAGCCATGCAATGGCGGGCATTAGGTTCTATATTATTAGAACGAAAGCCGGCTTTCATTAACTTAACCGCAGCATACCCTTCTTGAACCGTCCATTGACCAGAACCAAACATACCCACTGCAGTTGGTCCTTTTTCTTTTAAGGTAGCTTTAACTTTTACAGCCATGATATCAAACGCTTGGTCCCAGCTAATTGGAGTAAAGTCACCATTTTTATCAAACTTACCGTCCTTCATTCTAAGTAGGGGACTGGTCAAACGATCTTTGCCATACATAATCTTAGAAAGGAAATAGCCTTTTATACAGTTAAGACCTTTATTTACTGGAGAGTTGATATCCCCATGAGTGGCAACGATTTTGTCATCCATGGTAGCAACATTAATACTGCAGCCAGTTCCACAAAAACGACAGGGAGCTTTATCCCACTTTAATTTTGTTATTTCACTATTGGTGATCAAATTTGATGCGGCAACCGGCACAGAAATACCCGCAACAGTGGCAGCAGCTGCAATCGCATTTGCTTTAATAAATTCACGGCGGTTAATTTTCATGGCGGCTCCTTATTCTTCAATTAAATATTGATGGTAAACAGGTGCCAAAGTTAAAATTCCTGTTTGGTATTTTATCGCCTCAATAGCTTCGCCAATGATGTTATGTCGAGTGGCTTCGATGGTAAAAACCACTTTTCCATTGGTTGAAATAGCATGAATTTCAGCCCTAGGAATTTGATTAATTGCCCGCTCAACGTCCTCTTGATGAGAAACATCAATTTGAGCAACAAAGCTGGCCACATGATATTCATCTGCTTCTTTCATTAATTTACTCCTGATAACAAAGACAATTGGATTGACTGGCTGGGACAAAGGCTTACACACGCACCGCAACCAGAACACAAATCTTGATTAATTTGTGGTTCTGGAATGGCACATTGGCTATAGATAAATTTTATAGCTTGGTATTCGCAGGCATCCCGACAGCTTTGACAAAAAACAAATTTTTTTGCCAAACAGTTATCCTTAATGGTCAATTGACTCTCCCAAGCTGGCTGGGTTTTATCTGAATTAAAAAAGTTTTGTTGGCAAACTTCAACACATTTTTGACAAAAAGTACACTCACCCAAAGCGAAATTAATTTCTGGATAGGTGCCACTACCGACAACAATTATTTTTTCTTCACAAACGTTGATACAGTCATCACATCGTGTGCATTGTTGTATAAATAATTGCTCATTTGTTACCCAAGGGAGCCGAAATAAGGGTGGGTTTGAGGACCCTTTACCTCTTAAAAAGTTTCTACGTTGATGATTGACAATAGAAGCCATTGTAAATTGCCTCTACAAAGAGGGCGGACCAAAAATAATCTGAATTATCCAGATTATAAATCCATAACCACCCACTATCATCACTGTTAAAATGGGAGCAAGAAAAATAGTTAAAAATAGGAAAGCATTACGTTCACTTTTTTTCTGCTCTTCAGAAGATAATTGTTTTGACACAGTTGTTCCTGACTAGGAAAATTTTTGAATAGCATTCGTATAGAAAACACAAACAAAATGCAATTGCAAAAATACGTTAATAACGTATAACAATAACTACATATTACGTGATGTCTAAAAACTAATTCAACAGAACCAATACCATTGTACGTATTTTGGCACTAAAATCTAGTATCAATTTATAAAAAATAAAAAGGTGGCTTGCGAAGAACATGGGTTGTTCCATGCATGATGCCATATAGATGTATAAGTGGTTATATACACGTGGTATTCAACCGGTGTCTAGGAGGCTGTCCGAGAATAGCTTCCTAGGAGCCTGTCGGACTTATGATTTCGAAGCGAAAATTTGGAGAATCGAGGCCAAATTATCACCGGTTTGAGGCGAATATTTGGTATATTTAACGAAAACTGGGGAGGATTTGGGCCGATTTCTCCGAATTTGCAGCC
>JAJFJL010000184.1 GCA_021774055.1 Nitrosomonas sp. | reverse complement strand
GGCTGCAAATTCGGAGAAATCGGCCCAAATCCTCCCCAGTTTTCGTTAAATATACCAAATATTCGCCTCAAACCGGTGATAATTTGGCCTCGATTCTCCAAATTTTCGCTTCGAAATCATAAGTCCGACAGGCTCCTAGGTATTAAACTGTTTCACTAACCAGTATTAACACTACAATCAAAGATAATACAGCTTTGATAAAGCCAACAATGCCACCGATAACAGCTGGTTGTCCTCCGGCTTGTTTCATTGATCCAATGGTGATTTGCATGCCTAGGCCGACTAAACCAAATGCAAATAACCAAGTAATCCAATCACGAAAAGCGGCAATTTTTTTTGCCGTATGACGCACCGCCTTATGTGTGTCAGTAAGGATTTGGTTGGCATCTGCGGACATGACTTTTGCATTAATAAGTCCGCGCACGGCGATATCGTCCTCAATAGACATGATTTTGCCATTTTCTATCAAACGTTGCAGTGCGCCATGATGATTTGTAGGTGATATGTTGCTGGCTTCCTGTTGTAACAAGTGAATTTGTTCTGTTGTTAATTGGTTTTCTAGTTTAAAACCTTGCTCAGTAGTGTTACCAAAATATTTACCTTGATAATGATTAGCTGGGGCAAAAATACCAGTGGTTGAAAGTGCAAACATTAAAATAAAGCCAAGAACAAAGACTGGAAATTTTTGTATGACAACACTGCTAACATTAATTTGCGTGGTGGTATGACCTTCACGCTTCACATACCACATTGCTAACCATAATACGATGATAGGTAAAATCAATACCCTAGTGATATTAAAGATTTCAGCAACCATCAGGGTTTCAATCCCATCTGGCTGATAAGCTAGCGCAGCTCCCGCAACTTGTGCTGAATTAAGAATGCCGGTACCTGCCCAGGCACCAAATTGCACATAGCTCATGTCCAATAAGTTGCCAATAATAGGAAAGATGAACATGCAGCCGACACCCCACAACAGAATGGTGCCAATGGTGTAAGCAATTTCCACCGGTTTGGCCTGCACCACGGGAGCTACAGCAACTGTTGCTGATACCCCACATACACCCATTCCTGCCGAGAGCACCCCTCCCATGGAATTTGGAATATTACGTTTGGCACCCATCCATAATACGATCCACACCGAGCCTAAAACAAAAAACCCAATCATGAGAATAGAAAGTCCGCCTAGGTTCTTTAATTCGGCCGCACTATAAAGCGCACCTAAAAGGATTACTCCAGTTTTAAGTCCCAGGCGGGAAAGTCGGACACCATTTTTGGCCCATTCTGGAATTTTAAATACATTAACAACCAGGATGCCGGTAACAATACCGATTACCACATAGTTAAGCCCAAATAATTCATGTATATATTTGCCTGTATTACCAACTTCACCCATTTGAGTGCTGATCACGGCAATCTCTGGTGCCACAAACCATCTAACTAACATAGTGATTAACAGGATAAACATACCACCAGCGATAGTTGATAAATAATAATCCAAATGGCCCTCTTGATGAGATCCTAGCCATTGCCATAAACCAACAATCGTTGCAACTAAGCCAAAATAAAATGGAATTGTCAGGAGTTCATCCGCGTAACGATATGACTTACCATTAGCTAAATGTTCAATAACTGGTGCTAGCAATGTATTATCTGCAAGAAACCAAATGGCTAGCATTGTAAGACCAATAATAAATAGCGCTGGAGTTTTTTCAGTGTAGATCATACTGGTTGTTTAGTTATTTGGGCTACCAACTTAATTAAGACGGGACAAAACTTGTAATTAGGAAACTCCCCCACCGTCATTCCTGCATGTTTCTAGCAGGAGTCCAGGTGGCCCCGTAGTATGGATTTCTGCTAGAAACATGCAGGAATGACGGTGGGTAGGCATTGAAGGATGCCATATCTTGTCCTGTTCTAAGATGGTAGCCGTTATTTGGTTATTATACGTCGCAACTATTTTAAATTAGGACAGTCTGTTTTGATACAATCTGCATAAAGTGACAATGAATGTTCATTGAGCGAAAAACCGCGATCTTTAGCGATTTTAGTTTGACGTTTCTCTATTTCAGCATCATAGAATTCTTCTACCAGACCACATTGCAAGCAAACAAGATGATCATGATGTGTGTCGCTTTTTAATTCAAATACAGCTTTACCACCTTCAAAGTGTTGGCGCTCTAATAAACTGGCTTGTTCAAATTGTGTGAGAACACGATAAACAGTGGCAAGACCAATATCTTCCCCGTCATTAATAAGTATTTTGTAGACATCTTCTGCGGATAGGTGTCGTATTTTGCTGTTTTCAAATAGGTTTAATATTTTTAACCGTGGCAGTGTAGTTTTAAGGCCAATGTTTTTAAGGTTTCTAGTTTTCAGGTTGCCTGACTTGTTCATTGCAGTATTTGTCCAGTAAATTATTTGCACCATCTTGCTGTATCATACAGCCAGCATTAGCTAGGAGCTTTATTGAAAATAAAATTATCTATCGTAAAGAACCAGGTGAACTGGTTTTAAAAATATATGTTATTAATAAATATACACTTAAAAGTCATCATATTGTCTGTTAGTTTAATTCTTGCAGGGTGTTCCATAGTTCCATCAATTCTTTATCAGATTGATGTCCAGCAAGGTAATGTCATTACCCAAGAAATGGTAGAAAAATTAAAACCTGGTATGACCAAATCACAAGTACGCTTTGTAATGGGTACGCCATTGGTAGTTGATATTTTTCGTGATAATCGTTGGGATTATATTTATGTTCGTCAAGAAGGCGGTGAGTTGATAGACAAGCAAGGGATAGCAATATTTTTTGAAGAAGATAGATTAACATATATTGAAAATAATTCAGTACCGATATCACCGCTTGAATCAGAGGGAATTTCACCGGATCCGACTATATTTAAGCAAAATGATTAAAAATATTTTTTGTAGGAATAAAATGACAATTTTGAAAATTGCAATTGCAGGTAGCTCCGGGCGCATGGGACGTGCGTTATTAGAAGTAGTTTCTCAAGCACCTGATATGCAATTATCAGTCGCACTTGAGCATTCTGGTAGTTCTTATTTAGACAAGGATGCCGGTGAATTAATCGGCATCCCTTGTGGTATAAAAATTAGCAGCGACTTTGCCAGTACGTTATCAACAGATGATACGTTAATTGATTTTACTCGCCCAGAAGGGACGCTCGCACATCTTGCTGCCTGTCGTGCAACAGGCACTAAAATGGTAATTGGAACCACCGGTTTTAGTAGCGAAGAGAAAGCTATACTTAAATCTGCATCCGAAGAAATTGCAATTGTGTTTGCACCAAATATGAGCGTTGGCGTAAATGTTACCTTTAAATTGCTAGAAATAGCCGCACAAATTTTAAATGATGGTTATGACACTGAAATAATTGAAGCTCATCACCGCCATAAAATTGACGCACCTTCTGGAACCGCCTTACGTATGGGCGAAGTAATTGCACAGGCTTTTGATAGAGATTTAGAAAAAGTAGCGGTTTATGGGCGTGAAGGTGTAACCGGCGAACGAAAATCTGACACTATTGGTTTTTCCACCATACGCGGCGGCGATATTGTTGGGGAACATACAGCAATGTTTGCTGGAGTGGGGGAGCGTGTTGAAATTACACACAAAGCTACCAGTCGCAAAACATTTTCTATGGGTGCATTACGTGCAGCCCGTTTTCTTGCAGATAAACAAAATGGCTTGTTCGATATGCAGGATGTATTAGGGTTACGCGAATAACAATGACACCAGGTAAATTTATTACACTGGAAGGTTTGGATGGTGCCGGTAAAAGCACGCAACTTACTTGGTTAGCGGAATATATGCAGAACCAAGGGTTAAATGTTGTGGTGACACGTGAACCTGGTGGTACACCATTAGGCGAGCAATTGCGTGCAATCTTGTTAGATAACACGCTAACTATGCACCCAGAAACTGAAGCTTTATTGATGTTTTCTGCTCGTCGTGAACATCTTGATAAAGTTATCTGCCCTGCTTTAGCGCAGGGTGACTGGGTGTTATCAGATCGTTTTACTGATGCAAGTTTTGCTTATCAAGGAGGTGGCAGACAAGTTGCAATAGACCGACTTGAAATACTGGAACAATGGACGCAAGGTGTTATTCAACCTGATCTAACTTTGTATTTTGATGTGCCAGTTGCACTTGGTAAGCAACGAATTACACAGATTAAACCAGCTGATCGTTTTGAAATAGAACAAACTGATTTTTTTCAGCGTGTACGCACAGCTTATCTTGATAGAGTGAATAAGTTTCCTGAACGAATTAATCGGATTGATGCTACTCAATCAATTGATGAAGTGCGTGTGGCGGTAGAACAGGCAATAAAAAAATTTTTACCTAGATAAACATTTTAAGAATTAATGGGTAAGGGACGAGGCAATAGTACTTCGCCTAAATGGACAAAGTACTATTGCCTCGTCCCTAAGTAGTTTACACTTTTGATACCAAAAAATTATACGTAGGGTGCATTCCATGCACCATTTATAACGTTGGTGCGTAAAATGCACCCTACCTTAAATGTAAACCAAATAACGAATGACCCCGGTGATCACTCTAAGAATTAATGGATAAGATTTACATCTGGCAGCAGACATTATGGAAAAAACTGGCTAAAGAACGTCAGTTCAGTGGCCATGCTCTGCTATTAAAAGGACGTGCCGGAATAGGTAAATCATTATTTGCGCATCATTTAGCTAAATTTTTATTATGTGAGCATTCAGAGAATGCGGCAGAAGCTTGTGGAAATTGCCAAAGTTGTACCTGGTTTACCTATGGTGACCATCCCAATTTTTATTTATTAGAACCTGAAGCGTTATCAATTTTATCTGGTGATACCATAGTTAATTCTAAGGTAGAGGAAGATACCCGCACCACTAAGCCAAAAAAGAAACCTAGTCAGCAAATTAGTGTTAACCAGATACGTGCATTGAATGATTTCGTGTACTTATCAGGTCATCAAGATGGCTATAGAGTTATTTTGATTCGTCCTGCTGAAGCTATGAACCCTGCTGCTGCGAATGCATTATTAAAAAAACTAGAAGAACCACCAGCTAATGTACTGTTTATTCTAGTTTCACATTGTCCGCAACATTTACTACCAACTATTCGTAGCCGCTGTCATCAAATCACCATGCCGGTACCTGATGTTACGACCGCTAGCAATTGGCTCAAACAACAAAATATTAAATCTCCTGAAGTATGTCTTGCTGCAGCTGGTTTTGCGCCGTTGTTAGCACTAACTTTTAATGATCCAGAATATATGAATAATCACGGAGATTTTATTCAGCAAATTAGTGATCCCGCCAATTTTAATCCTATAATTCTTGCGGAAAAAATGCAGCGGTATAATTTATCGATAGTTGTTAGTTGGTTACAAAAGTGGTGTTACGATCTATTAAGCTTCCGATGTACTGGAAAAGTTCGTTACCACCCATCTCAACAACTTGTAATCCAGACATTGGCTGCTAATATTGAGAATAAAGTATTAATCGTTTTTATGCGCGATTTAATCTCAACACAGCAGTTATCTAAACACCCACTAAATGCCCGTTTATTTTTGGAAGAAATGTTATTGTCATACGCGGTGTTAATCACTGCTACTTGGAATAAGGAATAACTTAAGTGATCATGATTGATGAATGGATAAACCATCCAGCAATACAAAGTGGCTTGATACCATTTGTAGCAGCTTTTATTAGTGTAGCTTTGTTGAATTACTTACGTCTATCAGGGCTAGCGGTAATTGCAGGTTTTTGTGCCACAGTTTATTTTGTTGCTGACTTTAATTTTGAGTCATTATCGATAGTTAAGAAAATAATTTTGGCCGGATTAATTGCAGCAACCATTGCGCCATTATTAGATTTAATTAGTAATTATGTACGTTTTACCCGTCACGTCATTGTCCTGGCTAGCGGTTGTGTTGCCATATGGGTATTTTGGTCAGTATTAAAACAAAAACCATTAGAAGAAGCCGCTATGTATGGTGTTGGCTTAGCTGCTTATAGCATGATACTTGCAGCATTCATTGATTGGTTAGCATCAACACCAGCTCGCGCTGGGCCGACTGGATTGAGTCTAGGGCTAGCTACAGGTGCTTTAGCATTATTAGGCGCATCCGCATTGCTAGGTCAATTGGGGTTTGCTGTTGGTATGGCTTGTGGTGCTTACACCTTATATGCACTAACTACTGGAAAATCATTATCTTGTGGGCGAACGTTTACTCTCCCACTAACCATATTATGTGGTTTGATTGCACCGGCGGCAATGATATTGGCTAAATTACCTTGGATTGGCTTGCCACTATTACTTGTTATACCACTTGTTGCTTATTTTCCATTACCTAGCGGTTGGTCAATACGCTGGCAAATAAGCATTTTTTCAATAGTCACATTAATTAGCGCAACAATTCCGGTATATATAGTATGGTGGCACTCAGGCGGGGTTTTATTTTAATTAATGACTAATAATAACTAAAGAGGGGAAATTATGTCACGAATAACTATTTCATTCTTCGCTGTATTGATGTTTTTTATAAGCACCAATGTATCATCTGCATCAGGTAGCTACACCTTAGATCCAACCCATACCTATGTGCATTTTGCAGTAAGTCATTTAGGATTCTCAACTATGCATGGACGTTTTGACCAGACCAGCGGACAATTCTCTATTGATTTTAGCGCTGAAACAGCATCTGTTAAAGCTGTCATTGAGGCCTCATCAATTAGCACTGGTATGAAAAAACGAGACGATCATCTACGTTCTCCTGATTTCTTTAATACTATTGAGTTCCCCAAAATAAGCTATCAATCAACACAGATTAAATTTAATGACCATGTTCCTGCTGTAATTGAAGGAGAGTTAACATTACTAGGTGTGACTAAGCCAGTAACTTTAACCATAACAGCCTTTAAATGTGGCACTAATCCAATGAATAAAAAAGAAATGTGCGGTATTGATGCAGAAGGTAAACTTAAACGATCTGACTTTGGTATGAATTATGCACTACCAGGTGTAGGTGATGACCTAAAGCTGACGATAGAAGCTGAAGGTTATAAAAATTAAGTAAAGATGATGACTATGCATACTAACCGGTTACTTGTGCCAACACCTTCAACAAATCCAACAAGTGGTGAGAATCAGAGTGATAGACATATTGCTTTCACTGAATGGGGTGATCCTGATAACCCACATGTAATTATTTGTATACATGGCTTAACTAGGAATTGTCGTGATTTTGATTTTTTTGCCCAAGCAATGCAGGCAGATTGTAGGATCTTTTGTGTTGATATTGTTGGCCGTGGTCAGAGCGACTGGCTAAACCATGCGCATGATTATGAAAACAATCAAATTTATTTGTCTGATGCGATTACCTTAATGACACATATTAGGAATCAAACAAGTAGTGAGAAGATTAAACTTGATTGGATTGGTATCTCACTAGGTGGGTTGATTGGTATGTTGTTGGCAACGCAATCAGCGTTACCTATTCCTATCAACAGACTTGTCATAAGCGATATTGGTCCATTAGTTCCTATAACAGCTATGCGTAGAATGGCAGACTATGTTGGCAAAGATCCACGTTTTAAAACATTTGCGGAATTTGATACTTATATTCGACAGATAGCACGCTCATTTGGATCATTCACTGAAGCTCAATGGCAGCACCTTGCGCAACATAGTATGCGCAAATATCCTGATGGAACTGTTGGTTTTCGCTATGACCCTAGAATTTCTATCAGCTTTAAAGATAAACGGCTTCAGCAGGATGTAGACCTGTGGGAGTACTGGGATAGAGTACATATTCCAACCTTAGTATTGCGCGGCATAGAATCTGACGTGTTATCTGTGGATACTGCTAAAAAAATGCAGCAACGTGGTCCTAAAGCAACCATAGTTGAATTGCCTGGTATCGGTCATGCACCGATTCTTTTCGACCAGAAGCAAATTACAATTGTTAAAAATTTCTTATTAGCGGATGAATAATAATTTATTGTGAAACTAGCACCTTGTACTCTGAACTTAATTTGGTAGCCAGAAACTGGGTCAAGCTTTTCAATTTTAATATCATACGTACAATGCAGTGACTAACACCTTTCTGGCGGTAGCATGTTAATCATAATAATACACATGAAGAATGTTATTTTTTATAGGATGCGAACCCTTTATGGGTATTGGAAATGACTTGTATATTGTAAAATACACATGACCCCTTGTCTTTTGACCCCTTGTCTTTCTTATCTTTTATCTTTTTCAATGAAAAATTGAGTATTATATAAATTGCAAAAGATGGATTATATCTATATCACTGATAGGACAGAACGCGCTAGCGCGCGCTCTGTCCTATCGGACAAGCGTTGAGTTTCGTTGCGCTACACTCCAATAACTTGATAGTCATCCAGCTATCGCGTTCTGCCTATCAAGTTATTGGAGCAGAATTCTGTCTAATATCGCTTACGTCTTGCAGACGGTACGAATTAGACAGAATCTGCTCAACGCTTGTCCGTTATGTTTAAAGGGAAATAATAAATGGCCTCTAATCTTATACGACAAGTTAGAATAAATAGAAACATAGCAAAGAAAGTACTTGCCAAAGAACTTAGCACTTCAATTTCGCGAATAACATCTATTGAAAATGGTTCGATTGGTACTTCTGAAGAATATGCATTGCTGTCTTTAGCTTTGGAAACATCTATTGATGAGCTCTATCCCAATCAAGAAAATGAATGGATTGAAATTGAAAAGAAACGCCAAATGATTGAGATTCGAAGACAGATTAATATAGAGGATCTACAGAAGCAGGAAAAGGAGAAAGAAGAACTTAACTCAGAGCTGGCAAAGAAAAAAGCACAAAAAGAAAAAATCAATAAACGACTTAAGAAAATTACCAAAGATCATGAGGCAAAGGTTAAGGAAAATGAAGAGCTTGCCGACCAAGAAACAAAAAACCGTATTCTTAGAGAATTAAATTTCCCTCCAGAGTATCAAGAGGCAGGAATTACAATCCTTCAGGGGTTTGTAAAGCTTATTAAACGAAGGTATGGAAATGATAGTGTGAGTGTAACTATTAAGCAAACCGGACTAAAAGTTATTCTAATCATAAAAACTCCAGATGGGAAAGTAGAAGAAGTAGAAGAGTTTTTGGATCAGTATTCGCAAGTCGTATCAGGAAGCCAAGAGCTTGCTATTTTAACAGATGATCCTATAGCTTTGATTGAGTTAAAAGGACAGCTCGAAATTGCAAAATTGCAGGTCAGTCAGCAAAGAGACATCAACTTAATGTTGAAAAATAATTTTGATCAAAGAATAGAAAGCCTGGAAGAACAAAATGAATGGTTTAAAGAGCAATTTTCTTTATCAGTAGAGAGTTCCCAGGCGATTACAAAAGAGCTTGCTGCAAGCCTCAGAGAAGGCGATACTCAAATTGCAGAGCTTGCGAGCAAGCTTGTATCCATGGTCGAGAATATAAGTAATACGGAACAAAAATTGTTGCCAGCTGATAAAAAAACTGCCTCAGCAGAGAAGACAATTGACGAATTAAAAAAACAGATTCTTAAGGAAGGTGTAGGAAAAGGAGTTGCGGAGTCAGTTCGAAAACTTATTAAGTGGGCTATGCTGCATCTTACTATGTAAATATAACAACAATATACAAGGTGTTTTCGGCAGCGTGGTTTCTTTGGTGTGAAATCACTCTGGCTGACCCTTTGATCTACAAACGCGTCAATTGGTACAATGAAATGGGGTCATGTATATTTTACAATATTAAATAAGTCGCATTCAATGCTATTGAAAAATAAGCATGACCCCTTATTTCTTCTCCTGCCGGGGTCTCTAAAGAACTCGTTATATTCTAGTTGAATTATGCTTGCGCATTCTCAAATACTGCCAAATTGGGTAACTGCATGTCCCAATAGTTAAGCCATAGAAAACCAAACTTAAATAGACGACAGTTTTAGATAACCTTTCAGATAAATGGATCTTAATCATAGTATTAGTTTGTTCAGACACCACTTCAGCCTTTTCCGCGTAGATCACCAAATCAGAAAAAGCCATCAGCAACTGATCAAACAAAGCACCAGCCATCCGGATCACAAAAAGAGAAAATAAAATATAAAAACTCACAATAAGCGTGATTATGAATATATTGAGTGTGCGTTCAGCCAAATGGGAAGCCACAATAATTCCGATTGATACGGCTCCCCACCATTGAAGCAAATTTATCCCTTCGTTCCGTCTTTCTATTATCAAGTAAAGTAATTCGTATTCAGTCATAAGTACCCACGTAAAATTAATTTAACTAAAAAAATCGCACAATAAACAATTATTTTCTGCTATAAGCCTCAAGATCTAGTGATTTACATAAAATAATTAACCGCTGAAGAAATTACAAAATTAAGTTAAATTAATTTTACGT
>JAJFJL010000183.1 GCA_021774055.1 Nitrosomonas sp. | reverse complement strand
GGCTGCAAATTCGGAGAAATCGGCCCAAATCCTCCCCAGTTTTCGTTAAATATACCAAATATTCGCCTCAAACCGGTGATAATTTGGCCTCGATTCTCCAAATTTTCGCTTCGAAATCATAAGTCCGACAGGCTCCTAGGTCTTATTTAAACCTAATCTTTCCATTCGGTAACGCATTGACCTAACACTAATACCTAGTGTTTTGGCTGCCGCAGTACGGTTGTAGCGATTTTTTTCTAGTGCATTAACAATTGATTCTTTTTCCAGTTTGTCAAGATAATCCTGTAATGGACATCCATCTGTAGTCGTGTCAAGTGACAATGTAGCTGACTTGGGTGTTGTGCTGGCAGTAGGTAATTGTATTTGATCTTTACCAATAACATTGGTATCTGGGTAGAGTGCTAGTGTACGTTCTATAATATTTTCTAGTTCACGGACATTACCTGGGAAATCATATTGCGCTAATACAGCAAGTGCCTCTTCACTTAATGTGCAAGATGTTCTTTCCATTGTTTGGATAAGTCGTGTTAATACAGCTTTAGATAATAATGGAATATCTTCGCGCATTTCACGCAAAGAAGGCATTTTAAGCGCGATTACATTTAGGCGATAGTAGAGATCTTGTCGGAATTTGCCAGTATTTACGCATTCACTTAAATTCTGATGGGTGGCGCTGATAATACGGGTATCAACATTTTCTTCTTGCGTGGCTCCAATTTTTCTGACTTGTTTTTCTTGAATTACTCGCAGTAGTTTGACTTGCATTGTTAGTGGTAAGTCAGCCACTTCATCTAAAAACAATGTGCCGCCATTAGCTGCCTGAAAAAAACCATCATGGTCAGCTGTTGCACCGGTAAATGCCCCTTTTTTATAACCAAAAAACTCACTTTCCATTAAATTTTCAGGAATAGCGCCACAATTAACGGGAATAAATGGTTGTTTGTGGCGAGCACTTTTCTCATGTAACAGTCTGGCTGCTAATTCTTTGCCGCTACCTGATTCGCCACTGATATAAACTGCTGCCTGACTACGTGAGAGTTTTTCAATCATTGTTTGTAATTCACGCATAGGTGTTGACTCACCAAGTAAATCACGTTGTTTTCCATCAATATGAATGATTTTTTCAGGCTGTATTGGTGGTAGGTTTAATGCTGATTTCACCAACATGCGTAATTTTTCTAATGAAATTGGCTTAGAAAGATAATCGAAAGCTCCTGATTTCAACGCAGCCACTGCGTTCTCTGCTGTGCCGTAAGCGGTGATAACAGCTACAGGCAAACCTGCACAATGCTTGTCAATATATCGAACCAGCTCTAGACCATCACCATCTGGCAAGCGCATATCAGTCAGACATAATTGGAAGCTATATGAGTCTAATTTTGTTTTAGCTTCATTTATACATTGGGCGCTTTCTACGTTCATGCCCATACGTGCGAGTGTTAATTCAAGCAACTCAATAATATCAGGCTCATCATCAACTATTAAAATAGTCGGCACATCTATTTGCTTATGAGGAGATTTTTTTTTAACCTTATTTTTGGTCATAATTTATTTCTTCTTACAAATAATCCTGAAATGTCCACCTGTATCATTTTTTAAGTAATTTAATGAGGCATGATTAACCTCGCACATTTCTCGTGCAATATATAAGCCTAGACCTGTACCGCTGCTTTCTGTGGTTACAAATGGCTCAAAAATATGCTTAATTTGTTCTGGTGAAATGCCTGGTCCATCATCAATAACATCAATATTGAACCAATTTTCCTGTTCATTATCGGTTAGCATTAATTGAATGCTGCCATTTTTCTTGCAACAGTGGCGCCATGCATTACGACATAAATTCCATAAAATTTGATTTAGTTGATTATTATCAAAAATAATTATTTTTGATTCAGTTACGTATAATTTAAATATGTCATGATGAATTTTTTCTGCATGACAAAATTCATCAATAAAATTATTAATAAAACTATTGATATCAAGTGGTTTTTGCTGGGTAATATCACGTTTATTAAGTTGTAGAACATCTTCTACAATTTGGTTAAGGCGTTGCGTATTATTGTGAATAATACGTACTAGTCGTGTGTCTGCCGGGTTTGGGTTTTGCTGTTCCCCTAGTAATTCTGCTGCATGACTAATGGCAGAAAGTGGATTACGAATTTCATGTGCAATATTTGCAGTAAGTCGTCCTAAAGCTGCTAATTTTAATTGTTGAGCTTGCGCTTGAATACGTTCCATATCTTCTAGAAAAATGACAACACCTGTTTGGCGTTCTGCTTTAATAGGTACAAAGCGTGTCCTAACTAATGCGTTGCTGGTAGGTAATCGTAAAAGATCAAAGCTGGTGTTGGCATTGTCGTGCCAGGACGCAAGTCTGTTTGCTAACGTAGGTGCGTAATCAACTAGTATTAATGGGTTAGGTGTATTTGAGCTTGATGGTATACCGATTAGTTTTTTGGCGGAAATGTTGTGTTGGCGAATTTCACCATCACAGCTAATTACTAGTACGCCATCTTGCATATCTTGGATGACTAATTGGTTCACCTGTGACATATCAGCAAGATCTGTGCCACGTTGCTGTGCTAGTTGCTCATTTATGATCGCATGTGTTGATAGTCTATGCGCTAACCAGGCGATTGCAAAATATCCCATGCAAAGTAGCCCAACCTGGGTGTATTGTGCTTGATAGCCATCAACATATAAAAATGCATAGGTTTCTTGTAATAGCATTCCAATCGATGCTAGAGATGCAAAAAAGAGGGCTAATCTACCCCAGCTAATTAACCCCGCACCAGCCAATGATACTAATAGCAATGCACCTAGCCCACTTTGTATTCCTCCGCTAGCATAAACCATTAGGCATATAAAAATCACATCACTGCTTATTTGGAATGATAGCTGGCAATCAAAGTTTGGTTTGCGGATTTTAAGAAAAGGAAATGATAAGCAACAAATTGCAAGATAACCTGACAAAGAATAATCAAATAATTCGCGATTGTAGATACCTAAACTAGCAAGATTAAATAACCATGAGGCAATGGCTATTCCGATAGCTATAATTAGACGATAGCTATTGAAATAGTAGAATGAACGCCAAAATTGTTCAGCATGTACTTTTTTAAATTTTGTAGAATTTAATGGTGACGATTTTGACTTCTTTGATTGCGATGAAGAAGTAACCACTGAAGCAATTATTGCTTTGAGTGTAAATATTTCTGCTGGTGGTCATTACAACAGAAAGAAACTCCTTGTGCTGTAATGCTTTCACTTTCTGGTAAGTGCATTCCACAATGTTTGCAGCAAACCATGTTTTCGATTTCATCTGGAAGTAGTTCAGTTTTTTCTTTCTTAGCTTGTTTGCCTCTTATAATCCAGTAAATAAGTAGAACAATAATGGCAATGAAAATTAGTTTACCAAACATGTAATTGTCTCCTGTATAAAAGCAAGAATTAAATCTAGATCCAGCAGGATCTAGATATTAATAATTTCGTGTAACAGCAAAAGTTGCCAATTGCAGCAAGCATTCTTTGTATTCAGAATCTGGCAAAATTGAGATTGCATCCGTTGCAGTGTCTGCCTCAGCTTGTGCGCACTGTTTAGCGTACTCTAATGCTGCGGTTTGCTGAATAACTTCTAAAACTGGTTGAAAATTGCTTTGCTCACCTTTTTCAATTGCTTGGCGTATAATTTTTGCTTGAGCTTCAGTGCCAGATCGCATAGCATAAATTAGTGGTAATGTTGGTTTGCCTTCAGCCAGGTCATCGCCAAGATTTTTACCTGTATCTTGATGATCACCAGAATAATCCAAGACATCGTCAATAAGTTGAAAAGCTGTACCTAGATGCATGCCATAAATAGCTAAAGCTTGTTCTTTTTCTGTTGAAGCTGCACCAAGAATAGCACCTAATCGACTTGCAGCTTCAAACAGTTTGGCGGTTTTAAAACGGATGACACGTAGATAATTAGCTTCTTCTACATCTGGGTCATGACAATTAAGTAACTGCAATACTTCGCCCTCAGCAATAGTGTTGGTAGCATCCGCTAATACTTGCATAACACGCATGTTGTCAACTTCGACCATCATTTGAAATGCGCGTGAATAAAGGAAATCACCAACTAATACACTTGCTGCATTGCCAAATAAGGCATTTGCAGTTTCTTTATTACGTCGTAATTCGGATTCATCAACAACGTCATCATGTAATAATGTTGCGGTATGGATAAACTCAATAACCGCAGCAAGATTATGTTGATGATTGCCAGAGTAGCCAGATGCACCAGCAGACAAAATAACTAACGCTGGTCGTAAGCGCTTGCCACCACTACTAATAATATACTCACTTACTTGACGTACCAATGCAACATGAGAATATAATTTATCTCGAATAACATTGTCGACAGTGCTCATGTCTTGAGCAATAAAACTTTTAATATGTTCGATTGACACAGATATTACCTTAATTAAAACGTGGCACCTAGATCCTGCAAGTGATCATACATATTTTGCACAACAGATTGTTCCATATAGCAAACTTTATTCTTTAGGAATATCAGTAAGTATTCCGTGCAGAATAGAGTTAACTCTATGAAACAGTTTGTTATACACTATATGCATGATTACTTGCAGGATCTAGGTGGCATAAGAAATGCAGATATCAAAAGCATCAAGTATAACCTAAATCCTGCAGCTGATTACGCACATAATATGCAAGATGTTGTTTCAATGTGTTAACTTAGTGACTAATGAAACCCTGGTTAGGATTTTAAAAGAGTTATGGTTCATGCTATGAAACAATTTGTTACACACTATATACATGATCACTTGCAAGGTACTAGGTGCCATATATTTATACTCTGCTATAGCTAAATCTTTTTCGTACAAAATCTTACTGTTTATGTATAATCCCCTGTTCTGTAAAAGAGATGTATGGAGTCTGATATGTATGCGGTTATAAAAACCGGTGGTAAGCAGTATCGTATTCAAGTTGGTGAGAAACTAAAAGTAGAGCAGCTAACAGTTGAGAGTGGTAGCGAGCTAATTATAGATCAAGTGTTAATGGTAGCGGATGGCGAGAATGTGTCAGTTGGTAGCCCATTAGTTAAAGGTGCGTCAGTTAGTGCAACCGTACTTGGTCAAGGTCGTCACGATAAGATACGAATTTTTAAGATGCGTCGTCGTAAACATTACCAGAAGCGTCAGGGGCATAGACAGAATTACACTGAGATCCAGATTACTGGTATTGCAACATAAGGAGCATTTACAATGGCACATAAAAAAGCTGGAGGCAGTTCAAGAAATGGTCGCGATTCACAATCCAAGCGACTAGGAGTGAAGCGTTATGGTGGCGAATTAATTCCGGCTGGAAATATTATTGTTCGTCAGCGTGGAACGCAATTCCATCCAGGAGAAAATGTAGGTATGGGCAAAGATCATACTTTATTTGCTAAAATATCAGGCACAGTTAATTTCAGTATTAAAGGTGCCTTAAGCCGTAGGACAGTTAGTATTATTCCAGCCTAAGTTTGTCTCTGGGTCTTATCTAATAAGATTGCTAAAAAGCCCTATCGTGAAACGATAGGGCTTTTTTGTTTGTGTTGCCATATAATTTACAGATAAGTCCTCGTAGGGTGCATTACATGCACCATTTATGATGGTTGGTACGTAAAGTGCATCCGTGCTCTATATATAGTACGGTTATTTGCATGATCTAGGTGTTATAACGTTTAAAAAGTGTAAGCCGAATAATGAAGGATGCTAAATAATTTCTATGAAATTTATAGATGAAGCAACTATCCAAGTGTTTTCTGGTAAAGGTGGCAGTGGTGTAGCCAGTTTCCGTCGTGAGAAATATATTCCAAAGGGTGGTCCTGATGGCGGTGATGGTGGGCGTGGTGGCAGTGTTTATGCGCTTGCTGATCGTAATATTAATACCCTTATTGATTATCGTTTTGCGCGTATGCATCGTGCTAAAAAGGGGCAAAATGGTCGTGGCTCTGATTGTTATGGTAAAGGTGCGGAAGACATTGTGTTAGGTATGCCGGTTGGTACGGTCATTACTGATATTACGAGTGGTAATGTTATCGCTGATTTGGCGCAACACCAGCAAAAAATATTACTAGCACAAGGAGGTGCTGGTGGACTTGGCAATATACATTTTAAGTCAAGTACTAACCGTGCGCCACGCCAATTTACAGATGGTGAGCCAGGGCAAGAGTTTGATCTTAAACTGGAATTAAAAGTATTAGCTGATGTCGGTTTGTTGGGTATGCCAAATGCTGGTAAGTCCACACTTATTCGTGCAGTTTCTGCCGCACGCCCAAAGGTAGCAGATTATCCATTTACTACTTTACACCCGAATTTAGGCATGGTACGAGTGGACCATAGCCGTAGTTTTGTGATGGCGGATATTCCTGGTTTAATAGAGGGAGCTTCGGAAGGAATCGGGTTAGGTCATCAATTCCTTAAGCATCTAACAAGAACCAGATTGTTGTTGCATGTGATTGATATGATGCCGCTAGATGAAAATGTAGATCTAGTATATGAAGCACAGGCTTTAGTCAAAGAACTGAGTAAATATGATGCCGAACTTTACCAAAAGCCGCGCTGGTTAGTACTTAACAAAACAGATATGCAATCAGCAGAAGATCGTGAGAAAGAATGTAATGATTTTATAGAGCGATTAGGTTGGCAGGGACGAAGTTTTATCATTTCAGCATTAACTGGTGAAGGATGCAAATTGCTGACTTATGCCATCATGCAACATTTGGAACAGCAATCCGACGAAGTTGTGTAGGCTGTGTGCTTGTTGATATGTGTTTATAGTGAGATGATGTGAATAAATTACACCACCCTGGTAGGGGCAGATTCCATATCTGCCCCTGTTTTCATCCCGTTCATAAAGTCCGGTCAATACACCTTATATACCTTGCCATCAGCAACCCTTTGAGTCCAATTAACCTGGAAAATATGGGGAATATTGTCGAGAACAAGGCGAAGAAGCGCAGGCATATTGAGTATATGTTAAGTTTCTTCAACGCAGTTATCGGCAATTTGTGCCACAGATTTTCCTGGTTATTTAGCGTGCAAGGTATTAGGCCTGCAGCTACAGGATTATTTTGTTGGAATTCTAGCGCACCTTAATAGTTGTAAAATACAAATGTTTTTTTCTACTTCTCAGAAAATTGGTTTATTACTTGGCTTAGGTTTCTTATTAATAACTATTCTATCCCCTGCGCCAGCTAATATGTCTCCTGCCGCTTGGCATACTGCTGGTGTTGCTTTATTGCTAGCATCTTGGTGGGCTACTGAAGTTCTACCAATACCAGTTACCTCATTATTACCTGCTGTGTTGTTTCCTGCCCTGGGAGTAATGACTATGGAAGAAAGTACTGCACCTTATGCAGCACCAACCATATTTTTATTACTGGGTGGATTTATTATTGCGACAGGACTTTCTCGGTGGAATTTACATCGTCGATTAGCTCTTAATATTCTAGCGCGTGTCGGAGATAGCCCTGCTGCTCTAATTGCTGGTTTTATGGGTGTCACAGCGCTTATTTCTATGTGGATCAGTAATACCGCCAGTACCATTATGATGATTCCGATTGCTATGTCTTTGGCAGGACAAATCGTTAAAGATGAAACTAATCAACAGCAAAGTTTTATTTTATGTTTGCTTCTTGGTATTGCTTATTCTGCCAGTATTGGAGGGCTTGGAACTATTATTGGCACTCCACCTAATCTGTTTGTTGTCAGTTTCATGAAACAAACCTATGATGTTGATATCAGCTTCTTCGATTGGATGTTATTTGGAATTCCAACAGTTATTGTGATGGTATATTTGGCATGGTGGATACTAACTAAATGGGCGTTTCCGCTAGGTATGCAAGATACCCATCTTGATAGACATACAATTACTAATGAATTGATCAAGATGGGTACGTTAACAACACCTGAAAAACGTATTTCTATGGTTTTTTTACTGGTCGCTAGCAGTTGGATCTTGCGTGTTCCAATACAGCAGAATTTTGAAATCTTATTATGGCTAAATGATGCCATGATCGCGCTTGCTGGTGCTATTTTAATGTTTATTATCCCATCTGGCCAATCACAACAGAAATCATCGGCTCTTTTAGATTGGGAAAGTGCGAATAAAATACCATGGGGTGTATTGTTGTTATTTGGTGGCGGTTTAAGTCTTGCTGCTGCAATTAAAAGTTCAGGGCTTGCTGTTTGGATTGGTACCGGTCTCTCTGATTTTGCTAATTTAGAATTAATTTTACTAATATTAGGACTGGTAATATTAGTTATTTTCTTAACAGAGCTAACCAGTAACACTGCCACTACGGCAACCTTATTGCCTATTTTAGGTGTACTTGCCGTAGCTAGTGATATTGATCCAATGCTGCTATTCGCACCCACCGCACTAGCAGCCAGTTGTGCGTTTATGTTGCCTGTTGCAACTGCTCCGAATGCAGTTGTCTATGCAACAGGTCGTGTCACCATCTCGCAAATGGCGAGTGCTGGTTTGAAATTAAACTTGCTTGCAATTGTAGTTGTTACGACAGTATCTTATTTGCTAATACCATTGGTATTTGGCTAGTATTTTGGGCTGCCAGCTTAGGGACGAGGAAATAGTAAATCATCCAATTTAGGCAAAGTCATTTTCGCTCTGATTTGAGACGGTTCGTAGGGCGCATAGTTATTCTATGTAACCGTAGAACCAACGAAAAATCAGAGTGAAAGGGCAAGTCTAAATGGATGATTTATTGTTTTCTCGTCCCTTAGAATAGGACAAGGTATAGCATACTTTAATGCCTGCCCACCGTCATTCCTGCATGCCTTTAGCAGGAATCCATGCCAGGGACATCCTGGGTTCCTGCTAGAAACATGCAGGAATGACGAGGAGGGTGTAACAAGCTTTGTCCCGTCTTAAGTGGTAGCCGTATCTTGCACCATAAATATGGGGATGCGGAAATCGTCAAGTTTTTTCAACGCAGTTATCGGTAATTTGTACTGCAAATTTTCCTGGTTATTTAGGGTGCTAGGAGCCTGTCGGACTTATGAGTTTCGGCTGCAAATTCGGAGAAATCGGACAAAATCCTCCCCAGTTTTCGTTAAATATGTCCAATATTCGTTTCAAACCGGTGATAATTTTGTCTCAATTTTCCAAATTTTCGCTTCGAAATCATAAGTCCGACAGGCTCCTAGCTGTGAGATCTAGTATATGACGACAGTTAATTGGCATTTAATTCGGCGCTTGCTGATTGGATTCATTATCCTGGTATTGTTTGCTATAGGTACTGCCTGGGTGTTATTACGCGGCAGTTTGCCGCAATATGATGGCACGATAAAATTGCCAGGCCTGCTAACTGCGGTTAGCGTTGAAAGAGACTCTTTGGGAAGCGTTACAATTCGTGCGCAGAACAGTCTTGATCTAACTCGTGCATTAGGTTACGTGCATGCACAAGAACGATTTTTTGAAATAGATTTAATGCGTCGTCGTGCAGCAGGTGAATTAGCTGAACTATTTGGTTCTACGGTGCTGCCTGTTGACCTAGAAGCACGGCGTTACCGTATGAGAGCGCGAGTGTCCGCTATATTTCAACAGCTTCCGCAAGATCAACAGCAATTGTTAGATGCTTATCGTGATGGTGTTAATGCTGGTATCAACGCACTTACCATACGGCCATTTCCATATTTGCTTACACGTACAAAACCACAGGTATGGCATAGTGAGGATAGTTTGTTGGTTGTTATGGCAATGTATTTAACACTTAACGAAGGAAGTATGTATCGTGAGCTAGCATTATCTACTATGCATGCGTCACTGCCAATATCTGCATATCGTTTTTTGACTGCTAGTGGTGGAGAATGGGATGCACCTTTGATTGGCACTGTCATGGATTGGCCACGCATGCCTTCTGTCGATGAACTTGATTTACAAACAGTTGACCCTGGCTTGTTGCAGCATAATTATAAAGTTAATCAACATACACCTGGTAGCAATAGTTTTGCAGTCACGGGAATACTAGCTAATGGCCCGGCTTTAGTTGCTAACGATATGCATTTAGAGCTTAATGTGCCAAATTTATGGTTCCGTACTCGCCTTATTTATCCTGATCCACAGCATCAGACAAAATATATTGATGTTACCGGCATTACATTGCCTGGCACACCAACTATTGTTGTTGGTTCTAACCGACATATTGCCTGGAGTTTCACTAATAGTTACGGTGACTTTGCTGATTGGGTTCGTGTAGTGCTTGATCCAGAAGATTCTTCACGTTATCAGAGTGCAGATGGTTGGAAACCTGTTGCGACTTATCATGAAGTTTTACAAGTTCGTAATGCACCTGACGAAACGCTTGTCATTAATGAAACTGAGTGGGGCCCAATCCTGGCTAGCGATCATGATAATGTGCCTTTGGCATTGGTTTGGACTGCGCTTCAGCCATCTGCGATTAACTTAGAACTGACTAAACTAGAGCAAGCAAAAACTTCACATGAGGCTGCTAAAATTGTCCAGCGTGCTGGTGTGCCAACACAGAACTTTATTGTTGGCGATAAGGGTGGCAATATAGCCTGGACGATCGCCGGGAAAATTCCTTTGCGTTCAAGAAATTATGATCCTAGTCTGCCGTCAAGTTGGAGTGCACAAGATACTGGCTGGTATGGTTGGTTAGATAGCATACAATACCCTGTTATTTACAATCCACCGGCACAACTTCTATGGACAGCCAATGCACGGACAATAAACGAAGGTATGCTGGAGATGCTTGGTGATGGTGGTTATGACTTAGGTGCTCGTGCCAAACAAATTAAGAATAGTTTACATAAAAAAAATAAATTCACGTCAGCCGATATGTTATCGATACAGCTTGATAATCGTGCATTATTTCTAACTCGTTGGTATCAATTGTTGCAGCTAAATATACAGCAAGCAGAAAATTCATATTGGGCTACTAAACTAGAACTTGCATTGCAAGATTGGGACAAGCAAGCATCTACTAATTCTGTTGCATATCTGGTTGTGCAAACGTTTCGTAACGAAGTGATTAAAAATATATTAGATGGCTTCGCTGCAGCAATAAGACAAGATCACCCTGATTTTGAATTACCAAGTCTTCGACAGGTAGAGCATGCCGTGTGGATATTAATTGAACAACGCCCTCAGCATCTACTCTCACCTAACTATAAGAGTTGGCAAGATATGTTGCATAGTAGCGCCAAACAAGTTGTTGAAGGTCTGCAGCTTAACACTGAAAACATGCCAAGCTGGGGTGATCGCAACATGGCGCAAATTAAACATCCGCTAAGTAGTACTTTGCCTACGTTTATTTCAAGCTGGCTTGATATGCCGTCTGACCTGCTTGCAGGTGATATCAATATGCCGCATGTACAAACACCAAACTTTGGTGCATCGCAACGTTTTTCAGTTGCACCAAGTAATGAGGAAGAAGGATACTTTGATATGCCTGGTGGGCAAAGTGGACATCCGCTTTCGCCATACTATGGAAGTGGGCATGCCAACTGGGTAACACAACAACCTACACCGTTCCTACCAGGCTTGCCGGATTCTATATTATGGATTAATGCTACAAATTAAAAAATTTCTTACCTAGATCATGTGGGATCTAGGTAATATGTGGGCTGGGTAGAGCGAGTAGCGAAACCCAATATTTTCGTGATGCTGGGTTTCGCTACTCGCTCTACCCAGCCTACGCTGTCATTTTTTTAACATCATTTGGATTTTTCATGAATTTTAAAGTTCTCAGTGCATTGCTTTCGCTTGGTTTAATTGCATGTGCGCAAACTCCCGCTAAGATTGATGCTGAAAATAGAGTGGAATTATCTGAACCAGTAGAAGTCAGTCCGTCAAATTTACCTAAGCAGGAATTAACAGCACAGATGTTGTTTGATTTTTTATTGGGGGAGACAGCTTTACAGCGAGGACACCCTGAAATTGCAATTAAAAAATATCTAGCGTTGGCAGAAACAACTCGTGATCCTCGTGTTGCCCAGCGAGCAACAGAAATTGCGCTACATAACCGCCACCCATTTGCAGCTACAAAAGCGGTGTCCATATGGACTGAGTTAGACCCGTATTCTGTTGATGCGAATCAGACTGCTGCTGCCATGCTGGTGAATGCTGGTAGATTAAATGAGGCTCGCCCGCACCTAGAAAAATTATTAATTGCGGAGAAAGATGATATTGGAAGTGCTTTTATACAGCTAAATAAATTGTTATTACGTAATGCCAATAAGCTTGCAACACTTGATCTAGTGCAACAATTATCTGAACCCTATCCAGATTTACCAGAAGCATATTTTGCTATTTCCCAGGCAGCTTGGTTTGCGAATCAATATGATGTGGCATTAAATGCCATGGAGCAGGCGCTAACACTGCGTCCAGACTGGGAAATGGCTGCTATTTATCAAGGGCAGATACGTCAACGCTTACACTATACTGATAATGTTGATTATTATAAAAATTATTTAGATAAATATCCTGATGCAAATGAATTGCGTGTTGCTCTTATTCGTACCTTGATGGCTGAAGAAAATGATGCTGAAGCGCGTGAACAATTACAGCAGTTATCAACTAGAAATCCAACTGATACAGAAGTTGCAGTAACTGTTGGTTTGTTATCTATAGACTTAGGTGATTTTGATGTAACAGAGAAAAATTTAAAAAAAGCGCTTGATCTAGGGTTTAAAGATTCAAGTTTAGTCCATTTTCATCTTGCTAGAGTTTATGAAGAAACTAAGCGTGTTGATAAAGCAATGGCATCTTATCGGCAAGTAGTCACCGGTGGTCGGTTTATTCCATCACAGGTTAGATACGCAAGTTTATTAGCACAAAAAGGTGATTTGAACGATGCGCGTCAATATTTACAAAAATTACCAGTAGCAAATGACGAGCAG
>JAJFJL010000182.1 GCA_021774055.1 Nitrosomonas sp. | reverse complement strand
TATTGCCTATATCATTGGGGCAAAGCCGGGAGATCATACATTCATGTTTGAGTGGATGGATAACTTGATACCAGAAACGCATACACATCAAGAGCCTAACGGAACTATGCATGAGTTTAATTACTATCACAACATCCCTTTAAATGATTCAAATTTCGACTACTGCGTTAACGTTCTAAGTTATACCGAGACGAATAAGAAAGGTAAAAAACAGCATTTTACTTGGGTCACAAAACTATCTATAGACGAGAGTAATGTTTACGAAATCATGCGCGCTGGGCGGGCAAGATGGCGCATAGAAAACGAGACATTTAATACACTAAAAAACCAGGGTTACAATTTCGAGCATAACTATCGGGAAAGAGAATTTATGTTCTGTCATGACGATGCTCATGATTTCGGGGATTAATTCATATGGGTGTGTTTGTCGATTGGGAGACACTCTTCACCTATATTGCCAACCCTGAACAAAGAGCGCCGCCAACGGAAGACTGGACGTTTCAATTAAAGTAATTCGAACGCCTTGTTCGCCACCGGAGGCAGGATTTTCTGTGTCTGTCAGCTGGTTTTTGGATAAAAACCGCTTAGTTTCGTTCGGCCAAAATATGATAAATTGGGCAATTATTCATATTTTCACATCCTGTTTCTTCAAATAGCCTATTATTTGGCTTGGAATGAGATTGGCGGGAATTGCTGAGACTTTCCCGTGATTATTGCGTTTTGAATTGCCCGAATAGTATACGAGCTTATACGCGCAATTCTTTCCTGGTAAAACAATGGATTCACAAACCTTTCTTTTTCATCAGTGTTTCCATTAAAAACCTCACCCACTAAGAAATATAGACAAGCGCGCATGCAATAGTGTCATCACACGATTATTTTGTCTTTTCCTAACTTAACTAATTCCCTATAAAAACCATCTTGTTTGAGGCAAATTCAAGCCACTAAAAATATTGCAGAAAACTTAAAAAGAGCTTGCAATTTCAAGAAAATTTTTTCAAAAATGTACGTTTTTATAAACCTTATATAACGGACATTCCCGATGCATAAAATTCAGACACTGAAGGATTTTATTTTTGAACACTGTAGCCCCAAAGTATGGAAAATCCCTGACAGCATAACGTTATCCTTTGTGGAAACGTTTGTGTACCGAATTAAAGGATGTCGACTTTATTCATCTTGGACTATTACGTTGCATCAGCCAAGTAGATAGTGGGCGCCATTTTCTCCAAACAGCCGAATAGGTTTATGGTGAACAAATCCCTCACTCGACGTATTTTAAATCATTCAAATCACCCAGACATACGAACATGCTCGAAGCAGTTGATGTGGTTCTAGATGCCATAATGCACAGTGATGTAGAACCATTTTATCCTTTATCACAAGAGAATGGTCTTTTAGGGATAATGACTATATCTCAACTACACCAGTTTTGTATCTATACTGGGTTGGTTGGTGCGGCAGTATATTATTTGGTTGAATATGCACGAAAAAAACATAACAACAATTAACCCAGCATTCACTATAAACCCTCTATAAACATCTGTTTCCTAAAGTTCTGAGTTACGTTATCTCGTTACGCTCAATAAGCTAACCCAGCCTATCGTTCTTTTTTAACATCTTGATATTTAATCATAATAGGAAAATAATTCCAAAGCTTAAAACTATAAAGAACTTGAACCTCAAGCATTATTAAAATTTAAAACCATGCTAGAGCGAGAATTGTCACATTAATAATCTTGTAATCTTGGTATATTCTAGTGTGGCGGTTCTAATTAGGATGGTTAAACATCAGATTTAGTAGAAGTGCCACTATTTGAAGAGTATTTAGCTTTATTTCAGTTTTTGTTAAATCTATATTCTGCAAGTGATCGTACGGTATATGTATGATGCCTTGCATTACCTAGGTTAAATGTTAATACAAATACAGGTGTTATAACATGAAGAAAATTATACTATTATTTGCCGCAGTTATACTGGCAACCACAATGACAACAGTTGTCGTTGGTGCTGGTATGCCAAGCCAACCAGAAGTTAAGAAAACAGTTTGGCTGGATCAAGGGTGGAGCGATTACGACAGAAAATGGTTTCATCATGCCTCACAAGGAACTGCAACTTTTCCTATTCCTTTCGAATGGTTTGTAGAACTGCAACAACCAATTAAAGGGTTAGGCGGTATTCTTGGTGCAAGTAAGAAATTTATTGATCCAGAATATTTATCTAGCTTTGGGTTTATTGTTGATACTGACGAAAAAATTAGTCGAACTGAGGTTTCTGCTAATGGGCTGCCGGTTGGTTTTGCAGTTACCCCTAATTTCCGTGACCCTATTACAGAGCGTGAGTACAATGCCATCGGTCTAACCTGCGCAGGTTGCCATACAGGTCAAATGACTTACCAAGGAACTAATATCCGTATTGATGGTGGTCCGGCTGTAACAGATGTAACTGCCTTAGCAACAAAATTGATTATTGCGTTAGCTGAGAATGGCTTAGACCCAATTCGTCATGTGGAATTTAAAAATGCGGTTATTAGACGACACCTTAATCAAGGGAGTACTAAAACACGTAGAGAATTAGCAGCAGAATTCAACCAAACTCGTGCAGCACTTGAGAAGTATTTGCTAGATGGAATCATAATTGGCATTAAAAATATTAAAGGTAGTGTCACTGAAGGTTTTACTCGGCTTGATGCTTTAAATAGAATAGGCAATACCGTATTTGGTCCTTATCATAAAGATAATGTTGTACCCACCGATGCCCCAGTAAATTATCCACATATTTGGAGCACTAGTTGGTTTAATTGGGTGCAATATGATGCTTCTATTATGCAGCCGATGATACGTAATGCAGGAGAGTCCATGGGTGTGGCAGCAGGCCTAAGTTTAGAGCCTGGTACGCATCAATTTGATTCTACCGTTGATATTGAAAATCTCCATCGAATGGAAATATTATTAGCTGGGGAAAAAGATCCTCAACAAGCCAAAGAATTTACCGGCTTAAAAGCACCAAAATGGCCAGAAGAAATTCTAGGTGAAATTGATCAGAAAAAAGCTGAGGCAGGAAGTGCCTTATATGCACAACATTGCAGTGGCTGCCATGCCCCTGCAATAGATAAAGCAGAATTCTGGTCAGATAAGTATTGGCAGCCCATTCAAGGTTCTGAAGAAACTTATTATGTAGTTAAGACAGTACCGTTGGATAAAATTGGAACAGATAGCGCACAAGCAAATGTTTTAATCAACCGTACCGTAAACATTGAAGGTATGGATATGAGTGGTAGCTTATGCAGCGATCCATATTCGACTGATAAGGTAGATGTTACTAGTACAGCAAATACTCCATTTGCATTTGCACTAGGATTAACTGTTCAGAATGTGAACCAATATTATTATGAGAAAAATAATATTCCAGCTGAAAGACAAGAGGTTATGAATGGTAACCGTCCAAATTGTTTACAAGCACCAGGGGCTTATAAAGCTAGACCTCTTAATGGTATTTGGGCAACAGGGCCTTTCTTACATAATGGGTCTGTTGCTAGTTTATATGAAATGCTGGTTCCGGCTGGACAACGTAACTCTACAATTTATTTGGGGTATCGTGGTTTTGATCCGGTCAAGGTTGGCTTTGTTTCCACTGTTGCAGATGGTCTAAGTAGTACAAAACATTTAACTAAACTTGTAGTATCTGGACCTAAAGCTAAAAAAGGCAATCTAAATTCAGGCCATGAATTTAATGATGGCGAGGGTCCAGGTATTATTGGGCCAGCATTAAGTCATGATGAACGTATGCAGTTAGTAGAATATTTAAAAACACTTTAAATATTAGAATATCTACATATTTGATATAACTTTGTTGTTTGTATCAATAGCTTTCTATTGGGGCAATAGGATTTATCCTATTGCCCCTTTCGTATTTTATAATCTTTAATATTCCGTTCTTGCTAAGAAATGAAGAAATGTAACTGTTACCTAGATCCTGCAAGTGATCATGCATATAGTGTGTAATAAATTGTTTTATAGAGTGAATTTTATTCTGCATGGAATACTTATTGGTATTCCTAAAGAATAAAGTTTGCTATATGAAACAATCTGTTGTGCAAAATGTGTATGATCACTTGCAGGATCTAGGTGTTAATATATCCCGGTAATTATGTCGTGTTTTTAGGATCCTTTTGGAAAATAACAAAATAATTAGACCAGTACAGCAATGGGTTGAATCTTTTATTGTTGAAATGAATCTTTGTCCATTTGCTAAACGTGAAATAGTTAAGAACCGGGTGCGTTTTGCTGTTACATCAGCAATTGATGAAGATGCGTTGATGGCTGCTCTGCAAGCCGAATTAGAATTTCTGGATAAAGATTCATCAATTGAAACAACTTTGTTGATTCATCCAGAGGTACTGCAGGATTTTTATGATTACAACCAGTTTTTAAATTTTGCTGACAGGTTTTTGGCGCAATTGCGGTTGCAAGGTGTTTATCAGATTGCTAGTTTTCATCCAGATTATCAGTTTAATGATACTGATCCAGATGATGCGGAGAATTATACCAACCGTTCACCTTATCCTATGTTGCATCTTATTCGAGAAGAAAGTCTTAAACAGGTCATTACTGATTATCCAGATGTTGATCAGATTCCAGCACGAAATATAGAATTAATGAATAACTTGGGTAAAGATAGATTAAAAGCATTAATGTTAGCTTGCTCCAATCGTGATAACTAGTATCTTGCACCCTTTTGACACAAAAATAGAGATTGAAAATATACTGTAACAAACTGATATCTTTTGTTATTTATTAATTACATAAAGTCATAAAGAGATGCAAAATTAATTGTTAATATAATTACAGATAAAGTTTAGCTAGAAAGAAGCCGATAATTTGGTTATGAAAATTACCAACTCAGATATCAGCCTAAGTAGTCAGCATACAAGTGTTGAACGTAATACTGTGCGCGAAAGCTTGCGTGTTCAGACTGGCACTAGCCCTAGTTTCGAAAATCAATCACGGTTGAATAACAATAACGTTCAGCCGGCTTCTATTGTATCGATTTCAGATGCTGCTAGAACTGCACAGAACCAAGAAATCAAAGAAATAAAAGATGCCGAAGAGAATGCTGAGAATGACCCTAAGATGCAGTTAATTCTCCGTATGGTAGAAGCTATTACAGGTAAAAAAATAGAATTAACTAAGATGAAAGATGCTGCACCTAATCCTGGGGCGCAGCAGAACATAGGAAAAGTTGCGCAGGCAACAGAGTCAGGCTCACAACAGCGACAAGTTGGTCCTAGTATAGAATATGATCGTAATGAATCTCATTATGAAGCAGAACAAACTACTTTCTCTGCACAGGGTAGTATAAGAACAGCAGATGGCAAAGACATTCAATTTCAATTAACGTTGCAAATGCAACGGGAATTTATACAAGAATCTAATGTTTCAATTCGTGCTGGAGATGTACAACAAAAAGATCCATTAGTCATAAACTTTAATGGTGCATCAGCACAACTTACTGATACTAAATTTGCTTTTGATATTGACAGTGATGGTAAAGATGAGCAAATTTCATTTACTGGCTTAGATAGTGGCTTTATTGCGCTGGACAAAAATCATAATGGAAAAATAGACAATGGCACAGAGTTATTTGGCACACAAAGTGGTAATGGCTTTGCTGACTTGGCACGCTATGATAGTGACGGGAATAAATTTATAGATGAAAATGATGCTATATATGCAGACCTGCGTATATTAAGTAAAAATGCTAGCGGTCAGGATGAATTAAGCACACTTGCACAACGTAATGTGGGAGCTTTGTACTTAGGAAGCACATCAACACCATTTTCTATTAATGGTGAAAATAACACCTCTCTTGGAACAGTTCGCAGTAGCGGCATTTATCTTACCGATGACGACCGAGTCGGTACTTTGCAGCAGGTTGACCTGTCAGTATAAATCTAATTTATAGAGCGTCTAGCAGACATATGTATTTTAAAAGATATTGTGTTAGTTTATTTTAGTGTTCCACGTACAACCTGAACCAGCACTAGATTTTTTACCTTTAGATCCCCATCGCTGCCTGAAAGATTTCCACAAGAACAAGAAACGTTGATATACGGCATAGAGCTTACAATCACCGAACAATCAAGACACTCATAATAAATATCCCCACCGACTGGCAAGGATTCAGGATTTGGTGTAGGTTCTACCGGATGAAAGTTATAAATCTTGCGCATATCAATATTTAGCATAACTACCTTTTAGTTCGTTGTTTTCAATTTGAACATAATTTTAAATCAAATTGCTACTTGTATGTATGAATAATCAAGTTTTATAGTGAGTAGTCAATAAAAAAACTGTTTCTTGTATTCGGCTTAAGCCACGTTCTTGAAAACGCGGGTTTTGTTCAAGCACATCTTGTTGTAGTAGTTGTTGAATATTTGCGTGTTTATGATAATGCATGATTATTTCATCAGGGGAAACCGCAAACGGTGGGCCAGTCATTTCTGATTGTGGGTAATCAAAAGTAATCAATAAAATTTGTGTTGCCGCTGGCAAGATGTGCATTAAGTGGTGCGCATAGCGTGCACGCATTTCTGGTGGTAATGCAACTAGTGATGCGCGATCATAAACTGCATTTACTTTTTCCACATCTTCCTTAGTGAGATTGAAAAAATCACCACAAAAGATACGAATGCCTTTATTTTCAAAACAATCAAAACTTTCTCTAATACTAGTGTGACTAGGAACCTGATTATTTTCTTTGAAGAATGTTTGTATAGCGAGTGTGCTTAATTCAACTCCTAATACAGGATGTCCTTGTTTACGTAGCCATAATAGGTCTCTACTTTTACCACATAAAGGTACAAATACGGTGCTGCTAGGTATAAGCTTTAATTCTTGCCAGTATTGACATAAATAATGATTAATATCAATTTGGTGAAAACCAATATCTTCTTGTTCCCAGCGATTTAGCCAATATTCTTTTTGCATGTTATTTCCCAGTTATACTTTTCACGGCCATGGTTTCGGATTTTATAGTGTGATAATTTTTGTCAAGAACAAGGCGCTGAAACAAGCGCATAGCTAGCCATGTAATTGTTTCAGTAACGCTGATATTGGCAAAAATGATCCACTAGAAAACCTAAATCATGGCCGTGAGAAGTATATATAATCTGTTAGTTCTTGAGTATTTTTCTTTAGGAATTATTTGTTTTATGTGCATACAACAGGAGTAATAAGATGCGTGCTGTGTTTCTTGATTTTGGTTCGGTCACTCGTGGTGATATGGATTGTACGGTATTGGATCAGGTTATATCACCTTGGCATTTTTATGAGGAATCTTCCGAGCAACAAGTGTTGGAGAGAATCAAGCCAGTGGAGGTAGTGGTTAGTAATAAAGTGTTTCTGAACCGTGCGGCAATTTTCGCGGCAGAACGTCTTAAATTAATTTGTGTTTCAGCTACCGGATACAATAACATTGATCTTACGGCGGCGGCCGAACGTAATATTCCTGTTTGCAATGTTCGTGGTTATGCTACACCTTCGGTAGTACAGCATGTGTTTATGTTGATATTGAATTTATCGTGCCGTTTTCTGGAATATCAAGAGTTAATGAAAACAGGTGGGTGGCAAGCCAGTAAATTCTTTTGTCCACTTGATTTTGGTATTGAAGAATTGTCAGGGAAAACCTTGGGTATTATTGGTCATGGTGAATTAGGTCGGGGTGTGGCTGAAATTGCCAAAGCGTTTGGTATGCAATTGTTGATTGCAGAGCATAAAGGTAAGCCTGCACGATCTGGTAGAACTGCCTTTGATAAAGTTATTAGCCAGGCTGATTTTATTAGCTTGCATTGTCCACTTTCACCAGATACTCATAATTTGATCGCGCGTGAAGAATTTGAACAGATGAAATCTTCGGCATATCTTATTAATACTGCTCGGGGTGGTTTGGTGAATGAAACCGATTTACTACAAAGCCTTACCAGCGGTAATATTGCGGGTGCAGCGATTGATGTATTACAAGAAGAACCTCCACAAAAAAACAACGTGATGTTGCAACATCAAGCCGCTAATTTGATCATAACCCCGCACATGGCTTGGGCCAGCCGGCAATCTAGGCAACGTTTGCTGAATCAACTAGCAGAAAATATTCGTAATTTCTTTCAAAACAAACCGTTTAATCAAGTTAGTTAATGGAGCAGAATGAAAAGAGGCTCTGTTGCACATGATTGGCTACTATAACCGTGCGAAGTATATAATATAAGGATAAGGGTTCATCCGGCAAATGCATGCATAACAACTCAAAATAAAGAATAAAATTATTTTTAGAGTTTATTCAAAAACTATTATTATTACTGCCTGTTATTATGGATTTTTTTTGGGCAGGAATTCCGATGATGCATAAAAACTAGCATTTTTTTATTAATTGGGCTAAATGCACGCACTTACCGGATGAACCTATATAATCACATTAAATTTTTTGAAAATCAGGACGGTATTTATTTTAAAGTAGTAGTGAAACTTGAGTAATCATCTTAACTGGTATAGGAATTATGGCAAAATTAAAAAATTCAGCAGTTCATATTAAACAAACAAAGAAAAAAATACTCTCTGCGGCTCAAAAGAAATTTAATAACGCCATTAAAAATATTGCAAAGGAGAAAGAGCGTTTGCAGAATTGGCAAGCAGTACTTCCTGAATACCATGGCAAGGTATTAAATGAATATCAGCCGTTACAGAATAAACTAGCTGCTTTACAGATTGAATTTGTACATCGTTTAGATAAGTTTCATGGTCGTCGTTCTTTTACTAAAGCGCAGAAGGATAAAATTTCTTACATGATTTGTGATTTATGTTCAAATCTAATAAGTTCACACAATAGAGATGATTTGAAGTCAATGTATGAAAAACATAGTGAAGATGATTTTGATGAGCACCACAATCAGCATAATGAGATAATAAAAAGTATGCTAGAAGATAGTTTAGGTGTTGATCTTGGTGATGATTTTGATATATCTGACCCTGATAAAGTTACTGCTCATCTTAAAGAAAAGATAGAAGAATTAAAAAATAATATGCAAGAAAATGAAGTTCATGGTGGTAGTGAAGAGCCAGAATCTAAGAAAACAGTAAAACAAAAAGCTGAGGAAGAAAATATCAGTCAATCAATCAAATCAGTTTATCGGCAATTGATTACCGAGTTACATCCTGACCGTGAGGCAGACCCAGATGAGCGTGATCGTAAAACAGAAATTATGCAGCGTGTGAATGCTGCCTATAAGGAAAAGGATTTACTTGGATTGTTAGAATTACAATTAGAATTAGAACAAATTGATCAAGATCATATTAATACAATTGCAGAAGATCGTTTAAATGCTTACAACAAAATTTTACAAAATCAATTGAAACAACTTCGCCAGGAAATAGAACATATTCAAATACCTTTTCGTGCCATGGTAAATACGCCACCAGGTTCGCACTTAAACCCAAAAGAACTTATATGTATGTTTAATGATGATGTAGAAGCATTGCAACAGGATGTCAATAGCTTAACTGAAGACCTTTCCATATTAAAGACAGTTAAGAGTATGAAAGAGATGTTGCGTAATGTGTCTCAGCAGAGAGAAGAAGATTTTCTGGAGGAGCTATTTAGTTCAATGGGTGGATTTAATTCTAATGGGCGGTTCTAGTTCTCAATGAATACTTGGAATAGCGCATGAGATTTCTGGATGTAAAGATATTCTAATTGCTAAGTTGATTCAACGCATTCATCAATTTTGAATATCTGGATTCTCCAGGTGACAATCTATTTGCTGTATTTAAACTTTCCCGTGCTTCTTTAACAAGTACAGGTTCCGCACCTTTTTTTTGAATATAAGTGATAATTACATAAGCTAAATTAAACAACACTCGGACATTTGACGGCATTGCTTTACGAGCGTTTCGCATAGCATTAACAGCTTCTTCATATTGCCCTTTGCTAACCAATAACACGCCACCATTCATTATCTCTATTGCTTCGCGGCGTGAAGTTTCAATTAGTGTAGCTCCTTCTTCGCCCATGCCTGCATCAACAAATATAGCATTAGCATCTTCCAGCAATATATTATCTTCTGGATTAATTTTAATTTCTTGTTGTAGGAGTGCAATCGCATTTTGTTTGTCTCCTGTAGCCATAAATAATTTGGCCATATCTAATGAACGTTCACTATCTGGGTCAATATTATCAGTTTTATGTTTACTAAGTTCGACTGCAATTTGTTTGGCTTTTTCTTTATCTCCACTTTGATGATGTATTAACCCTTCAACTGCCATTGATTTGAGTTGAACATCTTTAGTAGAGAATTGTTTGTTAAGTTCACCAATTACTTTAAGTGCCTCAACAGGATTTGTATTAGCGCTGCATGTTTTGGCTAAGCCAATATAAGCATCTGCTGTTTTAAGTACAGAATGTTCACCAAGTGAGACACTTTTACGAAAAGCTTTTTCAGCATTTTCTAGTTTTCCCATTTTTAGGGCGATATCACCTAATTGTTTTTGTCGTACTACTGAATTTGGGGATAATTTAGCTGCGCGCTCAAGTGCCATGCTGGTGCTTTCAAGATCACCCATTGTTTGCAGTGTTTTCACAAGCAAATCATGTGCTTCAAGAAAAGTAGGATTCTCATCAAGCGTGTCTTCAAGCAAAATTTTAGCTTCTTCAAGATTATTATTTTTAATTAGAATCTTTGCTAATGATGCTTTAGCCCATGAAAAATCACGCTTAGCTAAAACACTATCCAAAAGTTTTTTAGCACGATCTAACTCACCATTATCTAGTAATAAGTCACACTTCGTTCTTAACAATTCAGACGCATTTACTTTGTCATAAGTAAGCCGTTGATCACACAAACTAATTGCTTCTGAATATTTATTTTGTTTGATTGCTTGATGAATTTCTAAGAAAGCTTCTTTTTTTGCCCAGATTCTATCTATACGTGCACGTAATATAGCGATTGTAGTTGGTTTTATCAAATAGGCATCAGGCTGAAATTCTGCTGCACCAGCAACCGCAGCAGAAGTTTTCTCTGCGGTAATCATTATCCAGATACAGGATGAAGAAACTAAATTACGTAACTTTGCTTCTTCTAAAACTTGTTGCCCGTTTTTACCTGTACCTAAATTCCAATCGCAAAGCACCACATCAAAGGTTTTATTGCTTAATAATCTAATAGCATCATTGCCATTTCCAGCAACAGATATATTTTTAGAGTTGACTCCAATATTACGTACAATGTCACGAAAAATACTACGCATTTCATGAAAATCATCAACTATAAGAAATTTTTTGTCGGACAAATCTATTTCAGATGACCTGAAGTTTACAGAATCTATTGCCATTTTTTGAGTATGTAGTACTGTATTTAAAGTGAATTAAGGAATATATAAGATAAAACAACCACCACCAAGAGAACCACCATTTTCTAATTTAACTTTGCCAAATTTCCCATGATTACGATGTAATTTAGCAACAATTGATGAAAAATAGATTCCTAGTCCGGTATTTCTACTTTGAAAATTAATATTACGCATACTGCCGATACTTTCTTCTAATACCGCATTCGAAAAACCACCGCCATCATCTTCAACATGTATCTCAAGTATTCCGTTATTTTCTTTGGCACTTAAACAGATCTTATTAACAGCATAACGAGTGGCATTATTTAATGCGTTACCAATGACACCGTTAACTAAATCTTCATCAAAGTACCAATGTAGATCAGGGTCTACATGAATTTCTAGGGTTATCTCCTGTGACTTTAGTAAATCAGTATTTAACGTAGCTATGTTTTGTAGAAATTCATTGAGAGGAAGAAACTGTGGGTCAAAAGGGTAACTTTTCTGTCCTAATTTATATAGTGCCAATAGCTGAACCAGCTTGTCGTTGATACGTTTGGCTTCATAATTCATTTGCACCAGGCCAGTATATGAAGGAAAACTAGCAGCATCCGCAGAAGAAAGGGTCTTGTCCAAACCATTAATTAGAATGCTGACAGAGTTTTTCATATCATGCACCGAAGAGGCAAGAAAACTTGCCATATCTGGTGTAGATGAATCATCAGGTTTTTGTTCGCTCATATATATGATACCTAGTTAAATGTAATCATGTTAGCTACTTTTTCCAGATCTTACTAGTATTCTATCTAACATACGGGTGCTAAATATACGTTTTAGAAATCCAAACAAATAAGTTGGAAAAGTAACATAGTAACGTGGCTTAGGGTTAGATGATTCGAGGGCATGAATAACCCTTTTAAGTACAGCTTCTGGTGGCTTAGTGAATGGAACCGCAGGACCTTTTGTATTAAGTCGTTTTAATGCTTTCATGTAATGTTTATGGTGAATGCTTTTATTAATATCAACATATTTAGTTAATGCTTTGACTGCATTCGCTCGGAATTGACTGACAATTGGCCCTGGCTCAATTAAACTAACATGAATATTGGTATCTTCTAATTCTAAACGTAGGGTATCGGATAAACCTTCAATAGCATATTTTGAAGCATTATATGCACCACGAAAAGACAGTGAGACAAAACCAAGCACCGAACTATTTTGGATAATTCGACCATAACCTTGTTTGCGCATTACTGGTAACGCTAGATTGGTTAATTCATGCCAGCCAAAAACATTGGTTTCAAATTGTACCCGTAGTGCATGTCGGCTTAAATCTTCAACTGCCGCAGGTAAACCATAAGCACCATTATTAAATAAAGCATACAATTCACCATCTGTGCGCTGCATTACTTCATCAAAAGCTAGCTGAATTGAAGATGAACTTGTTAGATCTAGAAGTAAGCTTTCTAACCCCTCTTTTAAAAGTTTATCTACGCTTTCTTGCGTGCGTGCTGTTGCAAAAACACGATATCCTCTTGCATGTAGCGCCTTAGCAACACAATAGCCAATGCCGCTGGAGCAACCTGTTATTAGAATGGTTTTTTTCATTTTCTTCGCTTGACAATTAAATAGCCTCAAATATAGCATCAAGGTGGTAAGAAAGGCATGTTTATTAAATTTTTATTTGAGACTAAAACATAAATGGCAAAATTATTATTTAAACTTCGGGGCGTTCCTGATGATGAAGCTGACGATGTACGTGAACTATTAGCACAGCATGAATTCGATATTTATGAAACCTCAGCAGGTAACTGGGGGTTATCTATGCCAGGAATATGGTTAAAAGATAAAGATAAATTTAACGCAGCAAGAGCGTTAATTGATGACTATCAGCAAGCTCGTGCTATCAGAGTAAGAGCAGAATATGAGCAACTTAAAAAAGAAGGAAAAAACAGAACATTTATTGATTGGGCTAAAGAAAACCCGGTTCAATTAGTATTTTTCTCAGCGGTAATTGTATTAGTACTTTATTTGCAAGTGATGTTAGTTGTTAATATTGGCGGTTAATCTTCAGTTTAATCTTTGTCATTTTATAATGTTAATAACAAGTATTTGGATAGTTTTAAATTAATGATGAACATCATGATATTAAACTAATATTTTTAAAATGATCATAAATTTTATATTCTTTTATATGTTGTAAATTTTAAATTATCCTCATTCTCATTCTCATGCTCCTGCGTGGGAATGAATGCTGAAGATTTTAATTTGTAACAGTTTGAAATATAGATTATATATTTAACTAAGGCGGTTAGTTTGCAAAAAATATATACAAAATTAATTATTAGTTTCTTACTTGGCGCAATAACTGTTTTAGGTTTTGCGCCATTTTATTTTTTCCCGGTACCGGTTATTACCTTAGCTGTATTATTTTATTTTTGGCGTAACGGCATTAAACCAAAACAAGCAGCTATGTTAGGCTTTAGTTTTGGTATGGGATTATTCGCGGCAGGTGCCAGTTGGATTTATATCAGCTTGCATGAATTCGGTGGTATGTCTATGCCTCTTGCGGTATTTGCTTTAGTAGTATTTTTTGCTTATTTAGCATTATTCCCTGCCTTTGCTGGATGGATGTTAACTAAACTACGTATAGCTAAGCCAATAATATGGCTATTAGCTGTTAGTGCATTATGGATGTTGTTTGAATGGTTGCGTGGCACATTGCTGACTGGATTTCCCTGGTTAGCATTAGGCTATTCACAAGTACCGTACAGCCCATTGGCCGGCTATGCACCAATAATCGGGGTTTATGGGGTTTCATTACTGCTAGCATTAAGTGCCGCACTATTAGTTTTATGGCTTGAATCTGGGGTACGAGTTCGACGCTATGGTTTATTGTTTAGTTTGATTTGGTTAGCAGGTTTTGGTTTACAACAGGTCGATTGGATTAAACCTAATGGCGAGCCAGTAACTGTTAGTTTATTGCAAGGAAATATTGCCCAGGATATGAAATGGCGTGAAGATTATCTCATCAACACCTTAGAGACTTACGCTCAACTTATTTTTGCAAGTAATAGTCGTTTAATTGTTACCCCAGAAATATCCTTACCTATGTATCACAATACTGTACCAGCTACTTATTTAGAGGCATTGGCCGCGCATGCTAAACAAAATAATGGTGATTTGTTAATTGGCATGATTGAACGTGGTTTTAATGAAGATGATGAATATTACAATTCTATGTTTAGTTTAGGTACTGCTGAACAACAACTTTATCGTAAACATCATTTGGTTCCATTTGGCGAATTTATGCCATTAAAGCCAGTCCTTAGTTGGATTGTTAATCAACTTGACATACCTATGTCTGATTTCTCACGCGGCAGCTTGGATCAACAACCAATGAACTTGGCTGACCAGAGAGTTGCCATTAACATTTGCTATGAAGATGTGTTTGGTGAAGAAATAATCAAACAGCTACCGCAAGCTACATTATTAGTAAATGTAAGTAATGACGCTTGGTTTGGTCGTTCTATCGGTCCCAAACAACACCTGCAAATTTCACAAACACGCGCTCTAGAATCAGGACGCTATATGTTACGTGCAACTAATACTGGTTTAACTGTAATAATTGATCAACAAGGTCATATATTGCAGGAAATAGAAATCTTTACAACTGATGCCTTACATGGTGTCGCGCAAGGCTTCACTGGTGCAACCCCTTATGTACGTTTTGGTAATTATTTAGCGTTAGGGATTGCGGCATTATTTATGTTGATTAGTTTATTTAGCGTGCAAGGTACTAGGCCATAACTTAAGGATGGAAGTCAAATGTCAAAAATATTGCGGGTCATTTGTTTATTAATATTTTCAACTAGTAATATTGCAGGAGCGATCAATGAGAAAATCACCACAACTCAGGATCAAAATAACCTAGCAATTACTATTTATCATGAGAATTTGGCGTTAATAAAAGACTCACGTTCTGTTAGCCTGAATCAAGATTTAAATAAACTTACTTGGCATGAGATTTCCGCAAAAATACAACCAGAAACCGCATTACTACGTAATATTAGCCACCCAGATGGCTTTAGCCTACGTGAACAGAATTTTGAAGCGGACCTACTGACACCACAAAAATTACTAGAAGAATTTATCGGTACACCAATCAATGTTATTCGTACCAACCCGGCAACCGGTGAAGAAACTAAAGAATCTGCAACTGTTTTAACCACCAATGGCGGCACTATCCTTAAATTTACAGACCGAATAGAAACCGGTATTTCAGGTCGCCTAGTATTTCCTAACATTCCAGAAAATTTACGTGAAAAACCAGCACTTATCCTCACCTTTACTAATGCTACTGCAGACAAACAACATCTTGAATTAACTTATTTAACCTTGGGATTATCTTGGCAAGCTGATTATATTGCAGTGCTGAATGCACAAGAAAATCATATCACCCTAACTGGCATGGCCACATTAAACAATAAAAGTGGCATGAATTACGAAAACGCCAAGTTACAGCTAATTGCTGGTGATTTAAATAGAGTCAGTAGTCACCCTCAAGCAGCTCCTTTAAAAATGCGTAGAATGGATGTTGCAGCAGGTGATACAAACATATCAAACGAAGAGCACTTTGAATATCATCGCTATACATTGCAGCACCAAACCTCATTGATGGATAACCAGACCAAACAAGTTACTTTTTTAGCGGCAACCGCAATACCAGTGCATAAAACATTCTTGTTGCAAGGTAATAATTATTACTATTCAGGGAAACATGACACTATTAATCACAAAATTGGGGTATTCATAAATTTTCAGAATAAAGGGGAAGGCATGGGGATTCCTTTAGCAAAAGGTATCGTACGTGTTTATAACCAAGATGTACAAAGTGGTATGCAATTTATCGGAGAGGACTATGTTAATCACATCCCGAATAATAGTCAGATACGTCTTAAATTAGGCCACGCTTTTGACTTAAGCGCAAACAGCAAGCAAACTGATTTCAAGAAACTTCCTGTGAAAGAAAAACATAGCCGTAATTTTGAAACCGCGTATCAGATCACAATTAAAAATACTAAGAAGAAAACAGTTGCAATCGCTATTCATGAACCGATACCTGGTGACTGGATAATGCTATCTGAGTCACTGGAACATAAGAAAATAGCCGCTAATTTAGTTGAATGGCAGGTTGTGGTACCTGCTGAGAGTGAAGTTGTATTGACTTATCGGGTACGTGTTGTGTTGTAGCCGTTATTCATATCTAACGAGATGAGAATATACGAATTATATATATTAGTAGGGCTATAGAATATAAAGAAATGTCTTACCTAGACCATGCAAGATTTGTAATTCATTTGTCATGATAATTAAAACCTAGATCCTGCAGGATCTAGGTAAAACGTTTAATTAAACTGTTTTAGCAATTGTTCAGCTGCTTTGATTAATTTTGGCCCAGCTGATTTTGGTGTAATATCAACACCTTTCTTTAAAAGATTGCAAATAGTCTCTAATGCTTGCACACGAGTGTACCATTTTCTATTTGCAGCAATTAAATTCCAATCGACAATATTAGTGGAGGTCTGCTTGAACATTTCATTGATTGCATCTTCATAATCACTCCATTTCAGCCGATTTCTAAAATCTTCTTCAGTGATTTTCCAGTGTTTATATGGATTATGTAGTCTTTCATGAAAACGATTTAGTTGTTCATCAGGAGTAATGTGTAAAAAGATTTTGATAATACGAACACCATCATCAGATAATAAGCGCTCAAATTCGTTGATCTCAGTATAGGCACGCTGCCATTCTTTGTTACTGATAAAACCTTCAACTCTTTCCACCAATACACGCCCATAGTAAGAACGATCAAAGATGGTGATAGATCCAGCTTTGGGTAGTTGTTTTTGGAAACGGTATAAATAGTGCCGGGACTGTTCTTCAGGTTTTGGCGCGGCAATTGGTATGACGTTAAAACCACGTGGATCTAGTCTTTCAGTTAGCCTGCGAATTACACCACCTTTACCACTAGCATCCCATCCTTCAAGAACAATAATTGCCCGCTTATGTTGGTTATAGTATGCCTGTTGGATGCGTAAAACTAATATTTGTAATTCTTTTAATTTACGTTGATATTTTTCTTTATTCTTTATTACTGAGTTCTTAAAATCAGCATCCGCAAGTTGAACGGCATTCTTTTTAATCTTAATATTAGTCGGCTTGTGCATCGTTTTATACAATTATAGTTTTATGAAAAATAACAAATGAGTGGGATTATTGCGATATGATAATGTATTTGCTTCTTAAATATAAATTCTACATACTAAAAACAGCCATATTAGAGGGTAACATAATGATTATAGATGATATAAAAATTAAAGTAAGTATCTTAATTTTATTAATTAGTTTAATACCTAACTTAAGTTTTGCGCAAGAAAACAAAGTTACTAACAAAGAATTATCACTAGATCTAGTAATAAAAGCAGCTATGGCTGCGATTAACAAATGTGCTGATGATGGATTTAAAGTAAGTGTGGCGATTGTTGATAATGCTGGGCTGATAAAAGTTCAGCTAAAGGCTGATGGTGCTGGACCACATACTTTGGATAGCAGTCGCCGCAAGGCATATACGGCAAACAGTTTACGTGGTTCCACACAAAAATTTGCGGTGTTAACTGCAGATAATTTAGAGTTACGTGGTCTAGCCAATATGAATGAACATATTTTATTGCTAGGTGGTGGTTTCCCTATAAAGATTGAAGGTAAAGTAGTAGGTGGAATTGGTGTTGGTGGCGCACCAGGTATAAAATTTGATGAAATATGCGCAAGTGTAGCATTAGGTGTTTTAAATGCTGATGACACGTTTGTAAAATAATAGTAGGGGAAGATATAAAGAGGGACAGATGATATAGAGGGGCAGATATAGAATCTGCCCCTACTAGTTTTAGGTTATTCGATGTAAACGTTGTTCTGAGCAAGATGTAAGCAAATTAGCAGCGGTACCGTGGCCAGGGATGGTACAAGCAGGTGCTATTTCTAGTAAAGGTTGTAATACAAAAGCGCGTTGACTGATGCGTGGATGTGGAATTGTCAAGCCATCATCATGATATTGCAGGTCGTTATACATCAACACATCAAGGTCAAGTGTACGTGGCGCATTAATTGATTCACGCTGGCGGCCATGTTGTTGTTCTATTGCCAATAATGCATTTAATAGTGCATACGGAGCAAAATTTGTTTTAACTTGAACCACTGCATTTATAAAATCAGGCTGATTGATGCGTCCGATTGGTGCGCTACGATAAAGAGATGATGCTAGTAACAATTGTGTATTAGGGAGGGCTGCTATTTCATTGATTGCTTGTTGTACTTGCGCTATAGGGTTATCAAGATTGCTACCTAAAGCAATGAACGCTTGATTAGCAAATGATGAATCAGGCGACGGCTGCTTATTTTGTTGTTTCTGTGACAACAGTGATATCTTCTGTAGTTTTGTTGGTTTGTTTACGGTTACTGCGTTTTTTTCTTCTTTTTCTTGCAGGCCCCTCTTTCATTAATAAGCCTTCACGACACTCATCATCAGCATTTTTAAATTCTTTCCACCAGTTAGCAATCTCTGGATCAAGTTCTCCACTTTCGCAACGTAACAGCATAAAATCATAGGCAGCACGAAAGCGAAGACTAGCCAATAAACGAAAAGGTTTGCGGCCGGCACGTACTTGAAAACGTGGCTGCATCACCCATATCTCAGTGATGATCGCATCAAAACGGCGTGGAATTGCAAGTTTCTTATGCTGTATCGCTAAAATTTTATCAATTGCCTGATGTAGAGCAGGAATTAGTTTTTCTCCAGCATCTTGGCGGCACTTCCAGGCAGTTAATACTTCATGCCACAGCAAAGCGGCAAATAAAAATCCTGGTGATACAGTCATGCCTCGTTGTATACGTTTATCTGTATTTCTTAGAGCCAAAGTGATGAAACGTTCACCCATAGGCTGTTCCAAGATTACATCTAACATAGGTAACAGACCATGATGTAAGCCACGTTTACGCAAATCTACCACACAAGCAAGTGCATGACCTGAGAATAATAATTTTAGCATTTCATCAAATAGGCGGGCAGGGGGTACATTTTGTAACAAAGGTGCTAAATCACCAATAGGTGCAGCCGTAGGAGTATCAATTTGGATTTTAAGTTTAGCGGCCAATCGAACGGCGCGCAGCATACGCACAGGATCTTCTCGATAACGTTTCTCTGGTGAACCAATGATACGCAAACGTTTTTCTTGGATATCTTTATAACCATCTAAGAAATCATGAATTTCTTCTTTAACTGGGTCATAAAATAACGCATTGATAGTAAAATCACGTCTGATAGCATCTTCTTCCTGGCTGCCAAATACATTATCACGCAACAAACGCCCATGTTCGTCAGTATGCCTAATGATTGATATATTTTTAGCATCGGAAGGAGAAGGACCACGAAAAGTTGAAACTTCAACAGTTTCTGAACCACACATAACATGCACTAGGCGGAAACGCCGGCCTATAATACGTGAGCGACGGAATAGCGCACGAATCTCTTCTGGCGTAGCACTAGTTGCTACATCATAATCTTTTGGTATTAATCCCAATAATAAATCACGAACCGCACCACCAACAACGAAAGCAGAATAACCTGCTTGCTGCAAACAAGTGGTAACTTTTAAGGCGCATGAACTAATCTTGTCGCTGGTTACACCATGTTTCTTTCGCGATATGACGCGCAGCTTGACTATTGAATCAGATGCTGATGCTTTAGGACTAAATAGATTACGAATAAATTTACGAATCATTGCGAAATATTAAAAACATTGGCCGCGAATTATAAACTGGCCCTCTAATCAGACTAAATACTTCATCGGTATATAACATGATTAAAAACCTCTGGTCTTTTCTAAATCAAGTTTCCACTTAAGAGGATCTTCTACACTAACAACACGCTCGGTAGATTTTGATAAATCAACTATTTTTGATTCCATATATGCGTTATCACGAATAGAAAAGAATACATTTACTATAGGTGTCGTCAAGCTTGTAGTAGATTGCTCAATTACTAAAGCCAAACGTTCAGATTTTAATTTAAGCAAAGTGCCGTTTGGATAAATGCCAATAGTTTTAACAAAAGCATGAAATACTTTTTCGTCGAAATGACCGTCTTTCCATTCAGCCATTTTACGAATTGATTCAACAGGTTCCCAACCTGGTTTATAACAACGATCTGAGGTAATCGCATCATATACATCACACACAGCCCCCATACGAGCAAAAAGGCTTAAAGCTTTACCGGATAATTTATTTGGATAACCGTTGCCATCGACCCGCTCATGATGATGTAAGCAAACATCTAGCGCTTGCTCACTAACCCCGTATGATGTTTTAAGTATTTCCCAGCCTCTTTTAGGATGATCCTTAATAATATTAAACTCTTCGTCTGTCAAACGACCTGGTTTATTTAATATTTCAGAAGGAATCGCCATTTTACCAACATCATGCAATAGACCAGCAACACCAGCTTGTCTTAGCATATCACCTTCTAAACCTAGTCGTTTGCCCAATGCAACCATCAACACACAGACAGCAACAGAATGTAAGTAAGTATACTCATCAATATTTTTCAATCTGACCAGACTTAACAAAGCACCCGAATTACGTGCCATCGACTGGTTTATTTCATCAACAAGTGATGCCGCACCTTTAATCTCAATTGCATTACCCATGCGAATTTCACTAAACATAGAAATAACTTCATTTTTCGCCTTATCACGAATTTTCTTTGCAGCAACTAACTCTTCCTGAACTGATACTTTTTTTTTGTTAACTACAGGTTTGATTTCTTTCTGTGGATCATTAATTTCCTCTGCAGGAGCAGCTACAGCTTCGACTTTAACATCTAGACCTTTACTAGTATCAATCCATACTTCTTCTAATTCACTGTTCAACAGTGTATTAAAATCTTTTTGCTCAGTCAGTTCAAGCGATTTTTTCCAGAATGGATGCTTGATCCAGTCACCACAAAATTCATGGATATACATACCTAAACGCACATCTGAAATTTTAATTTTTTTCAGCATATTATTTGGGGCGCTTGTTAGTCAGTCAATTAATTTAATAACTTCTTATAAAACACAATATACATTTAAATTTGTTGCAGATAAATATATGTTAATACCTAGATCCTGCAAGTGATCGCACACATACTGCACAACAGATTATTCCATATAGCAAACCTTATTCTTTGGGAATATCAATAAGTATTCCGCGCAGAATAAATTTCACTCTATGAAACAATTTGTTACACGTTATATGCACGATCACCTGCAGGATCTAGGTATTAACTAAGCTTGTGTAGTTGTTCCATTAGTTTCTCTTGTTTTGCATTAAAATCAAGTAGGCGTTGTTTTTCTTGCGTAACTACTTTCTCTGGTGCACGTTCCACAAAGCTAGGGTTAGCTAATTTATTTTTTGCTTTAGTGATTTCTATTCCAATACGTGTAATTTCTTTAGTCAATCGCTCTTGCTCTGCTTTAACGTCCACCTCAATTTTAAGCATTAGCCTAAATTCATCAACAATTGCAACCGGAGCTCCAGCATCTGGTAATTCACCAGATATAATTTCCACATCAGACAACTTGGCTAGCATTTGTAAGTAAGGTGAGAATTCTGTAAGGATTTGCTGATTTCCTGATACTAACAAAGGAATTTTTTGTGCCGGAGATAATTTCATTTCACCTCGTAGCGTACGGCAAGCATTCACAATCTTTTTAAGTAGCTGGACATTATCCATATTCGCCAAGTCAATTTTTGTCGAATCAGCTTGTGGATATGGCTGACACATTACACTTGGCCCTGATTTTCCTGTCAGCGGTGCTATTTTCTGCCACAATTCTTCGGTAATAAATGGAATTATTGGGTGTGCCAATCGTAATATAGTTTCTAATACATGTACTAAAGTACGTCTGGTAGCACGCAATATCGCATCATCAGTGCTATTTAATTGAACTTTAGCAAGTTCAACATACCAATCACAATATTCATCCCAAACTAGCTCATAGATTTCACGTGCTGCCATATCAAAACGGTAATTGGTAAACGCTTGTTCTATTGCACTCTCTGCTTGTTGCAATCTGCTGACAATCCATTTGTCTGCAGCAGAATATAAGTATGATTGTGTGTTATCTAAACCGTTATCTTTTCCTTCGCAGTTCATTAATACGTAACGTGTAGCATTCCATAATTTATTACAGAAATTTCGATAACCTTCACAACGTTGCAAATCAAATTTAATATCACGACCGTGAGAAGCTAAGCTGGCAAAAGTAAAGCGTAATGCATCGGTACCAAAAGCATTAATACCATCTGGAAAATGTTTTCGAGTAGTTTTCTCAATTGATGCAGCTTGTTTTGGATTCATCAATCCTGTAGTACGTTTAGCAATTAAATCTGGTAATGTAATGCCGTCAATAATATCCAGTGGATCTAATACATTTCCTTTGGACTTGCTCATTTTTTGACCTTCTGCGTCACGAATCAGGCCTGTAATGTAAACTTCTTTAAAAGGTACTTTACCGGTAAAATGTTGCGACATCATTACCATACGAGCAACCCAGAAAAATATAATATCAAATCCGGTAATTAAAACTGATGTCGGCAGGAAAGTTTTCAGCTCAGGAGTTTCATCCGGCCAGCCAAGTGTAGAAAATGGCCATAGAGCAGAAGAGAACCAAGTATCTAACACATCTTCTTCTTGCTTAAGGTTGGTTTTTCCGGAAAGTTGTTGGGCTTCTTCTAGATTATGTGCAACAGTTATATTGCCATCTTCGTCATACCATGCAGGAATTCGATGTCCCCACCATAATTGGCGTGAAATACACCAATCCTGGATATTTTCCAGCCATTGATTGTATACATGATGCCAATTATCTGGTGTAAATTTAACCTCACCTTTTGCTACTGCTGCTAAACCACATTTAGCCATATCCTCCATTGCTACATACCATTGATCAGTTAGCATTGGCTCAATAATAGCGTTGGTTCTATCACCTCGTGGTGCCATCAATTTATGTGGTTTGGTCTCAACTAATAATTCTTGTTGCTGCAAATCAGCTAATATTTTTTTTCTAGCCACAAAGCGATCCATACCCTGATATTCCACCGGAGCTAGATCATTAATTTTTCCATCTAAAGTGAAAATATTGAGCGGGGGAAGTTTATGGCGCAGCCCCATTTGATAATCATTAAAATCATGTGCTGGAGTTATTTTTACACATCCGGTGCCAAACTCTGGATCTACATAGCTGTCAGCTATAATTGGAATGCTACGCTCACATAAAGGCAAGCGTATATGGCGGCCGATCAATGCCTGGTAACGAGAGTCTTCTGGATGTACCGCCACAGCCATATCACCAAGCATAGTTTCTGGGCGTGTGGTTGCAATAATCAAGCAGTCATCTTTATTTGTACTTTTAGATCCATTTTGTTCCAGTGGATAACGAATATGCCAAAGGAAACCATCTTCTTCAGTAGATACTACTTCCAGATCAGAAACTGCTGTTTGTAGTACTGGATCCCAATTAACCAATCGTTTGCCACGATAGATCAAACCCTCACGATAAAGTCGCACAAATACTTCTATAACTGCACGTGATAATGCAGGGTCCATGGTAAAACATTCACGTGACCAGTCACAGGATGTTCCCAAACGCCGCATTTGTCGTGTAATGGTGGAGCCAGACTCTTCCTTCCATTGCCAAACGCGCTCAAGAAAGGCATCACGTCCTAAATCACGACGTTTGATATTCTGTTGATCTAGTTGACGTTCAACTACAATCTGAGTAGCAATTCCTGCATGATCTGTTCCTGGTTGCCACAATGTATTATCACCTAACATCCGGTGATAACGTGTTAATGCATCCATTAGGGTATGCTGAAAAGCATGTCCCATATGTAATGTTCCGGTAACATTTGGCGGTGGCAACATGATGCAATAAGCATCACTAGATTCATTTGCAGAGGATTTAAAATAGCCAGCAGACTCCCAAAGGGCATACCACTGATTTTCTAATTGTTCGGGATTAAAACTTTTTGCGAGTTCCATAGGGGGAGGGGAATAAATAGTAACACTGAAAACCCACCATTATAACGGAAGGAAGCCATTAACTAGGCATGAAATAATTTCAGTAGCTAGTAAATAAAACTTTCATGTACTATTTTCTGGAAAAAAATAATTTTCCAGTTACTGTAACAGAATAGCAATGCTTAGCTGATTGTAAGGTCTGAATGCTAATCTTATGTAAAACTATTACTAAAATCAATCAATTAATTTAACTTTTAAACAGTAGCCAGCTTTTTATTTTTTTTTGTCTTTCCAGCACGGGATGGAATATTACATAGTCCGCAGACATAATTGGAATGTATTTCTAACGAGTGTACAATAAACTCACCACCACATTTAATACATGGAGCTAAACATAATACGTTGCTTTCCAAGAACCTTACAAGTGTCCATGCTCGCGTTATACTTAAAATACATTGAAGATTGTTTGTCTCAATGTGCTCAAGATATAACTTGTAACTTTTAATAATTGCATCAATTCCGCGGATATCTGCGTTGGCTACAAGATAATTATAAATACTAATAAAAAGCGTTGAGTGCATATTAGGCTGCCAACTTGTAAACCAATCTTCTGAATATGGCAACATGCCTTTTGGCGGAGAAACGCCCCTGATTTCTTTATATAACCTCACCAGTCTTTCGCGACTTAAATCAGAGTAAACTTCCAACACTTGCAATCGAGAACCTAATTTGATTAACTCGGTCGCAAGTTGGATTTGCTTTGCTTCAGTTAAAATACTTTTATTACGCACGGTATCAACTCCTTACGAAATCAGGTAATTGTTTCTGCTGGTTCTCCGGCCATTAATATTGCAGCATGAGATTGTGAAACAGCTTGCCCTCTACCGTGACCTGAAAGCATCTCTGCAATCAAATGATCATCAAACCGTAAACGACATAACAGCATATTGGTAGTTGCCATTTTTAAAAGCTGACTAGAACTAAGTCGCTCTATGATATCGGCAACCTCTTGGCTAATTCCCAATCTATAGATCGCGGTAACTTTATCATCTCGCACCAACTGCTGTGCTAACAACATATACCCAAGGTTAATTTCTTTAATTTCGTCTAAAATTTGGCTGGTTTCCATTTTGACACCTCTTATCCTGTTAAATTTAGGAACACAAATATGCATGAACCATTGAATGCCATTCTGAACCTAGGACAATTTAAAGTAAATAGAGGTACAACCAAAATAAATGTCAGTTTTCTTTCCAATTACGTATAGGAGTTTTACTGACATAGAATGCAAAAGTATTTGCGATGCAGGGAGTTAACTAGCAGAAATACGCTCCATTTCCTTGAGCATATTATTTTTGAATGAATCAATAAGAAACAAAAACTTTAAAATAACTTGCTTTTGCCTAAAACTGCAAATGATAATAAAACCACTTACATCCATCCTACGGCCATATCAAGCATAACTTTAGAAAAAAAATAAATTTTATATAGATTTTTAATTTATCTATTAAAAATAAAACAAATAACTGTAACAATAAGTATGATAACGAGATGATTTAAAAGGGTATATGTTTAAAATAAAAAAGTTTTAATAAATATAAATATTTTATTGTTATTTTACAAAAAACATCAATACATCACACTTAATTGCATCAATCTTCAGCGCCGTACTAGCAAGCCGATAGTGTATAACAACAATATTATTTTCATAACGAAGAAATGAGTACAAATACCAACCAGTTATTAAATCTAAATCCGGCCAGAAATTGTACAGAATAGATACAATTACTGGCCGGATTTAGATTGCACGACTTTACTTCCTAAAGAACAGCGTGTTACCTAAGTTGATCATGCAATAAATTAAGAATTCGACTTGCTGTATTCAAATCAACCGGTTTATTATTTTCATCATAAACTTTGACATGACTGCTATTTGCTCCGGTTTCTTTAACACTAATAAGATGTTTTTCTGCTGTTTTTTCAGCATCTTTACGCCAAAATACAAGTCTAGATAGAATTCCATCATCAGTGCCAGTCTTATGTGTATCTAAGTCTGGATTGATATAACGTACAAAATAAACACCTTCCAAACGATTCCTATCTTCAACTGTAAAACCAATACGATCTAGTGCCAACCCAACACGCCGCCATGAACGATCAAATGCTTCATTAACAACTAAAATATCTTTATGGGTTTTGTCAATATATGCGCGTGTTTGAGAGGTATTTTGTAGTGTGGCTAATTCCAACTCTGATTGTTCTTGTTCAACACCAAAACGTAGCATTAACCGCGTGAGCATTTTAGCTTCCATATCTGGATCTGCCGGGCGAGGCTGCCAAACAGTGCGCTGTGTACTTCCACCTTCAACAACTTCATCCATTCCTCGGTGACTAATATAAATTTCAGTTGTACCATTTTCTCCACGCTCTAAACGTGTACGAAATTTATCTCGTTCTGCGGTTGAATATAAGCTATCTACAACCCTAGCAAGAAGATTACGCACAACACCCTGAGGTATCTTGGCGCGACTTTCTGCCCAGTCAGTTTCCATTATGCCGGTTTCAGGCTCTTCTGTTTTTATCAGAAAGCCTAATTCTTGCCAAAACTCCCTTACTACTGGCCAAACTATTTCTGGTTCTTGCGGAACAACTAGCCAACGTTGTGTACCTGCACGTTCAATATGTACACCATCACCAGATAAAGGTAGTACTGAAGGTGACAATGCTGTTGATCGCGGCTGATCACCTGTTCCTTGGTTGTATGTAGAGTAAGTCGCGCTACCTGACTGACTGGTATCTGGAATTGCGTAACGTTCGTCTGCAGAAGGTGCAATCAAATCTGGCGGAATATCCAATGGAGGTAGCTTTCCAGCTGATTTATAATTAAATTTATCTTCTTCTGAAAGTAGGCTACACCCTGTTATCACTAATAATGATGCTAATGTTATGCCCGATATGATTACCTTTTGCCATTTCATAGTTAACGTCTCTATCATTTAGTCCACATGAATTTCAGCCAGACGTATTGCTTCTCTGACAAGTTGATGATACTGACTAGATAATGGTGTTAAAGGAAGACGAATGTCATCGCCTATTAGACCCATCTGTGCAACCGCCCACTTAACCGGAATTGGATTAGCTTCAACAAACAAGTCTTGGTGCAATCTTAGCAATTTATTATTTGTGTAACGTGCAGTTACCAAATCACCAGCAAATGCTGCATTACACATTTGATGCATCATTTTTGGTGCTACGTTAGCTGTAACAGATATCACTCCATGTCCACCTAACAACAAAATTGCCAGGGCGCTAGCATCATCACCACTATAAACAGCGAAGTCATCAGGAACACGATGTAATAAATCGCAACCTCTACCAACATCCCCTGTTGCATCTTTAATACCAACAATATTTGGAATCTGTGCCAACTGCAGGACTGTATCATTTGCAATATCAGCCACTGTTCTGCCAGGAACATTATATAGAATATGCGGAAGATCAACAGCTTCTGCCACTGCTTTAAAATGTTGAAATAATCCAGCTTGCGTCGGTTTATTATAATATGGCGCAACAGATAAGCATGCATCCACCCCAGCGTCATAGGCGTGACTAGACAAATCAATCGCTTCACGTGTTGAGTTAGCACCGGTACCAGCTAGAATTGGTATTCGTCCTGCAGCATGATCAACTGCAGTATGCATCAACAAATAGTGCTCATCAAAATCTACCGTTGGCGACTCACCAGTTGTTCCAACAACAACAATACCATCTGAACCTTGATTCACATGAAAATCAATCAACTTCCGAAAACTTTCAAGATCTAACGCACCCTCTTTGTTCATGGGTGTAACAATAGCAACCAAGCTGCCTTTAAGCATGATTATCAATCCAGTCAAAATATCGCATTTTACCTTAAACTAATTCTTTATTTTAGTTATCCTTAATGAAACACAAGAATACTTGATCATATTTAAAACATAATAATAGGTGATTGTGCACTATCCTTTGAGATTGTATTATACTCAGCCGACAGATTAAAATTGGCGCAACCTGGACAACAATTTAGTTCTTTTTAGGCTCAATAAACAACTCGGGACAACCTAGTCATAGCGATCCCGTATTTTTTATTCGCAACTTTTTAGCGTCAATACGACTTAAGGAAAATTTGCGGTGGAAATTAAGAAAGTATTAATTCCTGACATTGGTGATTTCAAAGATGTACCGATTGTTGAAGTTCTGGTAACAATCGGTGACAAAATAAAATATGAAGATCCACTGTTAACTCTGGAATCAGATAAAGCAACCATTGAAATACCTGCACCTTTTTCTGGTGTCATCAAAGAAATAAATGTCAAGCCAAATGATAAAGTATCAGCAGGAACACAAATTCTGCTAGTAGAAGTTGCTGATGCTGAAAATAAAGGGGCTACTACCACAGATAAACCAATAGTGAGCACTCCCATAGAAGCTACAACGATTACTACTGATTCTGTAACAACACAACAAAATCCTCAATTACTAGCAGATGATGCCATATTAAGTAATACAGTTTTATCTAAGCCACACGCTGGACCTGCCGTACGGCGGTTTGCACGTGAACTAGGTGTTGACTTAAGTTTGCTTACAGGTAGTGGGCCTAAACAGCGAATTCTTAAACAAGATGTGCAAGCATATGTTAAAACTAAGTTACTAAAATCTCAAGGTGACCCAGATATTGCCGGACCTTTTGATTTATTACCATGGCCGCAAATTGATTTTGCCAAGTTTGGTCCGATTGAATTAAAACCGTTATCTAGAATTAAACAAATTACCGGTAAGAACTTACATCGTAACTGGGTAATGATTCCACATGTTACTCAATTTGATGAGGCTGATATTACGGATTTAGAAACACTGCGTAAAAAAACCAATCAATCGGTTAAAAAAGATAATATTAAACTTACTCTGTTAGCTTTTTTAATGAAAGGACTACTTACTACATTAAAAAAATTCCCAGAGTTTAATGCTTCTTTAAATGATGACAATGGCGTTACAAATCTAGTCATCAAACATTACTATCATATTGGTTTTGCGGTAGATACACCAAATGGCTTAATGGTACCAGTGGTTAAAGATGTAGATCAGAAAGGTGTAATTGCTATTGCAAAGGAACTTAACAATCTTTCTATTTCAGCACGGGATGGCAAATTAAAACCAAGTGATATGCAAGGTGCAGGTTTCACTATTTCTAGTTTAGGTGGTATTGGTGGTACAGCTTTTACCCCTATTATTAATGCACCAGAAGTAGCAATTCTTGGAGTTTCTCGTGCCAGCATGAAACCTGTTTATGTAGATAACCAATTTGTTCCACGTTTGATGTTGCCACTTTCTTTATCGTATGATCATCGTGTAATTGATGGCGCTTCTGCTGCACGCTTTACCGTCTATTTAGCTAGCGTATTAACTGATATGCGTTTAGCATTGTTATAGACACCACTGTATGTATGCAGCTGATTCTGAAACTTTTTCTCTAGTTGGTATTTATGGTGGAACCTTTGACCCTATCCATTACGGTCATTTACGTGTGGCAGAAGAACTAATCGAAGCTGTTGATCTCCAAAGCTTACGTTTCATTCCTGCAGGATTACCTCGATTACGTGGCAAACCTAATACCTCAAGCTTTCATCGTACCGCGATGCTACGTGCAGCAATTCAAAATAATCCAAAATTTATCCTAGATACACGTGAAACTATTCGCCCTGGTGAAAGCCATAGCGTTGTATCATTACGTGAACTAAGAGATGAAACAGAAAGAAATTTGGCGTTGTGTTTTATTATGGGTGCTGATGCTTTTATACGTTTCTCTGAATGGTACGCTTGGCAGGAAATATTTAAGCTATGCCACCTTATTGTTGTTGACCGCCCAGGTTATTTATCAACAATTAATAACAACACGCTACCAAAAGCATTAAATAAAGAATTTAAACAACGACAAGAATTTTGTATCAAATCGCTCAAAGAATCGTCGCATGGACGAATTTTTATCGCACCAACCACTTTGCTGGATATTTCTGCCACTACTATCCGTCAAAATCTTTTAACAGGTAAAAGTACACGTTATTTACTTCCCGATACGGTACTTGAATATATTAGAACTAACCAATTGTATTCCCCAGGAGCAGAATGAAATCTAATGAATTAATAACCACAGCTGTTGCCGCACTTGAAGAAATTAAAGCTGATAATATAAAAGTGATTAAAGTTAATCAAATGACCGCATTATTTGATTATATGATTATTGCTAGTGCAACTTCAAATCGACAAACTAGAGCATTAGCAAACAACGTTCGAGAAAAAATAAAAGCTGCAGGTGGGGTCGTATATAGCGTAGAAGGTGAGCAAACGGGCGAATGGGTATTAGTTGATTTAGGTGATGCGTTAGTACATATTATGCTGCCAGTTACACGAGAATATTATAATTTAGAGGAGTTATGGACTGATAGCTCTGAAACAGCAGCAGCGGAAGAAAATGATAGCCAATCTATAACTTATCATTGAAATAGTTCATGCCTAATTACTATTCTTCGCCTTGTGTAAATACGACATGAAGTTTCATATATTATCTGTTGCTAACAAAATGCCGTCTTGGGTAGAAACTGGTTTTACCGAATATGCCAAAAGATTGCCTCATGAAGTAATCATCAATTCGATAAATATTAAGCCAGAAAAACGTAGTAGCGGTAAAAATACTGAACAAATTCTGTCTTCTGAATGTGACCGTATTCGTATTGGATTACCCGCCAAATGTCATACAGTTGTTTTAGATGAACATGGCAAACAATGGTCTACTGTTCAATTAGCAGAAAATATAGCCAAATGGATGGGGGAGGGCAGGGATATTGTATTTATAATTGGTGGTGCAGATGGCTTGCACCCTAAGATTAAAAACACAGCAAATGAAAAACTTGCACTATCTGCAATGACATTGCCACATGGTCTCGCACGTGTTCTTCTAGCCGAACAGTTATATCGTGCACTATCGATCATTAAACAACACCCTTATCATCGTGGGTAATATTTTTACTAGGCTCTATACGTAGTTATAGTTATTTAATTTCAAAGTGTTATTTAATATGGCCTTTCCAAAAAACGAAATATACCTTGCTTCACGTAGCATTCGTCGACGTGAATTACTAAAACAAATTAAGGTAAAACATAACATATTATTAATGCGAGAAGCGCTCAATAGGCCTGTCGATATTGATGAAACATACCTTCCTAATGAATCACCTACTGATTATGTTTATCGTGTCGCTCACACTAAAGCAGAACAAGGATGGAGACGAGTAATGCACCGTAACTTACCGGTTCTACCTGTATTAGCGGCAGACACAGTTGCTACCATAGATGGCTCTATTTTTGGAAAACCAAAAAATCTTGCGCATGCCGAGGATATATTAACCACACTTTCTGGCAATACTCATCAAGTTTTAACCGCAATTGCACTTACTGTTCACGAAAAAACACAAGTACGTATTTCTACAACAACGGTAAGATTCCGTGAAATTAGTAAACTTGAGATTCATGCTTATTTAGCTAATAACGAAACATATGATGTAGCTGGCGCCTACGCAATTCAGGGAATAGCCGCCACCTTCATTGTTGAAATAAAAGGTAGTTATAGTGGAGTAGTAGGTTTACCTCTGTTTGAAACAGCACAATTATTAGAAGAGTCAGGGATAACTATTTTTACATAATATTTTATTTGCTTGAGGTATTTATCTGTCCAATACAAATAATAATAGTTATCATTTGCATTAGCTCTTGCATTATTATATATTGCCGTTTGTTTTTATTATAAATGGAGATGTTGTATGCGTTATATTGCTAAGTTTATTGCTTATCTAAGTTTGTCTTTTATGTTTTTCTTAGGTGGACTGCAAGCATCTTTTGCAGCAGATGCCGAGGATATTATCAAACCAGCAGTTATTTCTTTCCAGACAATTGGCGAGTTACGCAGACAAAACCCTATTGATGCAGAAGCAATTGCTGAAGAATATGCCGGTGTATTGCAAACACTGACACAACAAGTAGACACAAACTCTAACTTACATCTAGATAGTTATATTTTAGCGGCTATTGATGCGATCAGAAATAATAATGAGCCTAGATTAGCTGTACAAATTATTGATAAAACAGTGCAGCGGGTTTTCTTTCAAATAATTCTAAAAAGTATCACTTCAGTACGTGATGATTTTGATACTAAGTCTAGCGAAGAATTGAATCTAATCTGGGACGAAGCGACCGCAGCATTTGAAGCGATTAAAGGAACTGCTGCTAGAGAGAATAAGATTCTAACTGCGGATAGACAATCAATTGAAACAGGAAGTAATCCTGCACTTGATACAGATATAGCAGCAGCTTTTTTGCGCGGCCAAGCAGCTTTAAATAAAATAAATCTAGATGAGGATAGGCTTACTATTGGGATTGAACGTCAAGTGATTAGACTTTCATTGGTTAGAGCCTATGTAATTGGTGTATTACGAGAATTAGAAGGTGTTATTTCAAATCGTGATAGAGAGGTAGACGTCGCTCTAGAAAAGCAAAAAGAGGGAGAAATTTTCTATCGTATTATCGAAGAATTTGTGTCACGTGATAATCCTGTTGGGAATATATTAATTAAATCTCAGTTGACTGAAAATATATCGAATGTCGCTGCTGACTCTGCTATCAGTGAAATAAGCAAAGGTTTTATTGGCCGTGTTAAGGGTGAATTGAACGCAAATGAATCAAGTGTTGGCAATGATCGTGAGCGTGCAATGATTGTTGCAGAAGAGGCTAGGCTTTACACAAACATTTTTCTCCCTGATCTTGAATTACGTTTAGGCACTGAGGTTAAAAATGATTTAGATGCCACCATCAGTGACTTAAAAGTAGCCAGCAGTACTGGTGATGTTTCTATCGCTGATGCTAGACGTCAAACCATTAACGATATTTTAGAAAACTATGAAAATGAATTAGAACTAGCTGAATATAATAAAACTAATGATACTGCTTTTATTGATTCGGCGGTTTCAGCTTTTCAGGCTATTGGTACATTAAGACGACAATCACCGATTGATGCTGATGCTATCACCGAGGCTTATACCGGGGAATTGCAACAGCTAACCCAATTTGTTGATCAACTATTTGGCTTGAATTTGAATAACATTATTTTATCTGCTATTACAGATATAAAGAATGATGTTAACGCTAATTTAGCAGCTCAAGTTATTGATAAAACAGTTCAGCGTGTTTTTGCAATGACTGTTCTAAACCGTACTACTTTAGTATTAAATACATTAACAACTAGCCCAAGCGAAGATCTTGAACTGGAGTGGGATAGGGCATTTGCATCTTACCTAGCAATTGCTGGTACTGCTGCTAGAGATAACAAAGTGCTAGCAGACGATAGATTGACAATAACAAACGGAAGTAATCCACACCTTGATAGTCAAATAACTATGGCATTTATTCTTGGCAAGCAAGCACTAAAACAAGAAAACCCAGTAACTACAGATGTTGCAATTGAACGTGAAAAAATCATTCTTTCGCTAGTTAGAAGCTTCTTTATCGGAGTATTAAGGGAAGTCGAAGGTATCCAATCAAATAGAGACCGAGAGATAGAGAAAGCACAGGAGAAACAAAAAGAGGGTGAGTTTTTCTATGCGATTGTTGAAGGACTTATTGCAAATACAAATCCTAATGGTAACGCCACCATCAAAAATCAACTAGTTGGCGATGTTGCCAATGTTGTGGCCGACCAAATTGTTAGCGAAATCAGCAAAGGACTAATCGGCCAGCTTAATCGTAATTTAGATATTAATGCATTAACTGTTGGTATAGATCAACTACAGGCCAAAGTATCCGCTGAGGGAGTGGCTATTTATACCAGTGTGTTTATTGACGATGTTGGGTTACGTTTAGGTTCGTTAGAACGTGTTAAATTAGAAAATGCGTTGCAAGCGTTGAAAATTTCTAGCGATACTAATAACACATCAAATGCGAATCAGGCTCGCCAAGAAATAACTTCTATTATTGCTGATTATATGGCGCAACTATTGGTGTAATAAATACGACTTATCACTAAAATTTTGGACATCCTTAAATATTCGATTTACATTTAAAGTGGGGTGCATTTTACGGCACTGGGTCAGCTTGATGATTTTGTAATAAATTACACCTTTTACAGGTAAATTTATTTGGAGTATGCAGCAATGTCATTAACTACTTTACGTTGCCCTAAATGTAATTCGGTAAATCACACTATAAATAGAAGTTACACAGTCACCAATGGTGCCAAACGTATGATTCATTACTGCAAGTCTTGTAACCTTAGTTTTTCTGAGACTTATGGAACCCCACTTGCAGGATCTAGGAGCCTGTCGGACTTATGATTTCGAAGCGAAAATTTGGAGAACCGAGGCTAAATTCTCACCGGTTTGAGGCGAATATTGGGTATATTTAACAAAAACTGGGGAGGATTTGGGACGGCTTCTCCGAATTTGCAGCCGAAACTCATAAGTCCGACAGGCTCCTAGGTTAAATTCCTTCAATTAGGGGTGGGGCTTAATGCTACATGCCGCACATTTACCGTAAGCAAGAACAGTATTAAATTATGGTTATCCCGGCTTGGAAGCACAAAAGAAACATTACTCGTATATGCGGTGTGTAATCAATTTTTACATCAAATTATTGAGGGTGATGAGTTGTGTACAAAAATAGATAAAAACACACCAGCCGCTGAATCAGAAAGCTGGACAATTGTACTTATGGATCGTGCAAGCCGTTTTATCTGGGGTATGCGTTGCGGTAAGAAAGATAAAGAGTTATTTCTTGATGCCGTGAAGATACTGTCTCAACTTGTTGATAGTATAGACGGATTATCTCTTTTTACGGATGGGGAACGTAGCTATGGCAATTGTTTGTTTTCTATATGCCAAGAAGTAGTTCGCACAGAAAAAGCAGGCCACCCAAAAACAACATTAAAACAAGGTGTTCAGGTTAGAGTTAAAAATAAAGTCTCGCAAACACACAAACCTGGTCCTAAATCGAGAGAAAATTCAAGCGCCCCAGAAAGAGCACCCGAAAACAAATCATACTATTGAAAACAACGATGTTCACGCAAACCATGTAGAATCTTTAGCGCTACATTACGACGGAAGGTGTCTGCTTATAGACGCAAAACTAACACTTACGCCAAAGATACAAAACCATTGCAATTGAGATTAGATGTATATTAGATACTAGATAATTTTGTACGCAGTCATTTTACAACCAAAAAAGTACCAGCTGTAGCACTTGGTATCATTGAAAAAGCTTTATCTATTGATGACATTTTTAAGGTGCAAATAGCAATATTGAGGGTATAAAAGCAGGATGTAACCAAGCTGACCCAATGCCAATAATGAGAGATACCAAAATATGTGCAAATAAAATTCTTGCCTACTTTATTTTTCAAATTACTGATCATATGTTACTTTCCCAGTTTAAGCATCACCTGAAAAAGGTGGTTGTCTACATAATATTTTAAGGATAACTTTTACCATGTTGGTTTCTGTTGGATATATCGTCATAATCATATCGGTGTTTGGTGGTTTTGCTTTGGCTGGTGGGCATTTAGCCTCCCTTTGGCAGCCAGTTGAAATACTTATGATTGGTGGTGGTGCTATCGGTGCGTTTATTGTTGGTAATTCAGGCAAAGCAATTAAAGCTACATTAAAGGAATTGCCAAATGTTATGAAAGAAACTAAATATAACAAAGCCATGTATATGGAATTAATGACATTGTTATATGACATTCTAGGAAAAATACGTAAAGAAGGATTGATGTCTATTGAAGGTGATGTTGATGATCCTAATAATAGTCCAGTATTCTCAAAATACCCTGTGATTCTTGAAGATCATCATGCAATTGAATTTATTACCGATTATTTACGATTGATGGTTGGTGGTAACCTCAATGCGATGGAAATTGAAAATCTTATGGATAGTGAGCTAGAAACTCATCATCAGGAAGGGCATGTTCCTGTTCACTGCATGGCAAAATTAGGTGATGGTTTGCCAGCATTTGGTATCATTGCGGCAGTTATGGGGGTGGTACATACGATGGAGTCAGTACATTTGCCGCCAGCTGAGCTAGGTATTTTAATTGCTGCTGCGTTAGTTGGAACTTTTTTAGGTATTTTACTTGCTTATGGTTTTGTTAGTCCTTTAGCTGACAAACTTGAGCATCGATTAAATGAATCCAGTAAATTCTTTGAATGTATTAAAATTACGCTGCTTGCTAATCTTAATGGCTACTCTCCGGTTCTTGCAGTTGAATTTGGTAGAAAAGTTCTATTTACGACTGAACGGCCTTCATTTTTAGAATTGGAAGAGCATGTTAAGCAGAAAAAATCTTAATCAGATTAAAATATTGAATAAGGTAATGTATGGCTGAAGATTTATCACAACGACCAATTGTAATTAAACGGATAAAAAAAGTCGCTGGTGGGCACCATGGTGGTGCCTGGAAGATTGCTTATGCAGATTTTGTGACGGCAATGATGGCTTTTTTCTTATTAATGTGGTTATTAGGGTCAACTTCACAAGGAGACAAGGAGGGAATTTCTGAATATTTTAGTACACCTTTAAAAGTTGCACTTGGTGGTGGTTCTGGTAGTGGCGATAGTTCCAGCATCATAAAAGGAGGTGGTACTGACTTAACGCGTACTGAGGGTCAGGTAAAAAAAGGGCGGTTGGATGATGAAAATAGAGCCATAAGTTTAGAAGCAGCTCGTGCCGTACGAGAACGTATGGAGTTAGAAAGCTTAAAAAAACTTAAACTTAAAATTGAACAAGCGATAGAAGCAAATCCCGATCTTAGTAAATTTAAAAATCAATTATTACTAGATATTACGACGGATGGATTGCGTATTCAAATTACTGATATAAAGAATCGCCCGATGTTTGCTAGTGGTCGTGCTGAATTACAAGCCTACACTAAGGTAATATTGCATGAAATTGGTAGGACACTTAATGATGTGACTAATAAAATAAGCCTTACAGGTCACACGGATGCAACTCCATTTCCTTCCGGTGATAGAGGTTATAGTAATTGGGAATTATCAGCAGATAGAGCTAATGCTTCACGTCGAGAATTAATTACTGGTGGAATGGACCCAGAAAAGGTACTACGCATCGTAGGGTTATCTTCGGCGGTATTGTTTGATAAGAAAGATCCACTTAATCCCGTTAATCGGCGGATTAGCATTATTGTTATGAATGAACAGGCTGAGAAATCTATAACTAAAGATATTGAAAGTATTGATGTTAACGCAAAAGATGAGTTTTCTACGGAGTCATTAGAGCGTGTTGATATCTGGCCGAGGTGATTCTTGGATGTTATCTAATATTGTGCCACGTTCACCGTCATTAGCTGCGCTGTTGGTTCAGTTAGTTGCTATCCTGGTGATATATTTGTTAGCGATCATTCCGTATATGCCATTATTTAGCATTTTTGTATGGGCTGTCCTACAAGGAGTTGTAGCAGCAGTTATTAGCTATCAACTGAATATGCCGCGCTGGTGGTTACCTATACACCTGATGTTTATTCCAGCATTAGTTGTAACGCTGTCTTTAGCATTGTCACCAATATGGTTTCTTGGCACTTTTCTAATATTGGTGTTAGTGTATGGAAAAACTTATCAAACGCAAGTTCCTCTTTATCTTTCAAGTAGTAAAGCAACCCAAGCTTTAGCTTTATTGCTGCCTGAGCATAAGAAATTTACATTAATTGATTTAGGTTGTGGCTGTGGTGGATTATTAAACGACCTTAGTAAAATTCGTCCGAATGGGTATTTTTATGGTATTGAAGCGGCACCAATACCATTTGTTATTAGTAAATTACGTAGTATGGTGGTGACTCCAAACTGCACAATTCAATGGGGAGACATATGGAGTTATGATTTGTCTAACTACGATGTTGTTTATGCCTATTTATCACCGATACCAATGGAAGAACTTTGGTGCAAAGCACGCCGAGAAATGCGCCCTGATAGTATTTTTATCAGTAATAGTTTTATTGTTCCTGGTGTGAAACCAGATAAAAGCATAAAACTGGACGATCTTACAAATGCAACATTGTATATATGGCGTATCTAATCAATTTTTTTCACATAAAGTTAGATGTAATGCTACTCATGAAGCATTTTGTACTCGATTAGTTTAAATGCATCCTGTACTTTTTTAGTTATTTGAATGCGTTGCTAAATATTTATCGATAAAGTCTCTCAACCCATTGAAATTAGTATGACCCATGCAAAAACAAGGGAAGTTTAGTGGTTTACCGGTAGAGCCAATAGTTTTTCTTTTGTTGAATTAAATTAAAGTTTCCCTTTAAGATGCCGCTAGCGCATATATAGAAGTTGATAGAAGGGAGTTTATCGTGAAAATTGAAAATTCAAATCAGACCCAGCCAATAACGGGAGTATCCGTTAATGATGGGCATAAGCGTGCAGATGGAGCCGCTAATACTGGGTTGAGTTCTGGTTCTGGTTCAGAACAAACTGTACATTTAAGTTCCCAGGCCTTGCAGACTAACGGTGCTTCAGACAGTGGTTCTGTAGTAGATGTTGCGAAAGTGCAAGAAATAAAACAAGCTATCAGTGAAGGTAGCTTCAAAGTTAATCCAGAAGTGGTTGCTGACCGTCTATTAGAAACTGTGAGAGAGCTTATACAATCTAAAACAGGTGCCACTTAATGAATCAGTCGCCTGATCATGAGAAATTTGTTGCTGATTTATTACTCGAGAAAGGGGCTGTTGAGGCTTTTATAGAAATTCTTCAGAATGAGCAACATGCTCTGGTTCAGGGGGATGTTAATAGCCTAGATTTTTTTGCTTCTGATAAATCTATAGTTGTAGGACGATTAACAAATTATGGTCAGCAGCGTGCTAAGTATTTAGCTTCTCTAGGATTAGAGTCAAATTCCGCTGGGATGGAAGAGTTGTTGACGATGGTTGGTGTTGAAGCTGGTGCTGTATGGGCTGAGTTGCTACGACTAGCCGATGTTGCGCAACAGTTAAATCAAATAAATGGCACCGTTATAGCAACACGTTTACAACATTCGCAGCGCGCACTTGCTGCATTGCAATGCACATCGGATGTAGTCTCTTTGTACGGTCCTAACGGGCAGTGCGTTATACGACACCCTTAAGAATTTGGAATGTGTGGTATCGTTTTTCATGATTGCTAGTTCCTTTACATACGCTTTTACCTTTCACTTTTAGTAGCAATAAATAACTTGCTACTATGCGATCTTAAGATTGAAACATGATGAATTGTGAAATTTTTCAATCTTATATCTCTCTGAGAGTAAGTTATTTTCTCCGGACTTAATAAACGGAGCAGCTTTCTTATCTCTGCATTTACTTTCTACGTCTGTTGCAGCATGTTTGTAGTACCGTTAAGTTTTTTATAAAATATGGGTTACCATGAACCAGCATATTGATAACACTTTGCAACAAGTTAACAACGTTATTTTTGGTAAACCACAGCAAATTAAATTAGCTTTATGTTGTTTATTAGCGCGCGGTCATTTATTAATTGAAGATATTCCAGGAGTTGGTAAAACAATACTTTCTCATGTATTAGCAACCGCTTTGGGGCTTGATTTCAAACGAATTCAATTTACTAGTGATTTATTACCTGGGGATATTCTTGGTAGTACGATATATAAGCAAGAAAGTGGTGAATTTTATTTTCATCCAGGAGCTATTTTTAGTCAGGTTGTTCTTGCAGATGAAATTAATCGTGCCACACCTAAAACTCAAAGTGCATTGCTAGAAGCAATGGAAGAACAACAAGTGAGTATTGAAGGCAAAACTCATGCTTTGTGTAAACCTTTCTTTGTAATTGCTACTCAAAACCCTGGTTTTCAAATTGGTACTTTTCCACTTCCGGAATCTCAATTAGATCGTTTTTTAATGCGTATTGAGCTAGGCTATCCCGATGCCAAGGCCGAGCGTCGTCTATTGGTGGGTGATGATCGTCGTGATGTATTAGATAAATTGGTGGCATCAATGGACAAAGATATATTGTTGCAAATACAACAAGCTATTTATAAGGTACATATTTCATCAGCGCTATTGGATTATGTACAAGCATTACTTAAGTTTAGTCGTACGGCTCCTTACTATATAACTGGATTATCCCCACGTGCTGGTCTTGCATTAGTGCATGCGGCTCGTGCCTGGGCATTCATTGATCACCGTGATCATGTGTTACCAGAGGATATACAGCAATTGTTACCTTACGTTGCTGCTCATCGTTTACAGCCTTCAACTGAAATAAGTGTGGGAAATAATGCTGAATTAATAGCACCACTAATAGAAGTGGCAATTCCTTGATGTTTAAAAGTAGCAATACTTTTTTATTTAAATATTTGCGATTAAATCGTTTGTTTCGTGGATACCGGACAGAAATTGGCCCTATTATCCTTAATCGACAACGTATTTATATAATTCCAAGTAATAGTGGTTGGGTTTTAGTAATGCTGTTGTTTGCAATGCTACTGGGTGCTATTAATTACAACAATAGCCTAACCTATGCACTTATTTTCTTGTTAGTTAGCGTAATGTTAATTTCTATGTTACACACTTGGCGCAACCTTTATAATCTACAGCTTAGTTTAGGTAAATGTATTCCTGTACATGCCGGTAATTTAATTGAAGTACCAATTTCTATTAATAATCCTGATGAGCAAGCGCGTTTCGCGCTTAAATTACGTTGGTCAGAAAAAAAACCATTAGAAATTGATCTGGGACCATATGAGCAACAATGGGTTAAATTTAACATTCCTGCTTTTCAGCGTGGTTATCAACCGTTACAAAAAATTGTTCTTTATAGCCGTTTTCCGTTAGGTTTATTTCATGCATGGAGTAATTTATATTTTGACCAGCAATGCTTGGTTTATCCACGTCTAGCTGATGAAAGACGTTTGCCGCAAAATATATCGCAGCATGGCGGTGATTCTGGTGCAAAGAATCAAGGTGCGGATGATTTTGTTGGTTTACGTAAATATCAAGATGGTGACTCATTACGTCATATTGATTGGAAAGCATTAGCTAGACAGCGTGGTTTATTTGTTCGTCAATTTGGCGGCAATCAAGATGATGAGTTAATTTTATCTTGGGATCAAATTAATTTGCCAGATGTAGAGCAACGTATTTCACAGTTAACTCGTTGGGTTATTGAGGCCGATCAAGCAGGGCTGCGCTATGGATTACAATTGCCTAATGTACAATTGCCGATTAATCATGGCAATATACATCGTAATCAATGCCTTACTACATTGGCAATCTATGGTAAGACATCGTAACCAAACAGGTAAAAGGCTTGCTTGGTTACTTCTACTTTATAGAATCAACGCTGGTATTCATCTACAACAATTTTTCTTAATTCGACCGCAGCCCGGTGCTTTCTTTTTCTTTGGTAGGATACAAAATTCCATAACATTACACCAAAAATAAGTGTGCCAATAAAATACCAAGGCTGTTTTATAACCGCTACCTGGATTAGATTATCAAATATTCGTGGTAGAACATAAGTTAGCCCATCAGCAGTATGTTTTAACAACCCAGCAACAAATTTATGATCAATGTTCGGCTCATTGTTTAATTCAAGTGATAGTTCATTGCCAAACTGTTTGATTAATATATTATCAAAAAGTGCGCCATGATCATTATTATCAGCTCCAGCAACAACAAAAATCTTAGTTGGTGTATCTGCAGAATTAATCATTAACGTAGTACATTTACTATGGCTTGATTTGAAAAATTTTTCTATTATTGTTTGCTGTGGATTACTATCGTTTGCTGATTCTATTTGAACACTGCATTCTACTGATTTCATCCAAAAACAGATGGCAAAAACAACGATTGTTATAGTTGAGATCAACAACAACATATAACTTTCTTTACGCCAAAAAACTGTACTATCTACTTTTTCTCGAATTGATGACCAATCTTGATTTGATCCAGGCTGTAATGTTCTATTTGTCTCAACTTTTCCTGGTGGCGGGGAAAGTTGACTAACAGAAAACTCTGCAGGTAAATTTCCAGGGGCATAATCGTCAGTTTTCCTTGACATGCGTTTAAGAACAGATTGATGTATTTTTATGTTAGCAATTTTACCCTTACAAAGCCTTTCAATTTCTCTAGGGTGATAGCGATAAAAAATACCTAATCCATTACGTGAGTTGTAAATATGTCCACTTGCGTTACTACTATCAAAAGCTTCTTCTAGATACCCATCTTTAAAAATTAGACCATGTGCTTTTGCCTTAGCCATCATCCAGTAAAGTGGTATATAAGCAAGTCCATCACGCTCATAACCACCACCTACATTTGAATGCATACCTGAAAACCAAACTTGTTCAACAGATTCCTCTGGTCTACCGGTTTCATCCCATATGATAGGTTGAAAAGCTGTGCGTTCGTCATCAATGGCAACCGCGTGATAAGCATGTTTAATATTATCAAATAATTGATATTGATAAAAAAGATGGGGCACAGCTAAGTTTGATAAGTAGCTTAAAATATTAAAGGTTGTGTTAATAAGCCAGGATGCTGGTCCCAAAACATCAGTGCCTTGTGGGAAACCTAATGCAGAAACTGTATCCCAAACACCCACAAATTCAATAGGAATTGCTCCCTGATTTCCTTGTGGCCAGTTATCGGTCAATGATGTTTTACCATTTTTGGCTTTAATATATTCTTTAAACAACTGTTTTGTTTCTGTGTCTAGTGTATCTTGATCAAAATCACGACCATTAATTAAACCACAGCAACCGATGAAACCAGTTAATGCACGAATAGTAGCGGCACCTCGACTAAAACCAAACAAATAAACACGATCACCATCATGGTAATTTCGCGCTAAAAATTTATAAAGATCACAAACATTTGTTTTAAAACCAACGCCTAAACCACCGCCAAATATTTCTGAAAATTTATTGCCAGATGTGCCAACACCATTATCATAAAATGTAAGTTGAGTCTTTTTAGGATTATTTGAATTGTGAATATCGATTGCTTTGAACATTTTGAAAACATTGCTATCTGGAGTGCTACCGCCTTTGTTACCAGTACCATCTGCACATAGAATTAAATTTTTACCCATGTTTTTCTCCTTTTATTATTTAATAATAATTTCACCAAGTTAGTTTTCTACCTAGATCCTGCAGATGATCATGCATATAAGTGTGTAACAAATTGTTTCATAGAGTGAGTTTTATTTTTCGTGGAATATGTATTGATATTCCTAAAGAATAAGGTTTGCTATATGAAATAATCTGTTGTGCAGAATGTGGATGATCACTTGCAGTGCTCTAGGTTCTAATTATTCCAGCTAAAATGATTATCTTTTACTGTACCAAAATAAGGAAATTAAGGATGTGGTAATTGTCACCCGAGACTGTTAATTTAGAATCATATTAAAATCTACTCTTGGTTCTATCATTCCATGTAACACTTTTGTAATCTATGAATTATATTAGTTAAAATGCGCTTTTTTACTGAAAAGTAATAAGCTATATCTATAAGAATCAATTTAGTACAAAAAGATGATAGAACTGAGGGTTAGTATGATTACTATACCTAGGAGCCTGTCGGACTTATGATTTCGAAGCGAAAATTTGGAGAATCGAGGCTAAATTCTCACCGGTTTGAGGCGAATATTGGGTATATTTAACAAAAACTGGGGAGGATTTGGGCCGGCTTCTCCGAATTTGCAGCC
>JAJFJL010000181.1 GCA_021774055.1 Nitrosomonas sp. | reverse complement strand
GCAAATTTTATTCTTTGGGAATATCAATAAGTATTCCACGCAGAATAATATTCACTCTATGAAACAATTTGTTACACATTATATGCACGATTACTTGCAGGATCTAGGTTAGATTAAACTGTTATCCTAGGTTCACTAATTTTTTTGTAACAAATTTATTTTTATGGATATAGCTTGTTACTTTCTAGCAAGAAAGCGTATTTCGGTAAATGTAACATGTTGATTGTAGATGCATTGTTAAAAGTAAGCTAACCGAGGGGTGTTAGTAGTAATAAATATGATAAAACCAGATAAGTATATTGAAATAGATGTTTCTCAACTTCAGGTTGGGGTATATGTGGTACTTAATACCAATTGGGTAGAACATCCTTTTTTTACCAATTCATTTCAAATTAAAAATAATGCGCAGATTGAAACGATTAAGCGACTTGGTTTAAAGAAAATCAATTACTCTCCGGGAAAGAGTAAAAGAAGACCCTTAGAACAAGTTAATACGCAACTTGAGATCGTTGAGAAAGAACTTAGCGTCATAGATAAGGCTGCGATATCTTCTAAAAAAGCACGTGTAAAAAGATTACATTATCATAATCAGTTGGTAACAAAATGTGGAAAACAGATGCTTGAAGCTACCAGACTGTTTAATACAATTAATAAAAATTTATTTCCATGTCCCAAAGAAAGTGTTGCTGCCGCTCAAGAATTAATTGATCAAATGGTTAGTTCACTAATTACAGACAAAGATATTGCCATTCATGCAATGAATGACAAAGTTGCAGGTGAAGATATCTATCACCATTCACTCAATGTTGCTGTTCTTGCTATGATTCTGGCTAAAGAGCTTGGCTTGTCTAAGGAGATAATAGGGTTGGTTGGTATGGGGGCAATATTTCATGATGTCGGTAAGACTGAAATACCTCGTAAGATTCTATATAGCAAAGAGACTTTATCTAAACAAGAACAAAAAGTATTAGAATTACATACTACGTATGGTGAAAGGATAGGTAATAATCTAAAATTGCCGAAATTAGTCGTAGATATTATTCGTCATCATCATGAAAGGCTTGATGGCAGTGGCTATCCAGATGCCTTAAGGGGTAAATCATTTAAACCGTTAAGTCAAATTGTTGCTATCGCGAATACTTTTGATGGTCTTTGTAATAACATTGAGCTATCAAAATCATTAACACCATACGAAGCTATTTCTACGGTGTTTGTTAGGCATCGTGAGCATTTTAATTCAAATGCATTAGGTGTTTTTATTCAAAGAATGGGTGTCTATCCTCCTGGCACAATTGTTGGATTGTCAGACGATAATTTAGGTATTGTGGTTTCATTAAATATAAAGAACCCTGTTAATCCTAGTGTATTGATATATAGCTCAGAAATACCAAAGCAAGAGGCGATGATTATTGACTTAATTGAGGAGCCTGATATTAATATTGTTAAGACTTACCACCCGTCACAATTACCAAATAAAGTATTTAATTACTTAAGCCCACGCCCACGGACTGTTTTTTATTTTTCTGAAGATCCTGGGGTGGCCGGGCAGCATCATGATTTCTAAATATTTAGGTTAAGTGCGAGGTATGAAAAAAATGGAAAACCAAATTTTGGTAGTCCTGCGAGAAGCTAAATAGTCTCAACTTTAATGTAATGCTGTAATGCCACATTTATACTGATTTTGATTAATACAGGTTTTTGCTAAACGGCATGTTCTTTGATAATTATTATGTAAGTTAGGTTGTTAATCACTCGCCACAATATACTTCGCACGCTCATAGTTTCGGTTTTTTAGTGAATCATTTTTGCCAATATCAGCGCCTTGTTCTTGACAAAAATTATCACACTATAAAATCCGAAACTATGAACGTGTGAAGTATATGTTGTTCCAATCATCTATCGTTTATCTACAATAATGGCAAAATTTATAAAACGTTGGTTTTGGCGACTTTCTTTTATTCTAATTTACGTCATATTTCTATACCAGCTCTGGATTTTTAGTCATGTGATTTATTGGGCTAAACATAATCCAACCTCTAGTGCTTTTATGCAAAGCCAATTGGATGTTTTGCGGGAAGAAAATCCTGAAGCGATATTGCAGCATCAATGGGTTGCTTATGAACTGATTTCGTTTGAGATGAAGCGAGCGATTATTTCTGCTGAAGATGGTAAGTTTATGCAGCACCAAGGGTTTGATTTTGCAGCGCTGAAGCAGGCCGCCAAGAAAATTATAAATGAACAAAAGGTGGTTGCTGGTGGTTCTACTATTAGTCAGCAACTAGCGAAAAATTTATTTTTATCTAGTGAGAAAACATTTGGGCGCAAAATCCAAGAAGCCAGTATTACGTTTATGTTGGAGAGTGTTTTGTCTAAACGCCGAATCCTAGAAATTTATTTGAATATGATTGAATGGGGAAACGGTGTGTTTGGGGTAGAAGCAGCAGCGCTTCATTATTATGGAATTCCTGCTTCGGAGTTATCAGCAAAACAGGCCAGTTATCTTGCTGCAATGGTGACTAATCCACGTTATTATGACAAAAATCGATCATCACAACATTTACTAAAGAAAAGCGAAATTATTTTCAAACGCCTGCATGCATCAAAGATTCCATAAACTATTATGACTGAAACTAATAATGAAAATAAAGACCTGCAGAAACTTTTGCAGCGCGTGGTTTATTTACTCAGTAAATATCGCTTGGTGGAAGGATTTGTTACTTTACAAGAAGATAGCAATCAAGACTTAACCACCTCTCCAGTACAAAAAAATAATTTGCAAGAGCTGCAGCAACTATTGGATGAACTACATCCAGCAGACATTGCAGATATTCTGGAAGCTTTACCATTAGAAGATCGTCGGCTGATTTGGCGTTTGGTTAAAGCAGAGCATGATGGTGACGTGCTGCTAGAAGCTTCTGATGCGGTACGTGAAACATTGATCACCGACATGGGCAGCAGGGAGCTAGTCGCCGCAACAGAACAACTTGATGCGGATGAGATTGCTGACTTGGCACCAGATTTGCCACGTGAAGTAATTGACGATGTATTCCGCACCCTACCTATGGATGAGCGTGAACAACTGCGCTCCGCCATGTCTTATCCAGAAGATGTTGTTGGCGCTTTAATGGATTTTGACGTAATCACGATTCGTGAAGATGTCAGGTTGGAAGTAGTTCTACGTTATTTACGTCGTTTGGATGAACTGCCTGACCATACCGACCAGTTATTTGTGATTGACCGAGATGAGCAGTTGAAAGGTGTGTTATTGGTAAGCAAGCTGTTAGTTAGTGATCCAAATTTCACCGTCGCGCAAGTGATGACCAAGGAAATAGTAACCCTACATCCAGATGATCATGCACAACAAGGGGCTACTGCATTTGAACGTTATGATTTAGTTTCTTCCTCGGTGGTAGATGCTGATGGTAAATTGCTGGGCCGGGTAACTGTTAATGCAGTACTAGATTTCATCCGTGATAAAGCTGAAAACGAGGCCCTTAATTTAGCTGGTTTAAGTGAAGAAGAAGACCTGTTCGCACCAGTATTAAAAAGCGTAAAAAATCGTTGGGTTTGGTTAGCGGTTAACCTGGTGACTGCATTTATTGCCTCACGCGTAATTGGTCTGTTTGAAGATTCAATTGCACAACTGGTAGCACTGGCCGCACTAATGCCAATTATCGCTGGCATAGGTGGCAACTCAGGTAATCAAACCATCACCATGATCGTACGTGCGTTAGCATTGGGACAAATCGGTCCAGATAGTGCACGTAAATTAATTTTTAAAGAAATTGGCGTCAGTGCAGTTAATGGCCTAGTGTGGGGCACGGTTGTGGGGCTGTTTACTTTTGCTATTTACGAGAATGCTGCACTTGGCTTGGTAATGACCTCGGCGATGATATTGAATCTATTGCTGGCAGCCTTGTTAGGAGTATTGATTCCATTGACACTACGCAAATGTGGCCGTGACCCTGCGATTGGTTCTAGTGTTTTAATTACTGCAGTTACGGATAGTGGTGGGTTTTTTATTTTTCTGGGCTTAGCTACAATTTTTTTGTTGTAAAGTAGGGCGCAATAACCGCAGGGCATTGCGCCATTTTACTTATATAACTTTGGTGTAATGTCCTGCGTTTATTACACCCTACTGAGCTATTTTGAATGATAACAATAGTAGAAACAGCGCAGTTTATTAAGAAAGTTGAGAAACTTATGTCGCCACAGGAAAAGTCTGCGTTGATAACCTTCGTTGCTGATAATCCTGAAACAGGCGATATTATTCCTAAAACAGGAGGAGTCCGCAAGTTACGTTATGCGCGGGAGGGACAAGGTAAAAGTGGCTCTTTTCGTGTGACTTACTATTATTACAGTCTTCAGAGTCCAGTTATTCTCTTTTCGGTTTTTGGGAAAAATGAGAAAGCAAATTTATCAGATGCAGAAAGAAACATGCTTTATAAAATTGTACAAGAAATTAAGAAGGAGCTGAAACTATGACTAAAGCAGGACAAGAAATTATTCAGGGTGCTCAGGATGCTTTGGGTTTTTTACGTGATGATAAAAGTAAAGGACGTGCATATGCCATTACTAGCTCCAAGATTGATGTTAAGGTTATTCGTTCAAAAACAGGATTGACACAGGAAAAATTTGCAGAAATATACGGTTTTTCTTTATCGACTTTGAAAAAATGGGAGATCGGCATTAGTAGTCCTGAAGGTGCGGTAAAGGCTTATCTGACTGTTATTGCTAAGCATCCAAATGTTGTAAAAGATGCATTGTTGCATGCCGCTCAGTAGGGTTATTTTGCTCATATAATAATGCCCTGCGGTTATTACACCCTAGTGTGCCATGAAGAAGACCTTTGGGTTTTCATGCTATAGAAAAGATGAAAGTAGGTCTCTCGAAATCGACGTGAGGGCGTAGATTTCAAACCATCCCAAGTTGCTGTGGTAAAGAGCCATGGTGGTTAGCATTGTGGAAAAAGGCGCGGCATAAGACTGCGTCAGGTGTGTATTCAGGAGATGAACGTAAGTGAACCGCTGATGAGGTGTCGAAAATAACGTTAGAAGTTGTCAAAACCGGGGATCTAGGGTGTTTCCGGGAAAAGTCTGGA
>JAJFJL010000019.1 GCA_021774055.1 Nitrosomonas sp. | reverse complement strand
TAAATGCAAGACTAATTCTCTGCTCAGTTAACCATTGGCAAAGTTGTTCTGAACCTTGCATTCTAACTGTAGGACTGGTTGTTTTCGTAGTCTTGGAGGTTGGAGTTTCTTCTATCTGATTATTCATTTGAATTGTTTTTTGATGTTCTTGCCAAAGTGTGCGGAAGGATTCTTCTAAAGTCTGCACAAATTGATGGGGTTGAAATAATGGCGATGTAGTTAAATTTTGTGCTAACTTTTCCTTAAGTGCAGTTATCTTTTCTGGGTGATTTCCTAAATTGACCGCAGTTGTTTCATAATCATTATGAGTAGCGCAAGCTAGTTGGTCTAAACCAACCGCATGACATACACTTTTACCCATACGCGAAGCATAATTCTCGCCAGAGCAAGTTAAAACAGGCAATCCTACTGACAAGGCACCAACGGCTGTTGCGCCTGCGTTGTAGGTGAAGGTATCTAAAAACAGATCTGCCAATCGATAATTAGCTAAGTATTCTTCGTGTGATAAATGTGGCGCAAAAATTAGTCGTTCACCTGCCACACCTGAAGTTTCAGCACGTTGCTTTAATCGTTGGCGTACTAGCTCACTTTTACCATCAAATAACCATAAAACACTGCCCGGAACTTGTTTTAAAATTCGCATCCAGACGGCAAAAAGTGTTGGATCAATTTTTTGCACCCGATTAAAGCAACAAAAAACTGTACCATGTTCAGGCAAACCGTAATCACTACGTTGTAGAACTTTATCAGAAACTTTCATCGGTGAAGCAACCCATGCATGCGGCAAATAAATCACTTCCTCACTATAATGCGTCGCTAGTTCGCGCGGAATCAATTGCTCGTCTGCCAATATATAAGGTATGTAATCCGCCCCCATGCTACCGGGATATCCTAGATATTGAATTTGTATCGGGGCAGGATGTAAAGCAAATAAAGCAGTGCAAGAATTTGTGGTATGACCAGCTAAATCAATCAAAATATGAATGCCATCTGACTTAATACGCTGGGCTATTTCTAATGGAGATTGTTGCCACAGGTCGACAAAATGATCGCAGTCTCGGCGAATTTGATCACTACATTCATCTTGTGGTGGTACTAAACTGTAAGCAAAAATTTCAAACTCTGGGCGTTGATGATACTGAAACATCGCACAAATTAAACCTCCAACAGCATGCTGGCGAAGATCAGGAGAAACATACCCAACGCGTAATCGTTCAGGCGATGCTGATAAATATGTTTTTGGTAGTTTTTCTTGCATCCAACTAACGCTACGTGCTTGCGCTTGCGAGCGTTGTTCTGCCACTTTTTTGAGTAATTCGATAGATACAGGAAACATTGACAAAATCATTGGTGAAAGTTCGGATGAATTTTCTTCTGCCAAATGTGCTTCAGTTCGCGTTATTAGTTCAGCAACATGTTGCTCATAATCTTGCCAATCAACCAATTTTAAGCGTAGATAATTTAGATGATAAAAGGCGTTTATTCTGTCAGGCTTTAAAGCTAATGAACGCTCACAATGATATAGCGCGGCTTCGTATTCACCTTCGTCATCCAACACCTGAGCTAAACAAAAATGTGCCAAATCATTTTCATCATCTAGTTTGAGTACTTTTTCAAAACAAAGCTTAGCTTTTGGTATGTCTCCACAACTTTTCAGAGCCTCACCTAAATTATTGTAGGCATTTAATAAAGTTGGTTGAAGACGAATCGCTGCTTTGTAGCATTGAATCGCTAATTCAATAAGACCCATTTGATGATACAAACGTCCTCTATCAAAATTAACATCTACCGCATCAGGTTGCAGTTGTAATGCGTCTTGATAAGCCTTATCTGCTTCAGAAAAACGTTCTTGTGTGACAAGAAGTTTTGCTAGGTTGTGATGAGCAATTACTAAATCTGGTTGCAACTTTATTGCCTGTTGGTAACAAGCAATGGCTTGTTCTGGTAGCTCTTGAATTTGCCTAAGGCTGCCAAAATTACAATGTAAAATTGCGGTATTTGGTGAGATCTGCAAAGCCTGTTGATAGATCTCTACTGCTTCTTCAAGTTGATTATTGGTTTGTAGAGCGTTGGCTAGATTGTTATAAGCGGCTATGAAATCTGGTTTGAGCTGGATAGCAGCTTTAAAGAACTTAATCGCCCCGGTAATATCATCTAATTTACGTGCTTGTTTGCCGCGTTGAAAAGCGGTTCGTGATTCTGTTCTCATCTTTCAATACCTTCGCCAATTTGATAAAATTTCTGGAATCAAGAGGTCAGCCAATTTGGTCTTTGGTCTTTGGTCTTTGGTCTTTTTAAAATGTAAACCAAATATTGAAGGATGCCAATGCTCGCCCTACATTATTATTTTATCTTGGCAGTAACCCATTTATTCACCGCATTAATTTCAGACAATTCAAGCAAATCTTCGGCTAATTCTTCTAACTGCTCTATTGTTAATATCTGCAACTTTCTTTCAATCTGTTTAGTTTCGTTATTTACACCAAATTTATGTCGTATCATTCGGACAATCAATCTTAAACTTTCTTCTTGTCGCCCTTCTTGTCTTTCCTCTTGCCGTCCTTCTTGTCTTCCCTCTTGCCGTCCTTTTTGCAATCCTTCTTGCAACCCTATTTGATTCTCCTCTACGTCAAACTCTTTATAAAACCTATGT
>JAJFJL010000180.1 GCA_021774055.1 Nitrosomonas sp. | reverse complement strand
ATAACGACATTATGACTGAGTTTGGGTCAAGCTTAGGTGGCATCAGGACAAGTGCCGGTGGCGACCTGAATTTATGAAAAACAACAAGTTAGGCGCGGAACTCAACTGAACCAGTGCCAGTTGCGTCATTGATAAAAATCGGCAATAAAGCGTCCTACCGCAAACAGCGAGAAATTAAAACGGCGCATGCTGCAAATACAACTGCTCGACTTTCTTTCTGGCCCACGGTGTTTTTCGCAAAAATTTCAGACTGGATTTAACGCTGGGATCGTGCGTAAAACAACGTATCGGTACTGCCTCACCCATGGCTTCCCAACCAACATGTTCGGCCAGTTGTGTGACAATCATCTCAAGCGTTATGCTGTCCAAGCTTGGTTTCTTATTTATTTCCATGATTTTATTTTACAGTGTATGAGCCATCTATTAACGCATAAATTAATCGGTAATTACCATACAATGGCACCATTCATTTTCGAGACACACTTATTATGACAACCTCCATTCGCCTCGCAAAGCACCTTGCCAAATTAATTCCCTGCTCTCGCCGTGAGGCAGATCTATATATTATGGGTGGCTGGGTCATGGTTAATGGACAGGTGATAGAAGAACCACAATTCATGGTATCGCAGCAAAAGGTGGAACTGCACCCGGAAGCAAACCTGAACCCGGTTGAACCAGTGACTATCTTGTTTCACCAGCTAGCCAGCACAGACAATGATGTCACCATTACACAGAAATTGATTTGCGCCGCAACACGTGCAACAGATGATTGTTCCGGCATCCGCCTACTCAAACAACATTTTTTACAACTAACACCGTGCACACCATTGGAACGCAATGCGGGCGGAATACTGGTGTTTACACAGGACTGGCGAATAGCGCGTAAGCTGACCAAAAACTCAGCCACTATAGAACAAGAATATATCGTTGAAGTTGACGGAAAACTATCCCCCCACGGACTTAAGCAACTCAATCACGGCATTAAATTTAATGGCCAATCATTACCCCCAATCAAAGTCAGTTGGCAAAACGAAACCCGACTGCGCTTTGCGCTCAAAGGCGTAATACCAGGACAAATTGCTCACATGTGTTTAACCGTCGGGCTAACCTTGCTATCCATGAAACGTATTCGCATCGGACGAATTGCCATGTCCAAACTACAACCCGGTCTATGGCGTTATTTGAAGCCGCTGCAGCGGTTTTAAATACATCGATAAACTGTCAAAAATTCGCTATACCGAACGATAAACAAGCGGCAATTATTTTCCTGGTTTCCTAGTTCCTACGGTCCCCCGTGGGAACTCATACCCCGGCATACCTATCACCAACCGGAACAAGATAATACGGAACGAAACTACAAGTTATTTCTAAAAACTCAACTTGAACTTACGTACCCAATAGCGTACGTTGCTGCAAAGGAGGAATCCACCATGACAATTCTTAATGCCACTGAAGCAAGAGCCAAACTATACAACCTGATTGACGAGGCCGCAGAGACGCACAAACCTATTGTGATCACCGGAAAAAGAAATAATGCAGTACTGGTATGCGAAGAAGATTGGAATGCCATCTCAGAAACGTTGCATTTATTGTCCATTCCCGGCATGCGCAAAGCCATTTTAGAAGGGTTAGACGAACCCGCTGTCGAATGCACCAAGGAACTTGATTGGTGAACTGGCAGCTTGTTTATACAAAACATGCAGCAAAAGATGCCAAGAAAATATCTGCATCAGGGCTAAAAAATAAAGTACAGGCGTTACTCGATATCCTGTACGAAGACCCCTATCAGAACCCACCACCTTTTGAAAAATTGGTCGGCGACCTAAGCGGACTGTACTCACGCAGAATTAATATTAAGCATCGTCTTGTATACCAGGTTATGGAGGAAGCACATATCGTGAAAGTGCTTAGACTTTGGTCACATTATGAGTAAAAGCCCAATCGTCAGACATTCACTAATTCCCACGGTCCTCCGGGACACTCATACCTCGATTCGCCTTCGCTGCGTACGTTCCAACGCTGTAGCGAAGGAATAATTAACGGTGTCAGGTCCAACATTCCAATACAGCCCGGTCTATGGCGTTATTTGAAGCCGTTGGAGCGGTTCTAAATACATAGATAAACTGCTGAGAATTCGCTATACTGATCAACACGCGGCGTTACAGTTATTTAACTCATCACATAAATGCAACCACCCAAGGAGCACTATCATGGCTAAAGGTCAGCAACGAAAGAATAAAGAAGCAAAAAAACCTAAAAAGGAAACACCACCTACCAAACTAACCGGTATGGTCAGATAGAAAATCAAGCAACGAGAAATGAAACTAGGAGGCTGTCCGAGAGTAGAATAATCTAATGTGTAAAAGCAATTTTGGCCCTATTTCTCGATAATTTTCGTTAAATAGAACAACTATTCTCCTCAAATGATCAAAAAATCTGCCTAAAAATGGCTTTGCCTCGTTACGATTACTATTCTCGGACAGGCCTCCTAACATTCTCCTTCAACTTGATATTTACGGGAACAGTTAGCCTCTCAGCATTGCTGGAAATGGGTCATCGTTTAAACATATTTTGCAAGCCAGTCCAGTAGAGCAAATAGAAACTATTAGCGCGATTGAAAGTAATAATGCCCTGCACATTCAGTACGTGTTTGGTCTGCGTATCGATTAATATTAATAGAATCTTGAGGCCATGGCATCATGCCTGATATCACCTTAATTAAAGCACTGCAGAACCCGGCGCTTTACAATCACCCTATCAGCCATTTCCAGGTGATAGAAACCCATATTTCTTGGGTTTTGCTCACCGGTGACTATGCCTACAAAATCAAAAAGCCTATCGATCTGGGTTTCTTGAGCTTTTCTAGCCTGGCAAAACGACACCATTATTGTTTGCAAGAACTGGCGCTCAATCGTCGCCTGGCACCACAGATATATTTGGATGTCATTGCTATCGGTGGCAAACCGGAATCACCTGTTTTGGGAACTGAACCGATCATTGAATATGCCGTCAAAATGCGTCAATTCTCTCAAGCAGACCGATTAGATAATGTGCTGGCAAGCCATGCACTTAAACCTAAACATATTGACCAATTAGCCGATAATATCGCAGCATTCCACGAGCAGATTGAAATAGCTGGCAAAGATAGTGACTATGGCAATCCAGCAAGCGTACTGGAACCCGTTGAAGAAAATTTCCAGCAAATTTTCACACGGCTCAGTGATGATAACGATATTAGGCAACTTGAAACACTAAAAAACTGGAGCCAGACAAAATACACACAACTATTGCCACACATCAAACAACGTAAAGCCGGCGGTTTCGTGCGTAATTGTCATGGTGACTTGCATCTAGCCAATATCGCTTTAATTGATGAGAAAATCGTTATTTTCGACTGCATCGAATTCAATGCATTGCTTCGCTGGATTGATGTAATCAGTGAAATCGCTTTCACTACCATGGATCTGATTGACCGTGGACACGACAATTTTGCTGCACGTCTGCTTGACCGTTACTTGCAGTGCAGCGGTGATTATGCTGGTTTGATATTATTCCAGTTCTACCAGGTTTATCGCGCGCTGGTACGCGCAAAAGTGGCGATCATTCGAACCCATCAACCGATGCTTTCCAAACATGAAAAACAACTGGCATTCAAACAATACCAGGAATATATAACGCAGGCTGAGTCATTTACGCATCATCACCAGCAAACGCTTTTTATTACTTACGGTGTTTCTGGCTCTGGAAAAACCACACTAACCCAACCCTTACTGGAGAAACTGAGCTTGATCCGCCTGCGCTCGGACGTGGAACGTAAACGTCTTTTTGGATTGCAAGCAGAAGCACACACGGGTTCAGCAAATATTCATAAAATTTACAGTGCAGATGCAAGTCAGCGTACCTATCACCACTTACTCACCACAGCCAAAAAGCTATGTCAGAGTAGTTTCTCAGTCATTATTGATGCAACTTTTCTTAAGCAAGCACACCGACAACCCTTTCAGGCATTAGCAAAAGAACTGAATATTTCTTTTGTTATTTTACATTTTCATGCCGAAGAACAGTTACTTCATCAGTGGATAAAAAAACGCGCCAAAGCTGATACGGATGCTTCGGAAGCAACCATTGAAGTACTGCAACACCAACTGACGACTATAGAGCCCCTATCAGAAAATGAAGCAAATCATATTATTAATATTAACAGTGGCGATGAGAACGCTACTGAAAAATTAATCGGCGCTGTAAACTTCATACAACAATAAATTATCGGTATAAAACCACCATAAATATTTGACCCCGGTTTCCAACGCATCTAAGAAATTATAATAAAATCTCATATATACCTGATGACTGCCTGACATCGTGCGCATAGTTTGCAAATCACAATGCCTGAAATCATTTCAAGGAAAGTGGCTACGCGCTAACCTTGGCGCGCTCACCATTGGGCTCCATGGTATTTCAGGTAGAATTAATATACAATACAAACAATATGTTAAATCACAATCTTTAAAAATAGCAGCCTTAATGATGTAACATATTGCATATACATACGTTATCTGTTTTAATGCGATCATCATGGCACTGATGATGGCAATGACGCTTTGTTTAATGGTTTATGCAGACACTGGAGTATAGTATCCGTGAAATACTGAAAAAACAATCTGCAACCTTCCCAGATCGACAAGGTAAAGGAACCGTATGTCCAACTGCTCACTGGGTGTTTCAATATTTTAGCGGCATTCATGTTCTTATCATCACTCAAATACAACCCATTGTTCTTAATCTAAATAATCGTCATATCAATTTGCCAAAACTATTGGAAGTTAAATACGAAAAATTATATGCTGGATCTGGGTAATAGTGTGCGGAGTGCCGGTGATTTCTTACTGATTTCTAACTTTGACTAAGACATTGCTAAAATAATTAAATTTTTAAATTGGCATAAGTATTACATGATGTTATTTTATCCAAAGACTCATTTGTACTTGATGTATAATACGCTCCCTGAAAAAGCATGCTTTTGCATATTGTTTAGTTAAACAGGATCATTTAAAAATGCAGCTAGAACAAAATAAAAAAATAATTCCCTATGAGCCTAAAGAGGGGGAAGATTACATGAGCCCAGAACAACTGGCTCATTTTCGCAGGATACTGGAAAATATTAAAAAAGAACTTGCCAGGGAAATTGATCGCGCTGTCCATGCTATGCAAGACGACGCAACTGTTTTCGCGGACCCTAATGACCGCGCCAGTCAAGAATCAGATATGGCACTGGAATTAAGGAATCGTGACAGAGAGCGTAAATTAATTAAAAAAATTGATGAAATAATTACTAAAATAAATAGTGATGAGTATGGGTATTGTGATAAATGCGGAATTGAAATAGGTCTGCGGCGTCTTGAAGCACGCCCTACAGCAACTCTATGTATTGATTGCAAGACAATAGATGAGATAAGAGAAAAACAAATGGCTAAATAATTTAAATGAACAAAAACTAGTAGCCCTGTACTCTGATACATAAATACAGGGCTACTTCATTGATAAACTACGATTGATCTTCTGCTTTATTTTCTACATTTTCTTCTGCTTCAATTGCTTTTATACTTAAACGTAATCTACCTTTATCATCTGCCTCTAATACTTTAACTCTCACAGACTGCCCTTCTTTAAGGTAATCAGCAACACTATTGACACGTTCATTTGCAATTTGAGAAATATGTAACAAACCATCTTTCCCAGGAAGAACGCTAACAATTGCTCCAAAATCAAGCAGTTTTAACACTGTTCCATCATAAATCTTACCAACCTCAACTTCTGCGGTAATATCTTCAATCCGTTTTATAGCTAATTCGCCACCTTCTGCACTAACGCAAGCTACAGTTACTGTGCCATCATCTGCGATATCGATTGTTGTGCCAGTTTCTTCTGTTAATGCTCGTATAACAGCGCCACCTTTACCAATAACATCACGAATTTTCTCAGGATTTATTTTAAGCTTGATAATACGTGGCGCATAAGCTGAGATATCTTCACGGGTTGAAGGTAATGCTTGCTTCATAATTTCAAGAATATGCAGCCTACCTTCTTTAGCTTGAGCCAAAGCAGCGTACATAATTTCTTTAGTAATACCTTGGATCTTTATATCCATTTGTAGCGCAGTGATACCCTGCTCAGTACCTGCTACTTTAAAGTCCATATCACCAAGATGATCTTCATCTCCAAGAATATCAGTCAACACCGCAAAACGATTTTCATCTTTGATCAATCCCATTGCGATACCTGCCACATGTGCTTTTAACGGCACACCTGCGTCCATTAAGGCAAGGCAACCTCCACAAACAGATGCCATAGAACTAGAACCATTTGATTCAGTAATTTCTGCAACAACACGTAATGAATAACCAAATTCTTCTGGTGAAGGAAGCACTGCAAGCAACGCACGTTTAGCAAGACGACCATGACCAATTTCACGCCTCTTTGGTGTACCTACTCTGCCGGTTTCGCCAGTTGCGTAAGGAGGCATATTGTAATGCAACATGAAACGGTCAGAATAATCACCTTGCAACGAATCCATTTTTTGCTCATCACGTGCTGTACCAAGCGTAGCAACTGCCAGAGCTTGCGTTTCACCACGAGTAAACAACGCAGAACCATGTGTGCGCGGCAATACTCCATTACGAACTGTAATTGCACGAACAGTTCGTGTACCACGCCCATCTATCCTTGCCTCACCATCAAGTATCTGATTACGTACGATCTTTGATTCAATCTCAAAACAAATTTCATTAACAGCCTGTGCATCAGGCCCATCCTCAGTACCAACACCAAGCTCTGTCACGATTCGCTGCTTAATTTCTTTTAGTGCATCCGATCTAACTTGTTTTTGTTTTAATTGAAATGCTTTACGAAAATCTTCTTCAGCTAAAGCTGATATTTTTTCAGCTAACTCAGTATCTTTCTCTGCTGGCGCCCAATCCCATGCAGTAACACCAGCCTCATCAGCCAATTCGTTAATAGCATTAATTACTATTTGCATTTGCTCATGACCGTAAACTACAGCGCCAAGCATAATATCCTCAGGCAATTCCATTGCTTCAGATTCGACCATTAATACAGCTTGCTCAGTACCAGCCACAACCAAATCTAATTGTGCTTGTTTTAACTCAGTAATTGTTGGATTTAAGACATATTCATTATCAACATAGCCAACACGAGCAGCACCAATAGGACCGTCAAATGGAATACCTGAAAGTACTAATGCGGCTGAAGTACCAATTAAAGCAGGAATATCAGCATCAACTTCGTCATCAGAAGACATAACGGTTACAACAACCTGCACTTCATTATAAAAACCTTCTGGAAACAATGGTCGAATTGGCCGATCAATCAATCGAGCAGTGAGTGTTTCTTTTTCTGAAGGTCGACCTTCACGTCTAAAGAAATTACCTGGAATTCTACCTGCAGAATAGAATTTTTCTTGATAATCAACAGTTAACGGAAAAAAATCCTGACCTTGTCTTACGCTTTTTGATCCGACTACAGTAACCAAAACAACTGTATCATCCATTGTAACCATAACAGCGCCATGCGCTTGTCTAGCGATTTCCCCGGTTTCTAGTGTTAGTTGATGACGCCCGTAGGTAATGGTTTTTTTGATTGGTTTCAATTAACAATCCTTTTACTTTTAAAATGAAATTACTTCGTCTAATTTTTAAGCTCTTACCACTCTACCTGATTTAAATTTTATATACTTGCCAGATATAACTACTACTAGCTAAATAAAATAATTGGCAAATTATTTACGTAAACCCAGACGATCAATTAGTGTTCGATATGCATCAATATTGCTACGTTTCAAATAATCTAACAACTTACGGCGACGACTTACCATACGCAACAAACCACGACG
>JAJFJL010000179.1 GCA_021774055.1 Nitrosomonas sp. | reverse complement strand
CTTTGATTGGGTTCATTTCAATATATTTATACAAAGCAAATAAATAGTGCTCACTATCAATCAAGCATGACTTAAAGCGCCCCTCCCAGATAGTGCCTGTTCGCTGGTGCTTCATATTAAAATAACGAACATATCGACTTGCCATAGATTGCATGAAAATAGCCAATTGCGCCTTGTTTTTGGGCGTAACAAGTAAATGCAAATGATTCGTCATAATGACATAAGCATGTAGAGAACAACCTGATTTTGACAAAGAATGTTTAATATCTTCTTTAATCCGAGTCATATCCTCTACAGATTCAAATATATCTTGCCCATTATTGCCTCGATGCATAATGTGCAGAGTTTGATTAGGAACAACTATTCTTGGTAATCTAGCCATAAGAACAGGGTACAATAGATAAGCTAAAAAATCAAACTGGCTGACCCCTTGATGCACAAATCAATATATTTTAATGCGGTTGTCCCGCTCCTTGGTATACGTCATTCCTGTGCGTTTCTAGAGAAAATCCGCATTGGCTTGTATTCCTGCTAAAAACATGCAGGAATGACGGGGTGCAAATTACTTTTAGATCAAGATGAAGGATGTCCTCTATGATCTAGGTACTATTAAAATATGTAACTTAGTTATTCTTCACAAAATCAACTAGTCTTTGATAGGTAAACAAATAATCCTGGCCATCAAGCGGGGTATGGCATTGGACACAGTTAAGATCATTGCTCTTTGGTGTGCCGTCAGTTTCATAAACCGCGAAGCCCCAATCACCAGTGCGCTCATCTTGTGAGAAAGACTCATCCCAGTCACTATTATTCTCCATCACGGCAATCGCTGCTAGCTCATCAATCTGAAAAATACCGTCATCTCCAGGAATTGGCTTGCCATCAGCATCAGTTTTTGGGCTATAAATTTCCATCACAATGACTGAACCTGAGTCAGCGTTATTACCTCCAGCATAGCTACTAATAGCAGTTTCATTTGCATAAAACTTAGCAACTTGTTTCTGGTTTGCTCGATTAGCAGTGTCATATTTAGTAAAAGACTCTTCATATCCTTGAGGAAAGGCAACTTGCTCAGGATTACCACCAGCATGAGCGTAGATCGGGGATAACGCGAATATTGCCGCAGTTAAGATTGAAACTGTTTTCATAACATCTCCTGTTTACTAGGTTAGTAGTACATCACAAAATAACCCCATAGGGGTTTAAAAAAACATTAAGCCTAGATCCTGCAAGTGATCATACACATTTTGCACAACAGATTGTTCCATATAGCAAACGTTATTCTTTAGGAATATCAATAAGTATTCCATGCAGAATAAAGTTTACTCTATGAAACAATTTGTTACACACTATATGCATAATCACTTGCAGGATCTAGGTTAAACTTTACGTGGCCGCGCGAAGTGTATCGCACGATATTAACAACTAAATGTATTTAATTCTTTACGAGCACCCAGGTAATCTGGATAAATACTGCCGACTATGCGCCAAAATGCCTTTGAGTGATTCATTTCAATTAGATGTGCAAGCTCATGTGCAACAACATAATCAATCAAATGAACCGGCATCTGAATTAGGCGCCAATTTAAACGCACAATCCCTTTTATATTGCAGCTGCCCCATCGGGATTGTGCTTGTGACAATCGTAACTGGGGTAATGGCAACGCCAATTTGTCAGCATAATACGCAATACGTTCACTGAAACAAGCCATTGCTTGATGGCTGTACCAGGCCATAACAATAGTTTCAATTTGCTTGCAGGATAACGACACTTCTTGATTTTTAGTGGCAATTCTTGCTGCTAATGGTATCATTTTAGGTGAATCAGATGCCAGCGCTAGCAATTGCCAAGGTTCTCCTAATAATGGAAATATTGCATCTTGCTGCCAGATTAATTTAAGCGATTTCTTATTTTCCCAACGACCAAGATACTTGGTTATCCAAACAGTACTTTTCTGTAGAAATGATTCAACCTGGAACTGTGTTTTATCCGACGGCACATAAACTGTTAAGCCACTATGGTTTACCTTTAATCCAATTGACCGTCGTCGCATAGATGGTTTAGATGTATAGGTGATTTGTTTATCACCCAGCTTGATATGACAAATATTAGCCACAATTACTAATACGCTTAACCTCGGTTTCAATCCAAGTTTCTACCTGAGCATTTAATACGACTGGTTCCATACCAGTGGGATCAATCGGCGCACCAATACTGACAGTTATAGTACCCGGATTTTTCACAAAAGAATTTCTTCCCCATAATTCACCCGCGTTATGTGCTACTGGCACTACTAGCGCATTAGTATGGGTTGCCAGCCAAGCACCACCAATACGATACTTACCTTTTTTACCAGGTGCTATGCGTGTGCCTTCAGGAAACACAACCACCCAAAAGCCGCGTTTTAATCTATCTTTTCCTTGTTCAACAACTTGATCAAGCGCGGCTTTGCCAGAACTACGATCAATTGCAATTGGGCTAGTCATAGCTAACCCCCAACCAAAAAATGGAATTCGTAAAAGTTCTTTCTTTAATACCCATACTTGAGGCGGGAATATTTGTTGAAAGGCAAGTGTTTCCCAGGCTGACTGATGTTTTGAGATAATAACACTTGGTTTCTTAGGGATATTTTCTGCGCCTAATACCTGGTAACGAACACCACAAATTGTTCGCAGTAAAAACAACATAATACGTGTCCAGCTAGAGGTAACACGATATCGATTGTGAGCAGAGAGTGGAAAACAAGCCAGGGTTATTATCGCGTAAGGAGGGGTGATAATAATTTGTAATAACATGTAAAGTGTCGAGCGCAAGATTGCCAGCATAGTTTTATCCTGTTAAAAAGTCAGTGGCAGCCGCTAGATCAGCAAAAATTTGTGTGTTTTCAGGTAGTGCTTTATTAGCACTAGTTTTATTGCCACTACCAGTTAAAACTAAAATAGGAGATGCCCCCACTTTAATTGCCGCCTGCATATCTCGCAATGAATCACCAATTATTGGAATATTTTTTAAGTCAATCCGATAACGTTGCATAATTTCTTTAAATATACCAACCTCTGGTTTGCGACATTGACATTTGTCTTCGTTAGTATGTGGACAAAAAAAGATAGAATCAATCGCCCCACCCGCATGGTGTACCGCTTTATGCATTTTTTCATTAATCGCATTAAACGCTGTCATATCTAATAAACCACGCCCAATACCTGATTGATTGGAGGCAATAACAACACGATAACCAGCCTGTGTAAGACGTGCGATAGCTCTTAAACTGCCGCTAATTGGCGTCCATTCATCCGCTGTTTTGATAAAAGTATTGCTTCTATGATTAATCACACCGTGATTATCGATAATAACCAGCTTCATTTTGTTTCTGCCTTGTTTTAAGTTGCTAATTTTGAAATATCGGCAACACGGTTCATAGCTTGTTGTAATTGAGCCAATAACGCCAAGCGATTATTACGTAATGCAGCATTATCACTATTCACCATCACATGATCAAAAAAATCATCAATTGGGGATTTCAATGCTGCCAGTGTCTGTAGTGATGACGCATAATCACCAGCCAGAAAAGTTTTTGTTGTTTGCGGCAAGATATCAGTTAATTGTTGATTAAGCATTTGCTCGGCAGGCTCTTGCAACAGTGCTGTATCAACCGTAGTACTTATATCGTCGCTTACTTTCTTCAGGATATTACCAACCCGTTTATTAGCAGCAGCAAGACTTTTTGCTTCTGGTAAATCAGCAAAAGTACGTACCGCAGCCAAGCGTTTAGGAATATCACTTAAATTTTGTGGCTGCAGGGCTAATACTGCATCTACTTCTTGCGCACTATATCCTTGTTCACGTAGGCTACCAGCTAATCTTTCATAAATAAAAATCAATAATTTTTCATGTGCGGCGGTTGGAATTTGGCGATAATGAGTATTAATTTCTGCGCTTGTTTGCTGTGCCCATTGTGCAGGAATATTTTTATCTTGAATAATCTCTATTATCTGTGTAATCAAAGTATTTATTTCAAGTGGCAAATCTTTTTCAATCAAGATCCGAATAACGCCTAACGCATGACGGCGTAGTGCAAAAGGATCTTTATCACCGGTTGGGATTTGTCCGATACCAAATAAACTAATCAATGTTTCTAGTTTATCTGCTAATGCAACACAGATTCCAGCTAAGTTACGTGGTAATTCATCACCAGCAAAACGTGGTTTATAGTGATCTTCAATGGCAAATGCAATGCTGTCATCCATACCTTCGTGTTGCGCATAATAACGCCCCATAATCCCTTGCAGTTCTGGGAACTCTCCTACCATATCTGTAAGCAAGTCAGCTTTCGCTAGCATTGCTACTTGATCTGCCTGTTTAGCTAATTCAGCGCCACCTAGTTGTTGGCCAATTGCTTTGGCGATAGTACGCACATAAGCAATACGTAACCCTTGGGTGCCAATCTTATTGTGATAGACCACCTTGTCTAATCCAGGTAGTCGATCCTCTAAAGTTTTTTTACGATCTTGGTCAAAAAAGAATTTTGCATCAGCTAAACGTGACCGTACTACTCGTTCGTTACCGCTTGTTACTAGACTAGTATCTGCAGGTCGAATATTAGAAACCAGTAAAAACTTATTGGTTAATTTGCCAGCAGCGTCTAGTAATGGGAAGTATTTCTGGTTGGCTTTCATGGTAAGAATTAGACATTCCTGTGGAACTTCAAGGAACTCATCAGAAAATTTACCAAGCAATACATTTGGACGCTCAACCAATGCGGTTACTTCGTCCAATAAAGCCTCATCTTTGATTGGTGCAAGATTTTCTGCTGCAGCGGCAGCTGTGAGTTGACGTTTTATTTCATCCCGACGTTCGCTAAAGCTAGCAATCACTGCGCCATCTGTTTTTAATTGTTGCGCATAACTGTCAGCGTTATCAATCACAATTGTGTCAGTTTTAGCTTCAAAACGATGACCTTTAGTTATATTGCCAGCAGTCAAACCTAAACAGCTAATTGGTATAATTTCGGCACCATGCAATGCAACTAGTAGGTGTGCTGGGCGCACAAAGTTGACACTCTGCCAACCGTCAGCAAGTTGATAAGTCATCACTTTCGGAATTGGTAATTTAGCAATAGTTTCATCTAGTGCCAGCTGCAACCCTTCAGTCAGATGTATTCCTTTGACAGTCCGGTCTAAGAAAAGCATTTTGGCCTTACCTACCTGTTCATGTTTAAGCTGCGCTACAGCAGATGCACCAACATCTATGCTGGCCAGTCTTTTAAGTAAAGCAGGCGTAGCTTCTCCATTACTATCCAAACCAACACCTACCGGCATTAATTTAAATGAAACTGACTTGTCTGCCGCCTGTGCTAATACTTTGGTTATATGAACAGCTAGACGACGCGGTGAAGCGTAAGTTGTAATCGTTACATCATCACCCAGTAAATTCTGAGATTTTAGTTGATTCACCAATATCTCAGCGAAACTATTACCCAGTTTTTGTAACGATTTAGGCGGCAATTCTTCAACTAATAGTTCAACCAGTAAATTCTTTGTGCTCATGCGGATTCCGTTTTTTGTGGCATTTGTGCAACCCATTCGCGTGGTGCCATAGGGAAAGGTGGCTCTAAACGCTCGCGGCTGGCAAAATAAGCTTGTGCTACACGGCGCGATAAATTACGGATACGGCCAATATAAGCGGCACGTTCGGTAACTGAAATTGCACCACGTGCATCCAGTAAATTAAAGGTATGCGCAGCTTTTAATACTTGTTCATATGCTGGCAATGCTAATTGTTGATCAATTAAATTATTAGCTTGTTGCTCATGTTTAGTAAACGCTAAAAACAGAAATTCGGTATCACTACATTCAAAATTATAGATGGATTGTTCTACTTCATTTTGATGAAAAACATCCCCGTAAGTAAGCCCTTCTGTCCAAACTAAATCAAATACATTTTCCACACCTTGTAAGTACATAGCTAAGCGCTCTAACCCATAGGTGATTTCACCTGTAATTGGTTTGCAATCAATACCACCAACCTGTTGAAAGTACGTGAATTGAGTCACTTCCATACCGTTTAACCATACTTCCCAGCCTAATCCCCAGGCACCTAAGGTTGGGTTTTCCCAATCATCTTCAACCAAACGAAGATCATTCTTTTTTAGATCAAGGCCTAGTTCTTTCAATGATGCAAAATATAAATCTATAATATTACTAGGTGCCGGTTTGAGTACTACTTGATATTGATAATAATGTTGTAAGCGATTGGGATTGTTACCATAACGACCATCATTCGGACGGCGAGCAGGTTGCACATAAGCTGCCCGCCAGGGCTCTGGCCCCAGTGCACGCAAAGAAGTAGCAGTATGGCTGGTGCCTGCACCCACCTCCATATCGTAAGGTTGCAATAGCGCACAACCCTGCCTGCTCCAGTAGTTTTGTAAGCTAAGAATGATTTCTTGGAATGTAAGTGTTGACATAAAGATATTCAAATAAAAGGACACCCTTCATACAAAGGACGAGGAAATAAAACAGCGATAAAAATAATAGCAGGGATTTTACAGGGTTTTATCTATCCACCGGTTGATATTACTTAGATCCTAGCTGCGCTAGCACATATAATATTCATATTCCTAAAGAATAAAGTTTACTTAGGTGCAAAATCTAGGTGACAATATACTTCGCACGGTCATAGTTTCGGATCTTATGCTGTGATAACTTTTGTCAAGAACAAGGCGCTGAAACAAGCCAACAGCTAGCTGTACAATTGTTTCAGTAACGCTGATACTGGTAAAATGATCCACTAGAAAACCGAAGCTATGGCCGTGCGAAGTATATATACCCTCCCCTCCAAAAATAAAATCATTCAATTGAGAAGAAGAAATTATGTGGTTTAAAAATTTACAAATCTATCGTATGAAAGGTTGGAACATAACAACTGAAGCCCTGAATGAACAACTTTCCATTCACCCACTGCAACCTTGCTTAAGTATGGCAATGCAAAGTATTGGCTGGGTTTCTCCTAAAGAAGAAAATGAAAGTTTTGTGGCTGCGCTTGGCCAACATAGTCTTATTGCTCTTGGTACTGAAAAAAAGTTATTGCCTGCAAGCGTGATTAATCAACTAGCTAAAGAGCGTGCTCTAGAAATAGAGCAGCAACAAGGATATAAACCAGGGCGCAAACAATTGAAAGAGATTAAAGAAGATGTCACGGTCGAATTACTACCTCGTGCATTTACTGTGCGCCATAAAACATATGCGTGGATTGATACTGTTGGCGGATGGTTTGTTATTGATACTTCAAATATCAATAAAGCGGATGAATTTGTGGAAACACTCTTTAAATCAATTGATGATGTAACATTAAAACCTTTGAGCACCAATATTTCACCTACTGTAGCCATGACCGGATGGCTTTCAGGTAGTGATATTCCAGCGGTGTTTACTGTTGATAGACATTGTGAATTACGTGCTATGGATGATGAACAATCTACAGTTAGCTACACCCGCCATGCCTTAGACTCAGAAGAAATCGCGCAGCATGTTAAAGTCGGTAAAGAGGCCACCAAACTTGCCATAACCTGGCGTGACAAAATTTCTTTTGTATTACATGAAAATATGCAATTGCGTAGAGTCGCACCACTTGATGTGCTGAAAGAGCCTGCTGAAACTGCAGATGAATTATTTGATAATGATCTAACTATGATGACTGGAGAGCTGGCCCAATTATTGCCTGATCTTATTGATGCATTAGGTGGCGAGGAGAATGCTTGATCAATTACTTTGTTAGTTAGACAGGTGATTTGCAAGGGTAGTGGAACATATTGGATAGTCCTTACAAAGCAATGCAGTTGATGCAAGCGCGAGTATTTTCTGGCATATTTATCCGAATAGATTATTAAATATGCTGGAGTAAGAATGTACCAATCCAATATTAATACTGAATTATACTTATTTTGTCCTCGTGCTAGTTGCTCCCATTATCAGTCAGAAGAAAACACTATTCGTAAGGATGGTATATATCGCACTAAAAATGACCAGTCACCTCGCCAAATGTTCTATTGTGCTGGTGGTGAACACCGTTTCTCTGAAACTAACTACAGCGATATATTTGGTAAGCATGGCAGTTTTAAAGAATATATCCAAATAGCCAAGTTGATTCATTATGCTTTATCAATAGATGCGATTGCGGATATACTCGAAAAAGACCGGAGAACGATAGAAACATGGCAAAAAGGCATTGCCAAAAAATCGAATAAATTCCATATATTCATTTGTATGACGATTACATTGATGGTTTCTTTTATTCAAATGGATGAATTATGGTCATTTTTAGGTAAGAAAAAAAACAGCTTTGGGTATTTATTGGCATAGATGTTCCCACCAGATTTTGGATTAATTTTGAACTAGGCAGTCGCACTACTTACATAGCCACAAAACTGGTAGAAGGCATTAGTCGTTTAATGGGAAACTTTTCATCAGCCCCCCCTGAAAATCACAACAGATAAACTGGCCGCATATAAGAATGCGATAGAGAGTGCATTTAAAACAAGAAACTACGTTTATTTGCAAATTGTTAAGAAGAGTTTTCGTAGAATCTTAATCACTGTTAAAAAGTGCTTTGTTAAAGGTGAACCGAAAGATTTTCCAGGTAAAACACATCTTATATTGAACGAATTAATTTAACGCTTCGGCAGCGTATTTCATTTTTGAGACGAAAGTCACTTGGTTTCTGTAAAAAGAAGGAAAACTTTAACCATGCACTTTGGATCAATTTGTTTAACTATAATTACATGCGAATGCACAAAAGCTTACGTATTCCTATTGATGAGCAGGAAAAGCATGACTTATTCCAAAAAAAGTGGCATCACCAAACACCTGCGATGGGGTTAACCCAAAAACAACTTTCCTGGAGATTTCTGTTAGTAGCACCAATCCGGTAACTTATTGATAATATGAATGCTGCATTGCTTTGCAGGGACTATCCTAGTGCTGATGATATGGCAAATAACATCATTAAGTGAGGAATGGCAAGATTAGAAAATTATTCAAATAATAAGCTAATCTTTAAAGTATCCTGATGGTTCCATTTTTTCATGAAGCACTCTTACGATTGTGATCGTTGAGGCTGTTACTTTGTAATATACGATGTGATGATTGATCTTAAATCGTTTATATTCTGCTTTGATATTGTCGCAGGAAGTTCCTATACGAGGATTATTGGCGATTAAATATATTCCTTGATCAGATCATCATAATATTTATCTGCTTGGTGTTCTCCGTGAGTTTTGAAAGAATATAGCCATATTCCTTCTAAGTCTTTTTCTGCTAGTGACTGTTTACGGATTTTAAGCATTTTTAGGCGTTAGTCCTGCTTTTTGTTTTGCGTTGTTTCTAATTTTTTCAACATCTAATTCTCCTGCGTCTCCGCTTTTCTCCCCATCAATTAAAGCTTGGCGCAGTGCTTTGATTTTTTGCTCTCGTTCTTCGAGTAAACGTAGACTAGCGCGGATCACTTCACTAGCTGAACCATATCTACCATGTAAAACTTGTTCATTAATGAAACCTTCAAAATGATCTCCTAATGAAATACTTGTATTTTTACCCATAATTTTAACATCCTTTATTTGTTACCAATAATTACCATATATTGGTAACACTAACAAGAAAAATTAATAATTATCTTTTGGGTGTTTATATTAGGGTTAGAAAACACACCCCTAGCTCTTCCTTTCAGTAACCTTCATCATCTTTTTATAAATACTTTGGGGAGTATGAGGGGCAAAGCCCCTCATTAAGTGATGATTTCAGCTCGGTAGGTTGGGGAGAGGTACGAACCCCAACAGGAACCAAACACGATTTTCTCAAAAATCACCACATCCTGGTAACAAGTTGTAATGAAACTAATAATTTGGTGTTTCTTGTTCCCACGCTCCTGCGTGGTAACACATACCGGAATTTGAATAATAGATAGTATCAGTTGCAACGCAATGAATTTAGTATGTATTCCCACGCAGGAGTGTGGGAACGAGGAATATCTCAACCTGCGGTATCAGATTTTTTATTTCTTAGTGCCACCGCCTTTCTACTGATGTCTTCAATGCTTTCATCGCCATCTATATCCTTTCTCCATTGAGTATAGTCAAAAGGCTCCCGCTGAATCAGGGCGATAAATCGTTCCATTTCGATGTCGCCCAAATATTGAGCAAGAATTTCGGCATCCTTCATTTCTATTAGAAAGTGGTTTGCATTTTTAATGTCCAGAAATATCTGCTTCCCCGTCATTCCTGTATGCTTTTAGCAGGAACCTAAGCCAACCACATGGATTCCTGCTAAAAGCATACATGTGAATTCTGGAGACACGATACTTAATTATTGCGTATATGACACTCTGAATTAAGTATCGTGTCCTCAGAACTCTCTCAGAACTCTCAAGTTTTAATACGTTTGTCCTATTAGAAATAACTACTCTTAGTAATCTAGCTATAAAAGCAAAGTACAATGGCTGCACTAAAAAAATCAAGATGGCTGATTGCTTGATTATGAGGATAAATACATTCTTGATTATACTGGCGAACTTTGAAGAAGAAACAAAGGTTGTAAATATGAGACAAGTTATTTTGTATCGTGGAGAAGATGGTTGTTGGATTGCTGAATGCCCTAGCTTACGGGGCTGTATATCTCAGGGTAGCAATAAAGAAGAGGCATTAAGTAATATTAAGGAAGCAATAGAAGGGTATGTATCGGCACTGGAGGAAGACGGGTTACCTGTGCCTGAAGATCAATTGGATGCGATGTTAGTCGCTGTGTGAGTAAACTACCTCAATTTCCGGTAAAGACTGTGTTCGGATATTAAGTCATTATGGGTTCTATAAGAAGCGACAACATGGCAGCCATATTATTCTGCGGCGAGATACTCCCTTTGTTCAGCTGCTAGTTCCAGATCATAAAACATTGGACCGGGGGGCTCTGCGGGCGATTATTCGCCAATCTGGTTTGACGGTAAATAAGTTTAATGGATAGATATTCTGTGCGGTATTGCACCATTTACATAAGCATATTCAATAATACCTGGAGCCTGTCCGAGATTGGAGCCATGGGTCACTGCATACCACATAGTCCTAACTAACTATTTAAGGTAGTATGCCGCCAACTAAAACCCTCTACATTCAACAATGAAATTTATCCCGCTACTTGTCTTCATCAGCACCATTTATTGGCTTAGTGCTTGCTCTAGTGATGAAAAAAATGATTTGGTACAAGCACCAGTTCCTTGGGTCAAAACAGTTCAGGTACAAATGGACAATCAATCGGTGCTAATGCTTTCAGGAACAGTACGAGCACGTTTTGAAATACCTATATCTTTTCAACTGAATGGGCGTATTGCAAGTCGGCATATTGATGCAGGCCAAACGGTGGTACAGGATCAAACCTTATTCAAACTAGATGCTCGTGACCTAACACAATCTATTCATGCTGCTAAGGCTGAACAGATGGCTGCGCAAGCAGCTCTGGCTACAGCGACTGCTGATGTTGCACGTGACCGAAAATTGGTACAAGAAAGTTTTATTAGTGAACAGGCATTAGAGCGCACCGAATTAGTTGAACAAGAGGCAAGAACACGACTTAATGCGGCACATGCACAATTACAACAGTCGCGTAATGCTTCAGGTTATGCAAATTTACGTGCCGAACATCCTGGAGTATTGATTGAAGTTACTGGTGAACCTGGTCAGAAGGTTGTCTTCGGACAGACAATTGCAATCTTGGCGCGTGAGGGTGAGCTAGAAATTGAGGTGTTTTTTCCAGAAGGGGTTAAACCACGTCAAACCGGTCACGTTCAATTAACTAGTGGGCAATCATATGCACTAGAACTTCGTGAAGCTGCTGGTGCGGCAGATCTTGCCAGTCGCACCTGGCGTGCACGTTATCGAGTACTGGCGGATCAACCGGCATTATCCTTGGGCGAAGTGGTACGTTCACGTTTTATTAAAGATGAGGGCGCTATTAACACCTTTAAAGTTCCTCTGGGCGCGTTGGATGAGAGAGGGAAGGAGCTGCGCATCTGGCAGTTGCAAGATAATCAAGCACAACCGGTTGCGGCGCAAATTATTTCATTGGATACAGAATATGCCTGGGTTACTGCTGCCGATAATTTAATACAAAGCAATCCAATTATTGCATTGGGCACTAATCGACTTAAGCCTGGCATGTTAGTGCAGGCGCTCAAATAATGAGTTTCCCTAATCTCTCTGCTTTGGCGGTACGTGAACGTTCGGTGACGCTGTTCTTTATTTTGTTTTCAATTGTTGCAGGTATTTACGCTTTTTCGTCTCTTGGGCGGGCAGAAGATCCAGCTTTTACAGTAAGAATTATGGTGGTATCGGTACTTTGGCCCGGTGCAACAACACTAGAAATGCAAGATCAGGTAGTAGATCGTTTAGAAAAACGAGTTCAAGAAGTTGAACACCTCTACCGTATCGAAACCAGCATTCGTCCGGGTCGCGCCGACTTACAGATAGAGTTTCATGATTATGTTTCGAATGATTTAATTCCTGAGCTGTTTTATCAAGTACGTAAACGTATGCAAGATGAGATGCCACACTTGCCACGCGAAGCTATCGGGCCAATTATTGACGAAGATTTCTCAGATGTTTATTTCACCCTAATTGCCCTCACTGCACCCAGTTTACCCATGTGGCAATTAACTCGTGATGCGGAAGCTATGCGTGATCGACTGCAACAGGTTGAAGGTGTTCACAAAGCCTTACTGCTTGGTGAACGTAGTGAGCGTGTTTATGTCGAGTTTGATAATGCACGGCTGATTAATTTAGGCATTTCAGCTCTAGAAATATTTGCTGCAATTGATGAGCATAACCGTATGGTACCTGCCGGACATTTAGAAACCGCTGGGCCACGGGTTTATTTACGTTTAGATACCGACTTGGCCGATCCTGAGCAACTGGCCGCCGTACCTATCCGTATCGGTGATAGTTTATTACGTTTGGATGACGTAGCGACCATTCGACGTGGCTACGAAGATCCACCAAGCTACCTGATTCGCGCGCAAGGCGAAGATGCGATTGTACTTGGCGTGGTTATGCGTAAAGGTGAGAACGGTTTAAAACTGGGTGAGCGTCTCACAGACTTTCTTGAATCTGAACAAAGTCGGTTACCACTGGGCATGGCTATCACTCAATTGACCAATCAGGCCGAGGTGATTTCTGCCGCTGTAGATTTATTTCAAATAAAATTACTGGTTGCAGTGGTGGTAGTAATGGCGGTGAGCTTAATAGCGATTGGTTTATACGCTGGTTTAGTAGTGGGGATTGCTATTCCACTGACATTAGGTATTACCTTTCTACTGATGAAAATCGGCGGCATTGATCTTGACCGCATTTCTCTGGGGGCATTGATTATCGCGTTAGGACTATTGGTAGATGATGCCATTATTGCGATTGAAATGATGATTGTTAAGATGTCAGAAGGTTGGGATCGTGTGCGTGCAGCAACCCATGCTTGGAGCGTCACCGCAGCACCGATGCTTTTCGGTACCTTAGTCACCATCGCAGGATTTGTACCGATTGGTTTTGCACAATCAGGGGTGGGTGAATATGCTGGCAATATTTTTTGGGTGCTAGCTTATGCACTGATGGCATCTTGGATTGTGGCGGTAACCTTCACCCCTTATCTTGGTACACGACTACTACCTGATATACAAAAAAAACATTCGCATACTAACTCCCTTTATCAAACGTCAGGCTACAATAAAATACGTAAGTTAATTAATTGGTGCGTGTTTCACCGAAAAACCGTGGTTATTAGTACCATTGGCCTGCTGGCATTAAGCATCGCTGGCCTAGCCGGACCGGTGCAGAAACAATTTTTTCCAAATTCTGATCGACCAGAAGTGTTAGTAAGTGTTTTTTTACCACAAGGTAGTGCCATCTCCACCACTGATGCCACGGTACAAAAAATTGAATCTATTTTGGCTGAGATGCCTGAGGTAAAAACACTTTCTGCTTATGTTGGTGCAGGTGTACCACGTTTTTTCTTTGCGGTTAACCCTGAACAACCTGACCCTGCTTTTGCCAAACTAATTGTCGTGGCACACGATATCGCGACCCGTGACAAAATCATGGCTGCGCTTGATCAGCATATTATTAATGGAGCATTCCCAGAAGCAAGAATTCGGGTTACCACGTTACTGTTTGGGCCACCAATTATCTGGCCGATAACTTTTCGTATAATTGGCCCAGATGCATTAGAAATACGTGCTATTGCCCAACAGGTAAAAGATGTGATGCTGACCAATCCGCACACTCATGATCCTCACTTGGAATGGGACGAGCGTGCGCCAATATTACATATCGAAATTGATAATCAACGATTACGTCTAATGGGATTAACCCCAAATGATGTGGCACAGCAACTTCAATTCCAGCTAGATGGAGTACCGGTGACTGAAGTGCGGCATGGTATTCGTACAGTTGAAGTGCGTGCCCGCGGCTTAAGAAACAATGAGACAGATTTACTGGCATTTGAAATTAGAACGCAAGACGGACGTAAGGTACCCTTAGAGCAAATCGGCAGTTTAAATGTACGCTATGAAGATCCAGTTATTAAACGTTATAACCGAGAGTTTTTTGTAGCGGTTAATGCGGAAGTACGTGGCGCCCAATCGACCGACGTTACCGCAGATATTTGGGATAAATTAGCAGGCATTCGTCAATCATTGCCAGAGGATTACCGTATTGAAATTGGCGGCGCAGTAGAAGATTCGATTAAAGCGGATAAATCTATTCAAAAACTACAACCGCTGATGATCGCACTGATGTTAATTTTTATTATGCTACAAATGCGTTCTTTTTCTGGAACTTTCATTGTCGTAGCAACCGCACCACTGGGTTTAATTGGAGCCGTTGCCGCATTATTGTTTTTCAATCAACCGTTTGGTTTTGTTGCCCTACTAGGGTTAACTGGCCTAGCAGGTATTCTGATGCGCAACACTCTAATCCTTACCCAGCAAGTAACCGATAATATCACTTCCGGCATGGAAACTTTACCTGCCGTGGTGGAAGCTGCAGTCCACCGCGCCCGCCCGGTAGTGTTAACCGCAGTTGCCGCTGCCTTAGCATTTATTCCGTTAACTTGGGATAGTTTCTGGGGACCATTAGCGTATGTGTTAATTGGCGGTGTTTTGGTTGGTACTGCAATTACCTTGTTATTTGTACCAGCATTGTATGCACTATTGTTTAGATTGGAAAAATCATAAGCCAATTGTTAATCAATACAATGAAACTGTTGCATTATCAGAAAGTTGACCGCTCGGCTGCGGATGGCGGCATGGCTTACCAAAGATTGTTTTATAGGCAAACTGGGGGCGTTGTTGCCAAGATGAAGATAACCGCTGATCGCGACAGTCTGCTGTTGATGCCACATTAGTTGCAGGAAATTGATTAATAATCTGCTGATAAAATGTTTTTCGTTGCCAATAACGTAGATGAATACCATCTGCACCAAACCAAGTCGGTGCTTGTTCACATAACTCAATCTTTTTATGCTTTGCAAGATGCATTAAACCACTATGAATAATATTTGCACGTGAGATAACCTCACTTCTAGAAAGTCGACAATAAGGATAAAACAAATAACGAAACAAGTTAAAGCGCCGCTCTGATAACTGCTCAATTGATGCAATCGGTAAATTAGTCATCACAATATGCACTGACTGTTGCTGTAAGCGCTCAATACAATCTTCTACCCAAACTAAAAGCTGCTCAGGAGTAACTCCATATAAAATATCATTGCCAATATCTGTTACCAAAGCATAGCTGGTTTGCGTAGCAGAGGTAATGGATAAATTAAATTGTGACCATAAACTACTGTTGGTGATGCCTGGTAATCCGCGCATCATTACTTGGCTAAATTGACCATAAGAGCGACCGTGACCAGCGGCAACTAATATTTCACTTGGACCACCACAACGTTGTTGTATTAACTGAATCAGCAAGCGTAGTGATAAAGTTAAATTGCTGGCACCAAGTAGAACTATACGATTTGTTGGTACGTTTGCTTGATTAGCATTAGGGATAATAAGATTCATTAATTCAAGTCAAATTTTAAATAAAACTTAGACCTTGCAAGTTATCGTACATATATTTCGCAACATATTGTTTTATTAAGCAAACTTGATTACTCGGGAATATTAGCAAATATTCCACGCAGAATAAAATTTACTTCATAAAACAATCTATCGCACATTATATCCACGATAACCTGCAGAATCTAGGTAATATCACGGACTTTAAATCGGATAGTTTTGACTTATAAAGATAAAAAATATAATATGCGCGCCTTATGTCTGCAAGATTTGTTATCAATACGCTTGATTTTGTCCGCAATGCTGAAACAAGGCAAGCTGATGTTGCGCCTGCTGAATTTGAACGTTTACAAAGTTATTTGTTTGATAGCGAAGGTGTATTGGCATTTACCGTTTGCGGGCGATTAGACCAAGCAAGCCGACCAAGGTTACATGTTTCAGTTAAAGGTAAACTAAATCTCTGTTGCCAGCGTTGTCTTGGCAAATTAGAGCAACAGGTTAACTTTCAGGTAGATTTTTTATTAGTCAAGAATGAGGCGGAGCTTCACCAATACGATGAAGATGACGCTATTGATACTATTCTAAATACACCAGAAATAGACCTTATGATGCTGATTGAAGATGAAATTATTTTAGAATTGCCAATCTCACCTTGTCATACGCAAGGACAATGCTCAGAAGAGAGATCAATTGGAAATAATAAAATAGTTAATCAAGACACGCCGGAACACCCTTTTGCCGCATTGGCTGCATTTAAGAAATTACATTGATTTTTTTCAAGGAATTAATAGCATGGCTGTACAAAAAAGTAAAAAATCTCCATCCAGACGTGGGATGCGTCGTTCCCATGATTCTTTGACTGCTGCACCGTTGGCCTTGGAGCCAAGTACCGGTGAAGTGCATTTGCGTCATCATATTAGCCCTGATGGCTATTATCGAGGCAAAAAAGTTGTTGAAACTAAACGTGATAAAGATGATGATGATGAATAAGGTCTAACAAGGCTTTAATGACTCATGTCTAAGAGCAGGATAGTTAATATAAACTTAATCCTGCGCATATAATTATTACAAGTTGCAAATAATTCAAAACATGAATTTGAAACATAATCTCCTCGTAATATTTGCTTTCCATCAAGGACTAATCTTTACAACGGTAAGAATTTAAATTGGATATTACGGTAGCAATTGATTGTATGGGGGGGGATCATGGCCCTCATGTAACCGTTGCCTCAGCGGTTGATTATCTTCGACATGATCCTGAAGCTAATATTATTCTAGTTGGTATTCCAGATGCTATTGAGGCTGAGTTAAACGTCTTAAAAACTAAATTAGGACCACGCTTACGGTTGCATGCGGCTAGCCAAGTAGTCGGCATGGATGAACCTCCTGCGCTAGCTTTGCGTGGCAAAAAAGATTCATCTATGCGGGTTGCGATTAATTTAGTTAAAAGCGGAGAAGCACAAGCCTGCGTTAGTGCTGGTAACACTGGCGCTTTACTAGCAACTTCGCGTTTTGTTTTAAAAACTATCCCTGGGATTGACCGTCCGGCTCTGGCAGCCACATTGCCAACCATTAAAGGACATACTTATATTCTAGATTTAGGCGCAAATATTGATTGCACACCAGAACATTTACTACAATTTGGGCTAATGGGTGCTGCGCTAGTTGCTGCGGTTGAAAATAAGACTGCTCCTAGCGTTGGTTTGTTAAATATTGGTGAAGAAGCTATTAAAGGTAATGAGATAGTCAAGCAAGCAGCAGAACTATTACATAAAAGTGAACTTAATTTTTACGGTAATATTGAAGGCAACGATATTTACAAGGGCACCACTGATGTTGTAGTCTGTGATGGTTTCGTAGGCAATGTGACATTGAAAACGTCCGAGGGCTTAGCGCAAATGCTAGCTACTTATTTGCGAGAAGAATTTAAACGTAACCTAATGACAAAACTTGCAGGTATCATTGCTATGCCGGTTATCAATGCATTTAAACGCCGTGTCGATCATCGTGAGTATAATGGAGCAAGTTTATTAGGTTTACGTGGCATCGTGGTAAAAAGTCATGGTTCCGCTGACAAGCGTGCTTATTGTGTAGCAATTAAACGAGCAGTTGACGAAGTACGTGGCGGCATGTTGCATCAGATTAGTGATCAGATAGAAAAATTATCAAGCAATCCCCAATTAACGTCAAAAGAAAACTAATGTATTCAAGAATTATTGGAACCGGTAGTTACTTGCCAGAAAAAATTCTTACTAATCACGATCTAGAACAGACCGTGGATACGAATGATGAATGGATACGTAGCCGTACCGGAATCACCCAGCGCCATATTGCGGCAAGTGATCAAAGTGCCAGTGATCTAGCTTTTAATGCGAGCCAGAAAGCATTAGAGATGGCTAAAATTAATGCTGATGAAATAGACCTTATTATTGTCGCAACTACCACGCCAGATATGCTGTTTCCAAGCACCGCTTGTATTTTACAAGAGAAACTAGGCATCAGCGGTTGCCCTGCGTTTGATGTGCAAGCAGTTTGTAGTGGTTTTGTATATGCATTAGCTACTGCCGACATGTTTATTCGTGCAGGTAAGTATCGTAATGCACTAGTTGTCGGTAGTGAAATTTATTCAAATATTGTTGACTGGAGTGATCGCACTACTTGCGTGCTATTTGGTGACGGTGCGGGTGCTGTGGTATTAAGCCAAAGTGAACAACCTGGCATACTCTCTAGCCATTTACATGCTAACGGCAGCTACAGCAAAGTTCTCTCTGTTCCTGGCAAGATTTGTGACGGTGTTATACAAGGAAATCCATATATCAACATGGAAGGCAATACCGTGTTCAAATTTGCGGTAAAAGTATTGGCGGAAGTTGCGCATGAAGCTATCGCCGAAAATAATCTACAACCATCTGATATCGATTGGCTAATCCCTCATCAAGCTAACATCCGTATTATCCGTTCCACAGCAAAAAAATTAGGCCTGCCAATGGAAAAAGTTGTTACTACGGTTGAAAAACACGGCAACACTTCTGCCGCATCAGTGCCACTAGCACTAGATATTGCAGTGCGTGATGGGCGTATAAAACCTGATCAATATGTGCTACTTGAAGGTGTCGGTGGCGGCTTTACTTGGGGAGCAGCTTTGCTGCGTTGGTAAGTTATGAAATTTGCATTTGTATTTCCAGGACAAGGTTCACAATCTGTCGGTATGATGAATGGCTATGCGGATTTTGCTATTGTACGTGAAACCTTTTCTGAAGCCTCCGATATTCTAGGTCAAGACTTTTGGAGTATGGTCACCGATGGCCCAGCTGAAGATCTTAACCAAACTATCAACACTCAACCATTAATGCTTATCGCTGGCATTGCTACCTACCGTGCTTGGCTCAGTCTTGCTGGCACTAAACCAGCATTGTTAGCTGGTCATAGCTTAGGAGAATATACTGCGTTAGTCGCCGCAGAAGCATTAACTTTTGCTGATGCTTTGTCATTAGTGCGCTTTCGCGCGCATGCTATGCAACAAGCTGTACCAGAGGGTACTGGTGCAATGGCTGCAATATTAGGCCTTGATGACGCAACAGTAGAAACAGTATGTGCTGAAATCAGCGACCAAATAGACGGAGAGTCATTAGAGCCAGCAAATTTTAATTCACCTGGTCAAGTTGTTATTGCTGGACACAAAAATGCGGTGTCACTAGGCATGGCTTTAGCTAAGAGCAAAGGTGCAAAACGTGCTGTTATGTTACCTGTTAGCATCCCTTCACATTGTACTTTGATGGCTCCAGCGGCTCAAAAAATCAAACAAAAACTCACGCAAACCAACCTACAATTAGCAAAAATTCCTGTTTTGCATAATGTTGATACACAAGCACATGATAGTGTTACAGCAATTAAAGAGGCACTGGTGCAACAGTTAGTTAGCCCAGTGCGCTGGGTTGATACAATTCATGCACTAAGCGCTAAAGGAATTACTCATGTGATTGAATGTGGTCCAGGCAAGGTACTGGCAGGGCTTAACAAGCGGATCGACCGTAAGATACAAAGTTTAGCTTTAGTTGATGGTGATGCACTCAAGCAAGGTGTAACAGCGCTTAACGTAGAATAATGATTGCTAGCAAGCTAATTTTATGGAGAAATAATGCTGAAAGATAATATTGCTCTGGTCACGGGTGCCAGTCGTGGCATAGGAAAAGCTATTGCCCTACAGTTAGGTAAGCAAGGGGCAACAGTCGTTGGCACCGCAACCACCCCAAAAGGTGCAGATGTAATCAGTGATTATTTAAAACAAGCTGACATCAAGGGCATGGGAGTAGCATTAAATGTCAATGAAGACGAACAAATCAAGCACACTATTAGCGTGATTCGGGAGTCTTTAGGTGAAATTACTATTTTGGTAAACAATGCTGGTATTACACGCGACAACTTATTGGCTAGAATGAAAGATGAGGAATGGGACGAAATTATAGCAACCAACTTGACCTCTGTTTTTCGTTTAAGCCGTGCAGTACTACGTGCCATGATGAAAGCCCGTTCCGGGAGGATTATTAATATCTCCTCAGTGGTTGGTAGTATTGGAAATGCTGGACAAACAAATTATGCAGCAGCAAAAGCTGGTATATCTGGTTTTAGCAAGTCTCTGGCACGAGAAGTAGGTAGTCGACAAATTACAGTTAACTGTATTGCACCAGGTTTTATTGATACAGATATGACTCGGTCATTAAGCGATGAACAAAAACAAGGTCTAGTTCAGCATATTCCATTAGGAAGATTAGGACAAGCAGAAGAAGTAGCCGCAGCTGTTGTATATCTTGCATCACCAGCTGCAGGCTATATTACCGGCACAACACTTCATATCAATGGTGGCATGTATATGGATTGATTCAGCACTAGGGACGAGGAAATAATGCTTTATCCATTTAGACTTGCCCTTTTGCTCTGATTTTTCGTTGGTCCTCCGGTTACATAGAATAACTATGCATCCTACGGACCGCCTCAAATCAGAGCAAAATGACTTCGCCTAAATAGACAAACTATTATTGCCTCATCCCTACACAATTGAGCAATTTTCAGTTTTGAAAGTATTAAAACTTTGTTAAAATGGCGTCATTTTTCTTACCTCACAAGGAAGTATCTAGATGAATAATATAGAAGATCAGATTAAAAAAATCGTAGCTGAGCAGCTTGGTGTAAATGAAGCAGAAGTTAAAAATGAGTCTTCATTTGTCAATGATTTAGGTGCAGATTCACTTGATACCGTAGAATTGGTTATGGCATTAGAAGAAGCATTCGAATGTGAGATTCCTGATGAGGAAGCAGAAAAAATCAATACTGTGCAAGATGCTATTGACTACGTAAAAAACAATACAGCCAAGTAACATTCTAATTTTAAAAACCTAATACTGGAGTTATTTTGTCCAAACGCAGGGTAGTTATTACTGGGTTGGGTATTTTATCGCCCGTTGGAAATACGGTATCGGATGCCTGGCAAAACATTATTGCTGGAAAGTCCGGTATCACCAAGATTACGCGATTTGATGCATCAGCTTTTACCTCACAAATAGCCGGAGAAGTTAAAGACTTTGATATAAAAGAATACATTCCCGTCAAAGATGCACGCCGCATGGATCATTTTATCCATTACGGCATGGCAGCTGCCATACAAGCCATTAAAGATGCCGGAATTGATGCTACAGATAGCCTTAATTTAGAACGTGTCGGCGTCAGTATCGGTTCTGGAATTGGCGGTTTACCAATGATTGAAGATACTGATAGCGCGTACCATTCTGGTGGTCCACGTAAAATCTCACCATTTTTTATTCCAGGTACTATTATCAACATGATTGCCGGTAATCTGTCCATCATGTTTGGTTATAAAGGGCCGAATATCGCAATTGTTACCGCTTGTACAACCGCAACTCACGGCATTGGCAACTCTGCTCGTATGATTGAGTATGGAGATGCCGATGTTATGGTCACCGGTGGTGCTGAATCTTGCGTAACACCGCTTGCCATAGGTGGTTTTGCTGCAGCTAGAGCTTTATCAAAACGTAATGATGATCCAGCAACTGCAAGTTGTCCATGGGATCAAGCCAGAGATGGCTTTGTGTTAGGTGAAGGGGCTGGAGTATTGATACTAGAGGAAATGGAACATGCTAAACGGCGTGGCGCAAAAATTTATGCAGAATTAGCTGGTTTTGGTATGAGTGCAGATGCTCATCACATGACCGCACCATCTGATGATGGTGAAGGTGCTGCGCGTTGTATGGATATTTCGATGCAAAATGCTGGGATCAATGCAACTGACGTTGATTATATCAATGCGCATGGAACTTCAACACCGTTAGGCGACATTGCAGAAACAATAGCAGTCAAACGATGTTTTGGTGATTATGCTAGCAAATTAGCTGTTAGTTCCACAAAATCTATGACTGGACATTTATTGGGTGCAGCCGGTGGCATAGAAGCTGTTTTCTCTGCTTTGGCATTGCATCATCAAATTGCACCGCCAACCATTAATTTAATTAATCAAGATCCAAAATGTGATCTTGATTATGTGGCTAACACCGCGAGAGATTTAAAAATAGATGTTGCTATGTCTAACTCTTTTGGCTTTGGTGGTACTAACGGTACGCTTGTTTTTCGTAAAATATAATCTAGCACCTAGATCCTGCAAGTAATCGCACACATACTTCACAACAGATTGTTCCATATAGTAAACCTTATTCTTTGGGAATATCAATAAGTATTCCACGCAGAATAAGATTCATTCTATGAAATAATTTGTTGTACATTATATGTACTATTACTTGCAGGATCTAAGTGGTAACAAATCATCGGTGGTGCAATGCCCTGTTGTTATTGCACCCTACCAAGCTAAGTAATTTTTTGCTTTCAACCCTTTTTTCTGTGTGTTTATCGGGTGTATGTATCTACTAAAACGCCTAACTATGTTTGTGGTCATAACAAGCATTCTGTTTGCTACTTGGTTTTATTACCATGTCAACGCTGATATTCAGCTTCCAGTTACACCTTATGAATTTTCAATTAAACCTGGCAGTAGTTTAAAAAAAATCTCGCAGCAGCTTGTCGAAGAAGAAGTTATCCAGAATCCTTGGTCATTTATTTTGTTATCGTTCTTAATGGGTCATGAATCATCACTTAAAGCTGGTGATTACAAGCTAACGCAAAATCTACCCTATGTGACATTACTTGAATACCTGGTTAAAGGGGATGTTAAACAGCATGAAATAAAGTTTATTGAAGGCTGGACTTTTGCACAACTTAGAGCAGCGTTAAAGCAACACTCAGAGATTAAGAATGAAACAGCCGATCTAACTGACCAAGAAATACTAAGCTTAATTGGTGCCAATGAAACTGCTGCCGAAGGGCTGTTTTTTCCTGACACTTACTTTTTCACTCAGAACAGTTCTGACCTTGAAATCTTGCGTCGTGCTTACCATACCATGCAACAACATTTAGCAAGCAAATGGGCACGTTATGAAGTTGGCACTTTGCCATTAGCCACCCCGTATGAAGTTTTAATTTTAGCCTCAATTATTGAAAAAGAAACCGGCTTGGAAAGTGATCGTGCGGAAATAGCAGGGGTATTTATTAATCGATTACGCATCGGTATGCGTTTACAAACCGACCCAACCGTCATCTATGGCTTGGGGGACAGTTTTGATGGCAATTTACGTAGAAAAGACTTGCGTACCGATAATAAATACAATACTTACACCCGTGCAGGCTTACCACCAACACCAATTGCTCTACCAGGGTTTGCATCCATTAAAGCTGCATTAAATCCGGCAAAAACAAAATCGTTATATTTTGTAGCAAAAGGAAATGGCGAATCAAAATTTTCTACCAACCTAGCCGATCATAATCGGGCTGTTAACAAATACCAAAGACGATAAACGTACATAAAATAACCTCATGTACGTATCTTAACCACGTCCATAGCCACTTAAGAAATAAAGAATTCGGAGCTACATGACCCAATTTTCCATCGTAGTTCCTACGCTGAATGAAGCAGAGAATATACACCCATTATTAGCGCGTATATTTGCACTTGACCTTGAACCAAGTAGTTTTGAAATTATTTTTGTTGATGATGGCTCATCTGATGGTACTCAAGATAAAGTCCGTGCCTGGAAAGATTGTTCAAATATACGTCTAATCAAGCGGCAAGAAAAACCTGATTTAACTGCATCAATACTTGCCGGTGCGGCTAGTGCCAATAGTGAAATTATTGTAGTAATGGATGCTGATCTTAGTCATCCACCTGAACGATTAATGGCCATCGTCAAACCAGTATTGGATGGCCACTATGATATTACCGTTGGTAGTCGTTATGTCCCAGGTGGCAGTATAGAAAACTGGCCATTTTATCGACGCTGGTTATCACGTGTAGGTGGCTGGATAGCACGTCCACTTTGTGATATTAACGATGCTACTTCTGGATTCTTCGCCTTTCGTCGAGAACTAATCGCTAGTATTGCAGATAATGCACGTGGTTATAAGATTTTGCTTGAGCTGATAATGGCCGGACAGGGAAAACTTAGAGCACTTGAAGTTCCTATTTGTTTTAGTGACCGAGTAAATGGTACTTCTAAGCTATCATTTTCACATCAAACTACCTACTTGCAACGTTTAGTCAGTTTAGCCGGAGGAACCGTAACAACCAATACCGCCAGCCGTTTTGCGCTAGTAGGTTTATTTGGTGTGTTAGTTGACGCACTAATATTTCAACTGCTGATTACCCAAGGTGCTGGACTTGCCCTAGCACATATCTTAAGCTTTTTTGTTGCAGCAACTGTCAATTATTCGTTTAATTCTAAATGGTCATTTCGACAACATCATGACGGCCATTTAAATTGGCCACAATTTGGTCGTTTTCTAACGGTTGGAGCTTTTGCACTACTGTTACGCGGGGGAATACTGGCACTGCTGGTCTATAGCTGGCAAATGCCAACAGCATTCGCAATTTTTCCAGCTATCTTAGCAACTGCAGTAATTAATTATCTAGGATCTGCTTTTTATGTATTTCCATACCAAGAAAAACCACCCACATTAGATATCCGCTGGCGTGTTGCAGCTATTGGCTTAGTTAGCTTTGCATTATTATTGCGCCTGGTCTATCTAGCTCAAGCACAACTTATTCCAGACGAAGCATATTACTGGAATTACGCCCAAAATATGGAGCTAAGCTTTTATGATCATCCGCCTATGGTTGCTTGGCTAATCTGGTTTGGAACTGCAATTGTTGGCAACAATGAATTTGGTGTACGTATTAGCGCCTTTCTCTGTAATTTAGTAGCGATAGGCTATTTATACGCATTAGCATGCAATTTATATGACAAATCAACTGCTATGCGTGCAGTATTATTATTTGCGGTATTGCCATTAGGTTTTGCCTCCAGCTTGTTAATGACCCCTGATGCTCCTCTGCTTGCCGCCTGGATTGCAACATTGTATTACATGGAACGTGCTTTATTAGCCGGACAACGTTCGGCCTGGCTGGGCATGGGCATTGCCTTTGGTTTAGGTATGTTATCCAAATATACACTAGGTTTATTAGGCATTGCAGCCTTAGTTTTTGTTGTCGTAGATCCAGTTGCACGCAGTTGGATGAAACAAAAACATCCCTATCTGGCAGCAATGCTGGCGTTATTATTATTCTCTCCAGTTATCATCTGGAATATAAATAATGACTGGATATCTTTTGCCTTTCAATCAACTCGTCTAATGGGAGAAAACGAGCCATTTTCCACACATTATTTAATAATGCATAGCATGATTATGCTAACGCCGCTTGGCTTTGCTGCAGCCATGTTAGTATTATTCAAAGGTGAAAAATATAGGAATGCACCTTACCAAAACCGACAACGACTGTTTGTGCAAATATTTACTGGCATACCATTAGTTATATTTTTCGTTTTAAGCACCTTTGATTTACCAAAATTTCATTGGACTGCACCCATCTGGTTGGCGATATTACCTAGTCTTGCTTGGATGATTGGGCGGCCCGAAATATATGCAAAGTTAACCCAACGCTTGCTTGCAGCCTGGCAGGCAACCATTATTATTTGCCTATTAAGCTACGCTATGATATTGCATTATTTAGTTCTAGGAATGCCTGGAATTCCTTACCCAATTGTTACCAACCATTACTTTTGGCGCGAAACTGTCAGCGAAATCGAACAAATCGTCGAACAAGTTAAGCAACAATCAGGTGAGAAGCCATTGGTAGTCGGTATGAGTAAATGGTCTGTTGCCAGTGCCTTAAGTTTCTATCAATCCAGCCCAGATGCGATGAACATTCGTTCACGTAATTTCTTTAGTGATAGTGGTGCTATGTATGATTTATGGCACCCCTCATCACAAGTACCCACCACACGACCAATTATTCTAGTTGGCATGCAACGTAGTCAGTTAGAGCAAGATCGCTGGGGTAATGATTTTGATCAAATGCTAGATCAACCTAGCGCAATACAAAGCAAACAAGTGATGCGTTACGATGGCGTTCTACTACGAAAGGTTTATTATAAAGTCGCACAAGGGTACCGTGGAACAGGTGCATTAGAAAACTATTAATACCTAGGTCCTGCAAGTGATCATATGCATTTTTCACAACAGATTATTTCATATTCGTTGCTAAGGAGCGCGCATTAAATAACTTGAGCAACTAGCGCAGGATTTACGCTCATATTCAAGGCGTGCAAACAGGCGCATAGCACGGCTATGTAACTGTTTGCATAACACAGAAGATGAATATAAATACAAAGCTAGTTGTTC
>JAJFJL010000178.1 GCA_021774055.1 Nitrosomonas sp. | reverse complement strand
AGTGTTTAATTGGCCATAGCTTAGCTGTTGGTTTGTAAATATTGCTGCTATAGCATTTGGAGTTTTTTCTACTTGCGCTTCGAATAGCTGATGAAGACATAAGTCTTGTACATATTCTGTCTCTGTTTCATTCCATTCCAGTAATAATTGTTTACGTTCAGAAGTTGTTAATAAAAATAGCTCACCTAGCTGCATACTTGGTGCAGATACCATAGCTTCCAGCAGCTGCTCAAAATGTCCTGCCATGCGTGCAATTGAACTTTCCTCAAAGCGGTGATGCTGATAAATAAATTGAAATTCAAGATCTTTATCAGCAGTGGAGGTGACGACAAAGGTTAACGGATAGTCTGCTTGTTCCGTAAACGTAATTTGATGCATACCAAGAGTTGCAGCTTGCGCTTCTAGGGTCCAATCGATAGGGTAATTCTCAAAAACCAGGAGACTTTCGAATAACTTCTGTCCCGTTGGCAGATCACTCCAACTTTGAATATCTACGAGTGGAGTATACTCATGCTGACGCAAATCTAAGTTTTGTTCAAGTATAGTATGAAGCCAATTGCCAACAGATTCTTCAGGTGACAAATAAACTCTAAGGGGCAAAGCATTGATGAATAATCCTATCATCTGATCAACTCCGACCAGCTCTGCGGAGCGTCCTGAAACAGTGATTCCAAAGACGATATCTTGATTGTTGGAATAACGACTTAATAATAACGCCCAGGCGCCTTGAACTAGGGTGTTTAACGTCAACAGGTGCTGTTTTGCAAACGCCTGTAACTGTTGATTGTTCTCGGTAGATAGTACAAATTGATACTTCAAATAATCTCTGTTATTGGTGTGAGGCGAGTTGAATTTGTCTATTCCTAGCTCAGTCGTAGCATTGAAGCCCTGCATAGCATTTTTCCAATAAACTTTCGCAGCAGCTATATCCTGAGTTTGCAACCAGGCAATGTAGTCTCGGTATGGACGTCTTGAAATTCGCTCAAGTGTTTTATTTTGCTTTAGTGCTTGATAGTTCTCAAAAACCTCTTTGAATATGAGAGGAATACACCAGCCATCAAGTAACACATGATGGTAGCTCCACAGGAAGTAATGCTGATCATAAGCACATCTGATAAGTGCGATACGCATAAGCGGTGCCTGGGCAAAGTTAAACCCTTTTTGGTGATCTTTATTTAGGTATGCATGCCATGCAGCCAACTGATCTTCACCGTTAAGTTCTCGCCAGTCTCTAAGCTCAATAGGAAATTTAGTCTTACCATAAACAATTTGTTCCGGCGCAGCCTGATCATGGAGATTAAACGCCGTGCGTAACACCTGGTGTTCGTCGAGCAATTGTTGCCAGGTACGCAGAAATATCTCGACATCCAGATCACCTGTGAGCATACAACTAAATTGATTACAATAAATTCCCGATCCTGATGCAACCTGGCTATGGAATATTAATCCTTGCTGTAAAGGTGCCAGAGGATAAATATCCTCGATATCCACTTCAACACCCACCTTGCTAGCATACAGAGCATCCAGATTAGCTTGAGTAAGTTTAGTCAAAGGAAAATCTGATGGTGTGTAGCCGCCAGCACCTTCAGTTAAACAATGTTGTATCAGTGCTTGTAGCGCACTAATGTAGTTATGTGCAAGATTTTCGATGGTAGTTTGATGATAACGGGTATTGCTATATGTCCAATCTAGTTGTAAACAGTTGTTTACCACACAGGCATTGATATCCAGTTCGTGGCTGCGTGTGTTGCAAGCAGCGCGCATAAGATGAGGGGCATGTTCAACTAGAGTGAAATCACTACCTTCTTGGAACAGCTGGTCGAATTGACCAAGATAATTAAAGCCAATTTGCGGCGTTGCTTGAGCACTTAGTTGTTTGGACTGTGCTGGCTTTCCCTGGTAGCGTAATAGTGCATAGTTTATCCCGTTGTTTGGTATTGCTCGCAACTGTTCCTTAACCGTTTTGATAGCTTCGCCCAAGGTGGCATGGTTTGGCAAGTTGATGACAACAGGAAAAATACTGGTGAACCATCCTGACGTACGGGATAAATCTGTTTCGTCGAATAAGGCTTCACGCCCATGCCCTTCTAACTCAAATTGTATAGATTCTGATTGAGCCCATTGACTGAGTGTTTGTGCTAATGCGGTCAGTAACAGGTCATTAATTTGAGTCCGGTAGGCGGCAGGAACAGTATATAATAGTGCATCGGTATTTTCTGTATTTAGGGCTACTCTGACTGATGTCGCGTATTGTTCCAGGTTCTCACCGTTGAGATTGTCGACTGGGAACACTGCACTGGGCGAATTTTTCACTGCGAGCCAGTAAAGATATTCGCTATCCAGGTCACTTGTGTCAGCATATACTTGCAAACATTCTGCCCAATGTTTATATGACGAAGTTTTAGTTGGTAACGTAATGGGCATCTCATTATTGGCTTGTTGATAAGCATGCTGAAAATCCTGCAGCAAAATACGCCATGAAACACCATCAACAGCCAGGTGATGAATAATAATCAGCAATTGATTGCTACGTTTTTCCCCTAGGTTAAAATTTATAATCCGCCATAGTAGACCTTGCTCAAGATTTAAACTTGCTTGCCACTTGGCAGTTTCGGAGAGCATAGCATTATTTTGCGCACCATCACTTAGTCCTGATAAATCAATGTGCTGCACAATATCTGAAATTGCTTCTTGGGGACTGTATTGATGCCAGCGTTGATCTTCTTGATAAAATTGTAGACGCAAACTGTCATGATGTGATTGCAGTGCTAGTACAGCTTGCTGCAGCGCATTAGAATTAAGCGGTACGCCGATATCCAACATCACAGATTGATTCCAATGTGCTCGGTTAGTATATGCTTGACTAAAAAACCAACGTTGAATCGGTGTCAACGGTAATTCACCAACCACTGCCGCTTGCTCGCAAGATATAGGCTTTACAAGTTCGTCAATTTTAGTTACAGCTGCCAAAGTGGCAACCGTCTGATGTTGAAATAAATCCTGTGGTGTATGGATAAGACCATGTTTACGGGACATGGCAGTGACTTGAATACTTAAAATTGAATCACCACCCAATTCAAAGAAATTATCATTGATTCCAACTTGCTTGAGTCCTAAAATGTCTGCCCAGATTTCCACTAGCATTTCTTCAGTTTGATTTTGTGGTGCAACATATTGATAGGCCAAAAAGCTCTCAGTACCAGGTGCGGGTAATATCTTGCGATTGATTTTTCCATTCGCGGTTAATGGCATTTCACTTAATATTACAAACGCAGCCGGTATCATGTACTCAGGTAATTGCGTTCTAAGTTGGTGGCGTATTTGATCAACAATTAAGGCCGACTCATCGCCTGCTATATAGGCCACCAGGCGCTTTGCTTCAGCACTATCTTGGCGCGCCAATACGGCTGCTATATTGATTTGTGGAAGCTGTAACAACGCGGCTTCAATCTCACCCAATTCAATACGGAAACCACGAATTTTTACTTGATTGTCTGCACGGTCCAGATATTCAATATTTCCATCGGTACGAAAGCGTGCCAAATCACCTGTGCAATAAAGTCGTTCGCCAGGTTGTTCACCAAATGGATTGGGAATAAATCGTTCAGCTGTCAGCGCGCCATAACCCTGATAACCTCGCGCAAGCCCCGCGCCACTGATATACAATTGTCCGGTTACACCAACAGGTACTGGATTGAACTGCTGATCAAGTAAATAGATTTTAGCATTTGAAACTGGTTTGCCGATGGCAACCGACCTATGTTTGTCTTCTACTTGAAGGTGAAAGACACTACTCCAGACTGCACATTCCGTAGGCCCGTATTCATTAAATAAAGATACCTGCGCTAACCGGTCAAAATGATGGCCCACCAGTTTTGCAGAGCAAGCTTCACCAGCAACTATAATTGCTTTTAACTGGTGAAAATTGGTTAGGGGGATACTTTCCAGCAGCGCGTTATAGAGTGATGGCAAGCATAAAAAATGAGTTATCTTTTTACTGGATAGCAATTCACCCAATATTTGTGGGTCTTTTTCGCCACCTTCTGGTGGAATAAAAATACAACCACCCTGACCTAAGGTCCAAAAGATTCCGGCCATTGAACTATCAAAGGTAAAGGAAGAAAGTAATAAAAAACCTTCAACTCGATCTTGATAATAGTGAAACCGTGCTTGCGATGAATTTGTTATGTTGCCGTGTGTGACAGCAACGCCTTTAGGTTTTCCTGTAGATCCTGAGGTGTATAGAATATAAGCAAGATGGCTGGCGTTACTGAGATTTTGCAGATTGGTGTTTGGCTTTGCTGCAATAATTTCACTATCGCTATCCATCTGGACAATATTGATATCTGGCAACGTTATATGATCTGTCAGGTTTTGATGGGAGATCAAAGTCGTCGCTTTTGCGTCAACAAGCAAGGTGGTAATTCGTTCCTGTGGAAAATGTGGATCAATTGGAACATAAGCACCGCCTGCTTTAAGTATTGCAAGTATTGCAAGTATTGCAATAATCATATCCAGAGAACGATTGACATAAAGGCCGACAATGATTTCTGGTCCCACACCCAACTCGCGCAAATGATGTGCCAATTGATTGGCACGGGTATTAAGTTCTGTGTAGCTTAACGATAAGTTTTCATATGAAACAGCTGGTTGAGATGGTGCTTGTTTGGCTTGTTCCTCAAAAATACTATGCAGACTATTTTTCTTTGGGAAAGATTCTGTAGTGTCATTACATTGATTTATTTGCCAATCTTGTTCTGTTTTGTTTAGCAGTGGTAATTCAGCAAGACTGGTTTCAGGTTGCGTAATGGCTCCCTCAAGTAGTTCCTGAAAGTGATCAGCCATTCGGGCAATCGTATCTGCTTTAAATAAGTCACAACGGTATTTGAAAGAAAGTAGTAGGCCATTTTTATTTTCTGCTACCATAAGCCGCAAATCAAAGTTTTCTACCTGTTTATCAATAGCTTTTGATTTGATTGTCCATTGACCCCATTTTTGACTCTTATTTTCTTTACCTAAAGTCAAGTGAGCTAATTCATCGTCTACCGCAAGATCCTGTTGTAATCCAAACAAGGTTTGATAAATTGGCCAATGCTCCGCACTACGCTCTGGATGAAGTTGTTCAACCAACAGTGAGAAAGGGTAGTCGGCATGAGATAAGCCATCTAGCACAGTGTTTCGTACTTGTTCTAGATATTCTGCAAAGCTTAGCGTTGATTTAGGATAGCTGCGTAATGCAATAGGATTAACAAAATTACCCACAGTATTCATAAAGCATGCTTGTGAACGACCGCTGCTAGCCGTACCTACAATAATGTCATTTTGATGGGTGTATCGGTATAACAGCACTTTATATACAGCTAGTAAAACCATAAATAGTGTTGCCCCAGATTGCTGACCTAGCTGTTTAATTCTCTCTGTTAAAGCTGGACTTAATTGCACGATATGGGAGGCCCCAGCGTATCTAGGTAACTGTGGTTTAGGGAAATCAGTGGGTAACGCCAAGATGGGTAAGGTCCCTGCAAGATGTGTCTGCCAGTGCCTCCAAGCGGTCTGACTGGTTCTACTTTGCAGATAATCTTTTTGCCATATCACGAAGTCATGATAATTTTTAGTTGGTTTCGATGCATATTGCTCATCACTGGATAATGAATTCTCAAGATTTGATTTTAGGTCCTTCAGTAAAACTAGCGTCGCACGCAAATCTACTGCAATATGATGCGCACAAAAAAGTATAAAATATTTATTATTATCAAGCTGATAACAAGTAATTCGAAACACCTGTCCATTGACCAAGTCAAAAGGATCGCTGATTTTTTGCGTAAAATCAGTTTGAATTTCTTCCTCAGACCAGCTGCTTGCATTTACTGTAGTGAAATATTCTGGCCAATACATAGGTGCCAATTGACTCTGCACAACACCTTCATTTGTTGATAGATAACGCATGCGTAATTGATCATGCTTCTCTAACAACAAATCAAAGGCATGCTTGAATAATTCTGGCTTTGTAACGCCATCAAGATGCAGCGCAAAATGTAGGTTATAAGTAACGCTTTGTGAGTCTATCTGATGCACCATCCAGATTGCTTTCTGTGCATGTGATAATTCGTAAGGTGATGCAGATAAAGCCAGTATCCCTTGGTTCTGATCTTTGACCTGCGGTGATTCTAAAGGCAAATTAGCAATTTCAATATCAGCTAGTATTTTAGCAAGATCAGAAATCGAATGATCAGACATAAATAATGAAATATTCGTTTCTTCACTAAATAATAGGTCTACCTCATATTTAAGTTCGACATTACGTAAAGAATCAAGGCCTAAGGAACGGATAGCTATTTCAGGAGTTAGATTTTCTTTAGGTATGTGCAAACATTGTGCTAAATGAGACTGTAAAAAGTTAATTATAAGTTGTACGCGTTGATTTTTAGTTGATTTACGTAAAGTGTCGCGTAACAAGCCAATGGCATTGTTTTTACTACAATCATTTATTAATGGGAGAACGTAGGTATCCTCATCTGACTGTGCCAGGATATTTAAATCACCTGCCAAATAAGCATTTTTACAAGCCTGGTGTTGAATTTTACCACTTGATGTTTTTAGTACCGAACCCGGCGGAATCAGTGCCAGCACACTTATTGGTGCATCACTAGTTGCCGCCAGACAGCTCCGCATGGACATTAGTATTTCTTGGGCATCCTGTGGATTAATGTTTTTTCGTCTTACTTCAGCAATTACAACTAGCTTCTCTTCATTCTTTTGGTTTACTGAAAATGCGGCACTGCACCCTGATCTTAAACCTGTTACACCAACTTCTAGTGCCTGTTCAAAATCATGCGGATAATAATTCTTACCGCGCAGAATGACAAGATCCTTGATGCGTCCTGTGACAGCCAAGTTTCCTTGCACAATAATTCCTAAGTCTCCGGTACGCAGAAAAGTATTATCTTGCTTATCTAAATCTGCAAGTTGGGCATAAAAAATTTCCTTTGAAGTCTCCGTTTGGTTCCAATACCCTTTAGCAACACTAGGACCAGTAACCCATATCTCTCCTTCTTCACCATCTGAACATAGAGTTTTAGTTTCTGGATTAACAATACATATTTTATGATCTGTATAAGTGTTGCCACAATTAACTAAAGTTTGATTAGTTGGGGTTGTTTCTGGTTTGCTTGAATATTTACAGCCAGTAACAAATAGAGTCGCTTCTGCCAGTCCATAACATGGGAAGAACGATTTTTGACTAAACCCACACTTGGCAAATGCTTCGGTAAAACGTGTCAAAGTAGAGCTGCGAACAGGCTCAGAACCATTGAAAGCTAAACTCCAGCAACTTAGGTCTATTAATTCTTTTTCTGCTTCAGTAATTTTCTGAATACAAAGTTCATACGCAAAATTAGGTCCACCTGAAGTTGTTGCACGATATTTAGAAATGGTATTTAGCCATTTAACAGGCTTCTGCAAAAATGTCATCGGTGACATTAAAATAGCAGTTGAACCAAGATAAAGTGGCTGCAAGACATTACCAATAAGCCCCATGTCGTGATAGAGCGGCAACCAGCCGACCACAAGGGTGTCACTTGTATGAACAAAAGCTTTTTGGATAGCTTGTTGATTGGCCATAAGATTGCTATGACTAACCATTACGCCCTTGGGGTTTCCAGTAGAACCAGAAGTGTATTGTAAAAATGCTAAGCTATCTGTAGTTAACTTTGGTGGCAGCCAATTCGATGTATTTTCAACATCTAATTTATCAGTGGCTAACCAAACAAGTTCATTCTGTCCCCAATCTTCCAAAGAGCTAGTAAACATTTTCTCGCGCCACAAGTCAGTAGTCATGACTATGGATGGTGTTGAATCAATAATAATTGTTTTAAGTCGATGCAGATGGTGACGGGATGGAGGGTAAACCGGTACCGCAATTGCACCAGCATAAAGACAAGCAAAGAATGAAACAATGTAATCAAGACTAGGTGGATACAGAAGTAAAGCTCGTTTACCAACTATATTAGACTCTTGCAGACGAGTAGCAATAAGCTTTGCTTGGGTATCAAGCTGTTTATAACTTATGGAACACTCCTGATGTTTACCATCAACAAGAAAAATATAAGCACAAGCATCAGGCGTTAGCGCTGCCCTCTGTTGTAGCAAAGTAACAAGATTTAAGTTGGTACATACGGAATTCAGATTTTGTATCATATGATATGACCTTGAAACATGGTTGGTTTGTTGGAGTATTAAGGGACTAGGAAATAATAATTCATCCATTTATACCTGCCCTTTTACTCTAATTTTTCGTTGGCCATCCGGTTACATAGAATGGCTATGCGCCCTGCGGACCGCCTCAAATTAGAGCAAAATAACTTCGCCTAAATTGGACAAATTATTATTTCCTCGTCCCTAAGGGACGTGCATAAGTTTTAATGTGACAGATGCAGGAACGCCATTGATTACCAAAGCAGCAGCATGCCCTGAGAATGATTCCAAGCAATATAATCGAGCATGGCTTTCTGAGCCTGTGTCATGCTTCACATTTATTTGGGTGTCTTTTATATCTTTCTCAAAAGGTACTTCGATCCTTTTTAAGGGGAAAGATAAGCCTTCCCCAATAGCTTTTATAAATGCTTCTTTTCTAGTCCAGCCGCGTAAAAAAACCGTCATTCTTTGGGTGGCTGGATAAGTTTTTAATTTAAGTTGTTCTTGTGTTGAGAAGACTATGCTAGCCATCGATTCTAAAGAAAAACCCTTCTTTGATATTTCAATATCAATACCTAGAGTCATATCCCAAGACATAGCATAAAGAGCTGTTGAGCCACTATGAGAAAGGTTAAATTGCAGCGATGTACTTGGCATAGCGACTTTTGGTTTGCCAGTAGGGCCATAATTAAAAATAATTTTACCCGGCAATATATTTAGGTATTGTGCTAATAGCGATCTTAATATTCCACGCGCAGCAATAAAATATTGACGATCTTTGGTGAACAAATATTTGTTTGCTCGTATTCGTTCATCAGGAGCTAGTATCTTTGTAAAATATTCAATTTGTGATGTAGTTACATCAAGACAAGCTTGCCAAACATGCACTTTATTATGTGTTAGTACTCCAGTGAGAGCATTATTATTGGGTATTAATTGCATGCATTTAAAGAATCCAAATAGGAAACTAGGAAATAATAAATCATCCAATTTAGGCGGAGTTATTTTGCTCTGATTTTAGGAGGTTTGTAGGGCGCATAGTTATTCTATG
>JAJFJL010000177.1 GCA_021774055.1 Nitrosomonas sp. | reverse complement strand
ATTTATTGTCAACTTAGAGGTGAAGTGTGTTATTGAGGAGCCGTGTGCGTAAATAGCGCAAGCACGGTTCTGAGAGGGGCTTGGCTACAACTTTTATTGGGTGTGAATTCAATATATTGGAGTGCCGGTCTACTCGACCATTAATGCCTATTGTATCCACCGTCATTCCTGCATGTCTTTAGCAGGAATCCAAGTCCATGTGTGGATTCCTGCTAAAGACATGCAGGAATGACGCAAGGGGTGTTCTAACTATTTAACAAGCTTTGTCCCGCCTTATGTTGGTAGCCTAACTTTTCTTTTCCTTCCATAAAATGACTATACCTACATTATTACAAAAAAAATTACGAGTACCGTTAATTGGTGCGCCAATGTTTATTGTCTCCACTCCAAAGCTTGTTATTGAGCAGTGTAAAGCAGGGATTGTTGGTTCATTTCCAGCACTAAATGCGCGCCCAGAACAAGTTCTTGATGAATGGTTGCAACAGATTACTGATGCTCTTGATTCTTATCAAGCGGAAAATCCAGATATTCCGGTAGCGCCATTTGCAGTTAATCAAATTGTTCATCAGAGCAATAGCCGTTTGCATCATGATGTTGCATTATGCGTGAAATATAAAGTTCCTATTGTTATCACAAGCCTTAGGCCGCCAGCTGAGGTTGTTGATGCGGTACACAGTTATGGTGGTCTTGTTTTTCATGATGTCATCAATGTTAGACATGCACGCAAAGCAATTGAACAAGGTGTTGATGGCATTATTGCTGTGTGCACTGGTGCTGGTGGTCACGCTGGGACCATAAGTCCGTTTGCGCTGGTAAAAGAAATTCGTGCAGAATTTGATGGCACAATTATTCTGTCAGGCAGTATGAGCTGTGGCTCAGATATTCTCGCAGCACAGGCAATGGGGGCGGATCTTGCGTATATTGGCACTCGTTTTATTGCAACCGAGGAGGCAAACGCATCGTCTGAATATAAAGCAATGATTGTTAATAGTCGCTCTGCTGATATTATTTATACTTCGCTTTTCAGCGGGGTAAGTGGAAGTTATTTGCGTGACAGCATTAAGCGTGCGGGGTTAGATCCAGATGCTTTGCCGCAAGGTGACAAGAGCAAGCTAAGCCTTAGTAACGATGATAGTAAAGCAAAAGCCTGGCGTGATATATGGAGTGCTGGACAAAGTGTTGCGGGTATCAACGACATCCTGCCAGTGCGGCAGTAAATTCTACGGATGGAAACAGAGTATCACGATGCTCGTAAACGACTCTGTATTGATGGATAGGAAATACGATCAATACTGGAGGCATTTTATGATTAGGAGGTTGCTGAAGAACAGTGGTCAAGGGACGAGGCAATAATACTTTATCCATTTAGACTTGCCCTTTTACTCTGTTTTTTCGTTGGTCCTCAGGTTACATAGAATAACTATGCGCCCTACGGACCGCCTCAAATCAGAGCAAAATGACTTTGCCCAAATGGACAAAGTATTATTGCCTCACCCCTAAGTTATTCAATATTCTTTGGCAACCTACTTAATGTCTAATCTACGTGGAGTTGTTAGACTCACTATCCTGCCATGTTGTTTGTCCTACTTTCTGCTTAGGATTATAAAAAGGCCAATTTTTAACATGCAAATGTTTTCTAATCGGTGTTTTGATAACAGAAACACACAAGGCAATTGAGAATAAGCACCATACTGCAGAAAACTCATTAGGATCATCGGTTAACAAATCAGCAATCAGCGGACCAATCAGAAAATGAAAACCAACAAAGCGCCAAGAACCATATAATAACGGCAACGCAAATGCTGCGAGAATATAAACTAAGGCATGTAGTCCCCAATCAAAACCAGGCAAATAATGCACCGGAGCGGACAGCAGGCCATTTAATGGTAATTGCCAGGCAATATGCCAGTCGCCTGAAACTGAGCAAGTATTAGGGCCGCAGAAGCCTTCTACACCAATATTGCAAACACCGGCCCATTCAAATGGAAACATTTTTACTAGCATGGCAATTGTAGCAATTGCGCATAGACTATAAACAGTCGTCGATATTCTTTCTTTAACGTGCTGTGGGATAAAATACATTGCAACCATATTGACAAAAAACGGTTGAAATGCAACGTGTAGATAACCAAATAAAGTTAACATTTGGTTGTTTGGGTTATCACAAAGGTCAATATAAATATAAGTGACTGCTTGTAATAACTCCATTAATGCAAAATATGTTAAGGGAATCCAAAGTTCTTTAGATTCACCTGTTCTTGCTACATAAATGGCCGTGCCTAAACCGGCAACGGCAAGAACGCCTGATGCTTCACCACTCCAACACATACTTTTAGCTCATTAGTTTAATTCGGTAGTATTTTAAAATCTAACTACAGGGGTTATTGATATTAATAGCGCAGGAATGATACATGAAATTTTTGTAATTTCAATCTATACGGTCATATATAAGGTAGGGTGCATTCCATGCACCATCTATAACGTTGGTGCGTAAAACGCATTTTCCCTTAAATGCAAACCTGATAATGAAGATGCCTATTTTTGGTTTTGGTATGCATTTCCATGCAGGAGCGTAGGAATTAAGAGGGAAATGTTTCAACGTACTAATCTAATAACGATAAAAGAACAATAGATAGTATTAAAGAAAGAACCGTCATCACTAGAGGAATATTAGTGTACGGTTTTTTAGCTGCTGTTTTCGCTATCGGACTACCTAAGCTAACCAATGATTTTTCCAATATTTTAATCAATGTATCACCATCAGAATTAAAACTATTATCACTAATTTTAAAAAAATTACGATGTATCAATGGAATAAGTGAATCTGGTAGGTCTAATGATTCAGGCATAGTTGCACCATCAACTACAACTGGAATAATCTGTATCCTTTGTTTTAAAGTTTCCAAAATTTCAAGGCGTACAAGATCATTAGGATTATCCAAACACCTTGTTCCGTCAGAATCAGTAAGGCTGAGCCATTTTGTTCCAATTAGAACGATAGCGATATCAACTGTAGCAAGTTTCTTCTTAAGGACTTCAGCAGAATCCTCACCAGGTTTAATGTGATCAATATCCATAAAGATATGATCATGACCAAAATGATTTGCCAATTGATCATATAAGCGACCAACAGATGTGGCGCTATCATCACGACGGTAACTAATAAATATTCCTGACATAGATGGTTACTCAATTATTTACAAACAGTTAATAAAGGATTTAGGTTCCACTTAACATAATTAAATGTGGGAGTATTTATTGTACCTTACCGCACATACGGTGGCGCAAGTAGCAACAAAAAAATCGTTATATTGATTCTTGAATAATGTTACCTTGTTATTCTGTCGGTTAATTTTTGTAGTTTAATATAATAGGTTGCGGTAATAGATTAGTTAAAGGTTTATATCAATGAAAGATTTTTTCATTAGTTATACTAAGGTCGATGAAGAAAGGGCAAGGTGGGTTGCCTGGCATTTGAGACAGCATGGATATTCTGCCAGCCTAATGGCTGATTGGCATCCAGGCGAAATTTTTATTTTAAATATGCATCAAGCGATACAAGAAACCAGAAAAACCCTGGTTATTTTATCGCCTGCTTATATGGATTCAATATACGGGAAACTAGAATGGTCGGCAGTTCTAGCGCAGGACCCAACAGGTAAAAAACGACTATTAACCCCTATCAGAATTGAGCCGGTAGAAGACCCTGGTTTATTAGCGGGGATCATAAGTATTGATCTGGTTGGCATGCAAGAGGACGAGGCAATTGAACAATTATTGGCGGGTGTTGGCGAAAGTTACTCGCAAGCAAGCAAGCCTGCCTATCCCAGCAATACATCAGCTTCATCAACATCAAACCCTTCTGGAATTAATAATAGCCAATCGGCTGCGCCTTCCGCAGAGCACTATTTAGGGTATTTGGATCGCAAGCCGCAGTATAGCCACTTTGCAGAGCATATCAAAAAAGATATTTGCTTTAAAAATGGTCAAACACGAGGTTTTATACTTTCTGGGGCGATTCAAGAATGGCCTGAAGGTGTTCGTTTTAAATTATTCTATTTATTAGTTAAGAATTTAACTGGCAATACCAAATGCTCTCCAGAATTAAAATTAATGAATACAGAAAATCCTACGGTAGACACAGACCCGGCGGGTTATCTTTGGGAATTGTTGGCGGTTCAACTTACCTGTGAAGCGCAGGAAACAACAATTTGCAACAGGCTGGGACAATTAACCGAATGTCATATTTTCTTTCGGATACTATCCAGTGATGAGGCAGACAATCAAATGTTTTTAGCAGAGATGCTGGCAGCTTGGTCGAAAATAACGCTAAGCACCCGTTCACCCAGTCATTTTTTATTATTCATTCGCAAACCAAGTCAAGCTGAAAAATCAAAGTTACACTTGTGGCCATTTAAGAAACGCCCATTATCATGGCGTGAACAGATGCATGCACAATTAACCGCAATCAATTTAATAGAACCGTTACTACCAGAATTAGAGCAACTCAGTCCTGACGATGTGGATGACTGGATGAAGCATCATATTAAGGATAAAGAAAGCTTGTTGCACGACAATATTCGTACAGCATTAGCAGAAAAATTTCCAAAATCAGCCAAGTCTGCTATTCGTTTGGTTGAAAGGCTTTGGGTTAGTAAAACTTTACAGGACGATGCTGAAAGACCAGCAACGCCATTATATAGTTTACTTACCTAATGAGGAGGCCTTGACTTGCTTTAGCCGCGAGGATTTCTATGAGGTTCACGATAAGCATTGGCAAATTGAACAATATCATCGAGTTATTAAGCAGGTATGTCATATTGAGCATTTTCAAGTGAG
>JAJFJL010000176.1 GCA_021774055.1 Nitrosomonas sp. | reverse complement strand
TATTGGCGTCTCTAATGTTTTCGTTCTTGGCAAATTTTCGGTTTAGCATTAGAACAACCTATGCTATTTCTACATGAAATTCGTTTCTTATCACTATCTGAAAACAATCAATTCCGTTTAGGTAGTGATTTACAATTCTGGATTAATTATGCGCACCATCTTGGTGCGGTTATACGTCGGCATCAATACATTCCATCATTACAATGTCGTCATAAAACATCTGCTAAGAAGAAGAATAAATTAGAATTAAATATTAGTGCCGGCTGGGAGCCAGTTGCTACTATTTATGAACAAGGTATCACTGAGTTTGCTAACACTATGCCATTTGTTTGTGTCGCCATTCAAGAACAATTTGAGAAAGAAGGAAATGCTAGTGCACCTGCTTTGCTTAATCAAGAATCATTGTTGCGCCAATTTTCCGAGCAAATGCTGGAAACATTAATTAATAATACCAAGTTCACTAAAAAACTAGCTAATCAATTTGGCGACCATTTTTTTGCACGATTAATTGACCCTTATGAAAAAGGAGAGGTCATTACCGCACAACAATGGCGCCAATGGCGTAGTTGGAAACAAGGGTTATTAGGGCAGGCAAACCAGAAAGGTTTCAATTTGGGTATTAGATTACAAGAAGCTGAGCCAGATCACCCTGAAACTTGGAAATTACAATTTTTTGTTGAGTCTAAGCAAGATCCGTCATTGAAACTATCACTAGCTGATTATTGGGACTTAGATAAAGATAATCCTGGTATTTATCACTGTTTTTTAGATCAAGACTTTGAGAAAGATTTGTTATTAGGTTTAGGCCAAGCAGCACGAATTTGTCCTTTGCTGTGGGATGGATTAGAAACTGATCGTCCAGACGAAATGATCCTGGATATGGGAACTATCTTTGAGTTTCTAAAACAAGATGCCAGCGTATTAGAAGATGCTGGATTTAAAATCAGCTTGCCGGCCTGGTGGACACCAAAAGGGCGGCAACGCGCCCGTATTCGAATTAAAGCTTCAGGACAATCTAGCCCAGGCCAAGAAAAAAACTATGGATATTTCAGTTTAAACTCATTGGTGCAATATGATTATCAATTTTCTATTGGTGATCAAGTTGTTTCAGAAGCAGAATGGCGACAATTGGTGGATGCTAAGTCGCCATTGATCCATTTCCGTGGGCAATGGATGGAAATTGATGAAAAACAAATGGAGAGTTTGTTGACGCTGTGGCAACAGCAGCAAGAAAATGTGGAAACTGTTACTTTACCTGATCTACTTAAACAGATGGCTGAAGTTGATGAAGAAACCCAAATGTTTAGTCTGGATGAAAACTTATCCAACATGCTGTCGCAGCTACATGATAACCGACAATTAAAATTAATGGCCTCGCCAGCAGACTTAAATGGCACCTTACGTGAATATCAAGAACGAGGTTTATCATGGTTAAGTTATTTGGAGCTAATAGGACTGCACCCTTGTTTAGCTGATGATATGGGACTGGGTAAAACTATCCAGGTAATTGCTCGGCTAGTACAGGAACGCGCTGACCAAGCAACTTTATTAACTCCTACCTTATTGATTGCGCCTACTTCGGTGCTAGGCAATTGGCAAAAAGAAATTGAACGTTTTGCTGGGCAGCTAACTGTTGTACTTCATCACGGCAGCAAACGACACAAATCCTCAGCAAGTTTTGCGCAAGAAATCGCTGATAAAGATGTAGTAATTACTTCTTTCTCACTGGTACGCCGAGATGAGAATTTATTTAAAACAATTGATTGGCATCGGATAGTTATTGACGAGGCACAGAATATTAAGAATCCAAAATCAGCCCAGGCAAAAGCTATTTTTAAGTTAAAGGGTAAATATAGATTAGCAATGACTGGAACACCGATTGAAAATCGTTTGATGGATATGTGGTCTATTTTTCATTTTCTAAATCCTGGCTACTTAGGCACGGCCACTCAATTCAAAAAAACCTATGAAACACCAATTCAACGGGATAATGATGAGCTACGTGCTGAACAATTGAAAAGATTAATTACTCCGTTTATTCTACGTCGTCTAAAAACAGACAAATCAATTATTAGTGATTTACCTGACAAAATTGAACAAAAAGTCTATTGTAATCTAACACAAGAACAAGCTTCGCTATATCAGGGTGTAGTGGATGATGTTCAGGAAGAATTAGAACAAGCGGAAGGAATGCAGCGCAAAGGTTTAATCCTTTCCACACTAATGCGGCTTAAACAAATTTGTAATCACCCAGCACAATTCTTACAAGATAGCAGTGATTTCAGTTCCACCCGTTCACATAAATTAGCCCGAATTAGCGAAATGGTTGAAGAAGCAATCACTGAAGGTGATAGCTTGCTGATATTTACCCAATTTACTGAAGTTGGGAGCGCACTAGAAAAATATCTGCGTGAGAACTACCATTACCCTGTTTATTATCTACATGGTGGTACCTCTCGTAAGAATCGAGAACAAATGATTGATAATTTTCAAGATATTGATACGCCAGCATCAATTTTTATACTGTCATTAAAAGCCGGTGGTGTTGGTATTACTTTAACTAAAGCTAACCATGTTTTTCATTTTGATCGTTGGTGGAACCCGGCTGTAGAAAATCAAGCCACTGATCGTGCATTTCGTATCGGTCAGCAGAAAACAGTTTTTGCACATAAGATGGTGACTTTAGGTACACTGGAAGAAAGAATTGATGAGATGCTAATAGAGAAGCAAAAGCTGGCGGAAAGTATCGTTGGTAATGATGAATCCTGGTTGACTGAGTTAGATAATGACGCATTTCGTAGCTTAATTCAGTTAAATCGTAATACTATTTTAGAGGCTTAAAATGGCACAAAAAATTACTCGAACCTGGTGGGGAGAACGGTTTCTTGAAGCATTGCAACAACAAATGGATTCCGGTCGTCTTAGTCGTGGACGTGCTTATGCTGGTCCCAATCGGTTGTTAGATTTTTCTGTAAAAGGACAAAAGATTGAAGCTACATTGCGTGGCAATGTGAATCATTATTTTGGTGTATATGAAGAGCCTAGGTATGAGGTATTAATTAAATTAAAAGCTATTGACGCGGCAAAATGGCAATTAATTATTCAAGATATTGTACATAATGCAGCTTGGGTATCACGCTTAATTATGAATGAAATGCCTGACAATATTCAGCAAGTATTTGCCCAACACAACGTTAGCTTATTACCAGCAAGCAATGCCCGTGATCTATCAACAGATTGTTCATGCCCTGATTGGGCCAACCCGTGCAAACATGTGGCTGGTGCGTATTATAAAGTTGCCTCATTATTAGACCGTGATCCATTTCTACTATTTGAATTGCGCGGTATGGACAAAGCAACGTTACATCAACAACTAGCTAATTCACCACTTGGCAAAGCATTACTAGCCCAAATAACCCAACCAGATGAGATTCCATTAGAGTACGCAGAACATCATTATACTCAACCGAAGTATTTACCATCCTCAACAATTACCCTCAAACAATTCTGGCATGTTTCTTCACCTACACCAATAGAAAACAATACTACTACAATACCTGTTTCTGCGGCATTGATTAGAAAACAAGGTGATTATCCCCAATTTTGGGATCGAGATGATTCCTTCATTGAAATCATGGATGCGGTGTACCAACATGTTTCAACTAAGAATAAAGCTGTTTTATAAATAACCTAGATCCTGCAAGTAATCGTGCATATAATGTGCAACAAATTGTTTCATAGAGCAAAGCTTATTCTGCGTGGAATACTTATTGATATTCCCAAAAAATAAGGTTTGCTATATGGAACAATCTGTTGTGCAGTGTATGTGCGATCACTTACAGGATCTAGGTGTAATTATGATTTGGAAACCAAATGTTACTGTTGCTGCTGTTATTGAGCAAGATGGTAAATATTTACTAGTTGAAGAAGAACCAGAGCCTGGCTTAGGCATATTATTAAACCAACCTGCCGGACATTTGGATCCTGTTGAGTCTATTATTCAAGCTGTAATTCGGGAAACCTTAGAAGAAACCGCCTACACTTTTGTTCCTGAATATGTGATTGGTATCTATCACTGGCACTCGTCTAGCAACAATACCACCTATTTACGCTTTGCCTTTGGTGGTAAGGTAACGCACCATAATGCGGAACAAGTTTTGGATACAGGAATTATTCGTGCTAGCCGGTTTAGTTTGAGTGAAATTAAAGAATCTGCACATCAACATCGCAGTCCATTAGTGTTGCAATGTATTGCAGATCATATGGCTGGCAAACATTACCCTTTAGAACTACTTACACACTACAAATAATGAAAAAACAACGTGTAATTGTCGGCCTGTCCGGCGGAGTTGATTCGTCAGTAGCGGCATTCTTGTTAAAGCAACAAGGCTATGATGTCATCGGCCTATTTATGAAAAACTGGGAAGATGATGATACCGACGAATATTGTTCTTCTCGGCAAGATTTCCTAGATGCGGTATCGGTTGCAGATATATTAGATATCCCAATCGAAGCAGTAAATTTCTCAGCCGAATATAAAGATCGAGTATTTTCTAATTTTCTGGCCGAATATAAAGCCGGACGTACACCAAATCCAGATATATTATGTAATGCTGAAATTAAATTTAAAGCCTTTCTTGATCATGCTAATCAACTAGGTGCAGATTATATTGCGACTGGACATTACGCCCAACTAGGGAACTTTAATGGTAAATTTCAATTATTAAAAGGTGAAGATGGCACCAAAGATCAAAGCTATTTTCTTTATCGCTTAAATCAAACACAATTAGCTAGCACCTTATTTCCTGTCGGACATTTATATAAACGAGAAGTCCGTAAAATTGCTCAACAACAAAAGCTACCTAATTTTTCTAAGAAAGATAGCACCGGAATTTGTTTTATTGGTGAACGACCTTTTCGAGAATTTCTTAGTCGTTATTTATCCCCTAAACCTGGTGAAATACAAACCCCGGAAGGAAAAGTAGTTGGTCAACACCAAGGACTAATGTATTACACCCTTGGACAGCGACAAGGACTAGGCATTGGTGGTTCTCGCGAAGGTTCGGACGAACCCTGGTTTGTATCTGCAAAAAATATGCAACAAAATATTCTAGTCGTTGTGCAAGGACATGATCACCCTGATTTACTTAGTTCTACATTATCAGCGACTGACTTAACTTGGATTAGCGGACAAGAACCACACTGTAATTGGGTTTATGCAGCTAAAACACGTTACCGTCAAGCCGATGCTCCCTGTGCCATTATGAATATCAATCGTGACCGCTGTCAAATTGATTTTGCACAATCTCAATGGGCAGTTACACCTGGTCAATCTGTGGTGGTTTATGAAAGTAATGTTTGTTTAGGTGGTGGGGTAATTACTACCTAGATCCTGCATATAATCGTACATATAATGCGTAACAAATTGTTTCATAGCGTAAATTTTATTCTGCGCAGAATACTTATTGATATTCTCAAAGAATAAAGTTTGCTATATGGAACAATCTGTTGTGCATTATGCGTGCGATCACTTGCAGGATTTAGGTACTACCTACTGAACGTTTGCTAGTCAATGAACCACCGGCTGAAACCGGTGGCTTGAATTTGGCACTGTGAGTGCCGTTCAGGCTAAGGAACGCGCATGAAATAACTTGAGCAACTAGCACAGGGTTTATGCTCATATTCAAAGCGTGTAAACAGGCGCATAGCACGGCTATGTAACTGTTTACATAATGCAGAAGATGAGCATAAAGACAAAGCTAGATGCTCAAGTTATTTCATGCACGTTCCTAAAGAGTACGACTTCTCATCTTCTCGCTCTGCATAGTTCTCAATGTAACCCTGAACAATTTGAATACTTTTCCCAACTATTGCAGCAAGCCATGCACGAGATCGACGGATTACCGGTTGCCGCAGTGACTAAACCACCGCCGCAACGGTAGCCTTGATCAAGACATTACGCTCCAAATTGGAGCAGACAGCAACATAAGTTACATTTCAACTTTGAGAGTTAGGAGCGCTCAAGTATTAAAACTCGGCGGTCATCGTATTGAATTGCAAGTGCGGAATGATTGAAATTTGCGTCAATAATTGAGCTGATTTAATGACAGTCATACCACTGTCAAATGCACAGGACGTCTTGCAATCGCGCCATGAGTAGAAGAAATTAGGGGAGCTGGTGTATGATATTTTCCATACTTAATGATCGAATTTTATATGCACGGAATTCGCACTCAAGATATAGGGTGTGGAAATGTTTTGTAATGTGTCAGCTTCGGCTATGAGTCTAAAGTAAATGAAGAAGGCCATTTAAAATCATTGTTATAAAGGAAATCGATACGTGGAACATGCTACTCAACAAACCCAGGGATGGCTTAACACCGATGGCTTTATGCCTCATGGGCATTGTTACCTGTGGGAACCCGGCGTGTTGTGGATGTCCGTCATTTCGGACTCTATTATTGCACTGTCGTATTTTTCCATTCCGTTTGCACTGATGTATTTCGCCCGTAAGCGCCCCGACTTCGAGTTTGACTGGGTTTTCAAACTATTTTCCGTGTTCATTCTTGCCTGTGGCGTCACTCATGTATTCGATGTCTGGACAGTCTGGTATACCGATTATCAGTTGGCCGCGTTTGCCAAGGCGATTACTGCAGTTGCTTCGCTGCTTACAGCCACCCTGCTTTGGAAATTGATGCCCCACGCGCTAAAGCTGCCAAGTCCGCTACAACTGGAAGAATCCAATGCCCGACTTCAAGATGAGGTCAAGCAACGTGAGGTAGCTGTTGAGATGATGCGTCAGGCTAAAACTGAGGCAGAAGCCGCTACACGCGCGAAGAGTAATTTTCTCGCTAACATGAGCCACGAAATACGTACCCCGATGAACGCCGTTCTTGGCATGCTGTATCTTGCACTTAAAACCAACCTGTCTTCAGTGCAGCAAAATTACCTGAGCAAGGCACAAAGTGCTGCCAACTCTCTGCTGGGCATCATCAACGACATCCTGGACATTTCCAAAATCGAGGCAGGCAAGCTTGAATTCGAAGCGATCGAATTCCGTCTCGATAGCGTACTGGAACAACTCACCGATACAATTAACCTGCAGGCCAAAAGAAAGGGGGTTGAGTTTCTCATTCGCCACGATACAGGCATTCCGCACAGTCTCATTGGTGATCCGTTGCGCCTGAGACAGGTACTGCTGAATCTGTGTAACAACGCGTTCAAATTTACCGAACAAGGTGAGGTGGAATTGGCATTCCAATGTTTACGCGTATCCGGAACGGATATTACCTTACAGATTTCAGTACGCGACACCGGCATCGGTATGGCTCCTGAGGTACAAAGCAAACTATTCCATAAATTCACTCAGGCTGACGAATCCTCCACACGCCGCTACGGCGGCACTGGCCTTGGGCTGGCAATCAGTAAGCATCTGGTTGAATTAATGGGGGGGCGTATCTGGGTCGAAGAATCACAGTTGGGTAATGGTACGACCATGTGCTGTACGGTACAGTTACAAATTTCACCACAAACGCAGATCCATCAGCGCAAGCTGATCGAACAGGCTGGCCCGTTGCTCAAAGGTATACGTGCCCTCATAGTGGATGACAATGAAGTGTCACGCCAGATTTTTTCTGAAATGTTGGGTTCTTTTGAATTGGATGTCAGTATTTCCGCCAATGGGATGGAGGCCCTCAAGCAACTGGAGCAGTCTGCTGACAAGCCGTTCGATATCATGCTAATGGACTGGCGCATGCCGGGCATGAACGGTGACCAAGTGATTCGGCAAATTCATGCTTCTGCCATCCAGCCGCAACCCAAAATAATTATGGTGACCGCGTATGGCCGTGAAGACGTTATGAATCTGGCAGATCAGGCGGGGGTAGACAGCTTCCTGATCAAACCGGTGTCGCCTTCCATGCTGCTGGATACTATTTTATCGGCACTCGGGCATGGGCGGATTTTAGGTTCGCGCGAAAAAAACCATGACAAAGATGCGCCAGCGGTTATTCCCAATTTTGCAGGCACTCGTCTGTTGCTGGCAGAGGATAATGACATCAATCGGGAATTTGCCGTAGGGCTGCTGCACAGTATGAACATTGCGGTGGATGAAGCTGTGGACGGTGAAGCCGCGGTGGCGATGGTGCAACAGCATACCTATGACGGTGTACTGATGGATATCCAGATGCCGGTGCTGGATGGTTTGGAAGCCACGCGGCACATTCGTGCGTTGGCGCAGCAGCAGGGTGGCGAATATTTCACCAAATTACCCATTATCGCCATGACTGCAATGGCAATGGCAAAAGACGCGGAGAAATGTCAACAGGCTGGCATGAACGATTTTGTTACCAAACCGGTGTCACCGGAAAGATTGACAGCAACATTGACTAAATGGCTGCCAATAAGTAGCCAGACGATTGCAAAGAAACCAACTGTCACCAGTGATGGGGCCGACATGCTGGCCCTAAAAAGCATCAATGCCGAGCAAGGTATGCATCGCATTGGCGGCAGAGCGGAGGACTACCGCAAGCAGTTGATCCGTTTTCGCGCACACTATTTCGATGCTGTTGATGAGCTGCAGCGTCTGATCAGGGAAGAAGGCATCGCCTCAGGTGAGGCATATTGCCATGCGCTCAAAGGTGTTTTTGGCAATCTCGGCGCAAATGAATTGTTTACCTGTGCTACCGAGCTGGACGACTTATTGAAGCGGGGCAGAATGCCTGAGCCTGAACAATTTGAATACCTGCGTCAATTGTTGCAACAAGCCATGCATGAGATTGATGGCTTACCGGTTGCCGCAGTGACTAAACCCGCTGCAGCAGCGGTATTGAGTCACGACGCGTTGCTGAGCAAGCTGGAAACACTGTCATCATTGCTTAATAATGACGTGGGTGCAGCTCAGCAGATACATATCGAACTGTGCGCTGGCGTGATCGGCACTAAAGCAGAACAAGCGGTACAAGAAATCACAGCCAAACTGGAAGCATTTGAGATTGATGACACACTTGCCTTGATCAAGACATTACGCAGCAAATTGGAGAAGACAGAAACATAAATTGTAGTTTAATTTTCCTGAATTTATTAAACTCAATGGAAAAATTACTACAGAACACACGGCACACCATGATGCAGTAAACTGGGCAGGAAGGAATGACCAGGATTTTTAGAGAGAACTAACCATGACAGAAATAGGTGGCAATAAACCCAAAATCCTTATTGTCGATGATGTGATTGAGAACCTCCATGCGACAATAAATATCTTGCGCAACGATTACGCTACCATTGTTGCTTCTTCTGGAGAGAAAGCATTGGCGCTTGCTGCATGTGAGCCTCCGCCGGATTTGATCCTTTTGGATATCAAGATGCCAAGTATGGATGGTTATGAGGTATTACAAAAACTCAAAGCCAATCCGGTGACGGCAGAGATTCCGGTCATTTTTGTCACGGCCTTGTCGGAGTCAGCAGATGAAGCCAAGGGCTTGATGATGGGTGCCGTCGACTACATTACCAAACCGGTTAACCCGGATTTGCTCAAAACACGTATTTTGACGCAGATCGAATTACAACGTTACCGCAAAAAATTTAGCCCATATGGCACAAGTAATAAGAAAGTGCTGCAGCAGCAATTCAGTGTTTTGGTGGTGGATGATGTGCCTGAAAATATACAAGAACTTATCAGCTCATTGTCTAATGAGTACCGTATCATGGTGGCCAATAACGGCAGTAAAGCGATCGAGATTGTGCGCAGTGACAATCCACCTGACCTGGTTTTGCTGGACATCATGATGCCGGAAATGGATGGCTATGAGGCTTGTCGCCGCATCAAAGCAAGCGTAGCGGGTAATCGTATTCCTATCCTCTTTGTCAGTGTGATTAATGAACCGGTTGAGAAGGTCAGAGGCCTTGCTATCGGCGCTGCCGACTACATCAGCAAACCGTTCGACATTGATGAAGTGCGTGCCAGGGTTCGTACCCACCTTGAATTAAATCAATATCGCCTACATCTGGAAAATTTGCTGGAGGAGCGTACCGCCAAATTGAGTGTCAGCGAGGAAAAAATGAAAGCTAATTTGCTCGATACCGTCGCGGCACTGGCTACCATAGCTGAAATGCGCGATCCCTATACTGCTGGTCACCAGAGCCGTGTCGCGCAACTTAGCGTTGCCATTGCCAAGGAACTACAACTTTCGCAGCAGCAGGTTGAGGGAATACATTTGGCCAGCATTGTGCATGATATCGGTAAGAACAAAATACCGGCTGAAATCCTCACCAGGCCTGGGCGGCTTTCCCTGCTTGAGTTTAGTCTAATCAAGGCACATCCCCGGGATGGCTATGAAATACTTAGAAATATTGATTTCCCCTGGCCTGTCGCACAAACTGTATTACAACACCATGAGCGATTGGACGGATCTGGTTATCCGCAGGCATTGAAAAACGATGAGATTTTACTCGAAGCCAAGATAATAGCCGTTGCCGATGTGGTCGAGGCAATGTCTTCCAGTCGTCCCTATCGTCCTGGGCTTGGTATCGAAAAAGCGCTGAAGGAGATTGAGCAGGGTAGTGACAAAGTTTATGATGCGGAGGTAGTGAGGTGTTGTTTGAAACTGTTCCATGAAAATAAGTTTCAGCTTAGTGATATTAGCGCGATGAAACCATGATCCTAACCCATTTCTTGGGGCGTATATCAATTTATATTTGAGCTAACACTCTTTAGAGTTCAAGGGGTCAGATACAAGCCATAGGCTGTCGAAATATGGCAGTTTTAGGTATTTTTGTGCTGTTAGCTGCACGCGATTGACGTTATAGCGTCATGACGCTATTCTTCTGCTTGGAGGTATAGCACGGTAGGTTGGGGAGAGGAACGAACCCCAACAAAACATCTCATAACCAAGAAACACTCTAAAACCATGCGCTATCGTCGAGCTAATATACCCGGAGCATGTTATTTCTTTACGGTCAATTTGGCGGAAAGAAACAAATCACTACTTGTTGAAAATATTGATGTGTTGCGCTCGGCATTCAAGCAAGTCAAAAAGAATCACACTTTCACTATTTCGGCAATTGTTGTCCTGCCGGATCATTTGCATACCATCTGGCAATTACCTAAAAATGACGCCGATTATCCTACTCGCTGGAATTTAATAAAGCGATCCTTCTCAAGGGCATTGCCTAAAACAGAGGTAAACATTCGCTCACTCCATCTATAATAACATCAACATGCTAGTATATTCATGAGCTGTTTATCGAATAGATATTTTTTAACTCTTTGATTAGAATGTTATGTTTGCTGCATGTCAAGACGATAATTCGGTACGAGTTCG
>JAJFJL010000175.1 GCA_021774055.1 Nitrosomonas sp. | reverse complement strand
CACCAATCTTGCTGGTCTTTTTGTCTGTCTTCTGCGTTATATAAAGAGTTACATAGCTTGCTATACGCCTCTTTATATGCCTTGAAGACAAACAAAAATCCTGTGCAATATTGGTAGGTTATTTATTGCGAGTTACCTAAGCAACGCATATGCTTCAAGCGATAAGTATTGTGATGAAGAAGAAAAAAGACTACTTCGAGCCGCAAAATTTACTGGGGAGGAAATCAAGCACATGTGCAGTTCCGGTATGAGGATATGTCGTAACGGAGGTCAAGTATCTGGAATTGGGGGTGATAATAAACATTACACCAAATCATGGTCGGGTTATGGTGAAATCGAAACTATTACATATATCAATAATAATAAAACATTTGTGCATCCATTGAAAAATGGAGAAAGATGGCCGTCCCGTGAATGGGGCGTATCTGCCGATAGCTGGACGGTTACGTGTTTTTCTCCCGGTAAAAAAATATCATCAACTATGGTATGTGAAAATGGCGGTAAAATAACTGGAATTGGAGGTGACAATCAGCGTCACTCTGAATCATGGTCTGGTTATGGAAACATCAGCACTATTATGTATACACATAATAATAAAGTATTTGTTCATCCACTAAAAAACGGACAACGATGGCCGTCCCATGAATGGGGGGTTTCTGCTTCAACTTTAGAAGTTATTTGCGATTAGATGCTTGAGTTAATAGGCTGCCAACTTAAGTCGTGATAAATATGGCATCTTTCATATTGATATCAAAAATAGTTTACACTCTTGATATCCAAAAAATTGTGTTAATTTTCCTTTAATGCCTGTTATATCCAGCGTTATTCCTGCACGTTTCTTACCTACTTAAATTTAACAGGTTTTAAAGGCGCTTTAGTACTGGAAATTACCGGTAATTATGGCAGCAAGGCCTGGATGGAGCTTGCGGAATCAGGGGTTGCAATGCTGAAGTGAGCTACATCACTCATCATAATAACGTCAAGTAAGTAATCAACAAGAATTATACTAACATTATTAACTGCCATAGATAAAGCAATAATATAACTATATATCAATATGTTACGATGATTTTCAAGGTGCAATATATTTTGTTGTAATAATTCTTGTTAACTACTTAGGTAAGTCGAAATTACTCCCGGATTCCGCTGCACTTTATCTAGGCTACGAACTAAAAGTTTTAGATTTGCGAGAGCCCTTATGATAGGCATCAGCTTCTTATCCTGCGCCTTTTTTCGATACGTAGCTATTTCCGTAATCCAATCCGTAAAAATGATGTAGATTGTTGGGTATTAGTGTGGATTGTTGTTGCTTGCGACTAGCTATAAATTCTGCGGAGAGTGTTGCTATACGAAGGTTTGAGGGATAAAGCAGAGCTTTGAATAAGCTTGTAAAATGTAGCCCTGGTACCCGGGGCCGGAATCGAACCGGCACGGACGCAATGTCCGAGGGATTTTAAGTCCCTTGTGTCTACCAATTTCACCACCCGGGCAACATATAAATACGTTGCTATTTATTGAGTTAAGCTGTGTGGAGGCGGGGGTCGGAATCGAACCGGCGTAGACGGCTTTGCAGGCCGCTGCATAACCACTCTGCCACCCCGCCGTTTGCCACATTACTATGGCTCTGAATAAAGCTAATCAGCGATAACTTTAAATATATGTCTAAAAAAAACAAATGGAGCGGGAAACGAGACTCGAACTCGCGACCCCAACCTTGGCAAGGTTGTGCTCTACCAACTGAGCTATTCCCGCATTGTAAAACCAGATATTTTTAGATGTGTCTCTAAAACAAAGGGGGGATTATAGAGATACTAGTGTTTTTGTCAAGAACAGACGGCCAAGAACTTACAAAAAATTACCTTAAGTAAGGAACGTGCATGAAATAAATTGGGCAACTAGCTTTGTATTTATGGGCATCTTCTGCGTTATGTAAACAGTTATATAGCTGTGCTATGCGCCTGTTTACACGCTTTGAATATGAAAATAAATTCTGCGCTAGTTGCCTAATTTATCCCATGCACATTCCTAAATGGCCGTAATTGATTTTAGATAACCTTAAAATTAGTTTTTATCTTCATTAAGTACCTGTGGAATAGCTGCTTTTAAATAATATACCATGGACCATAAAGTTAAAACTGCGGCTAAATAAATTAACCAGGTGCCAACCATATGGGTGTTAAAGTTTTCACCGATATTATCGTGATAAAGCAGCAATGGAATAGCAACCATTTGTGCAGCTGTCTTGATTTTCCCTAAAAATGAGACCGCGACACTTTTTGATCTGCCAATTTGTGCCATCCACTCTCTTAGTGCTGATACGGTAATCTCACGACCAATAATGATTAAAGCAATTGGTGCGTCTAATCGGTCTAGGTAAACTAATACAATTAATGCAGCCGTTACCATTAGTTTGTCAGCAACCGGATCCAGAAAAGCACCAAAGTCAGATGTTTGGTTCAACATGCGCGCAAGATAACCATCTAGCCAGTCAGTAATTGCCGCACCAGTAAAAATAAGTGTGGCAACTAGGTTCTGATTGGCGGGAGACAGCCAGGTTGGTGGTAAATAAAAAACACCTACGAATAACGGAATAGCGAGTATTCGTAGCCAAGTTAATAAATTTGGGAGACTATAAGGCATAAGTTCTAGGTTTAATGTAGTTCTTGATAAATTTTTTCCGCTAGTGCGCGGCTGATACCTTCTGTTTGTTGTAACTCTTCAATGCTGGCAGTTAATACACCTTTTAAGCCACCAAATCGTTCTAGTAAACATTGTCTGCGTTTAGCCCCGACACCGCCTATTTGCTCTAATCTTGAGCTAGTTCGTGCTTTACTACGTTTGTTACGATGGCCGGTAATCGCAAATCTATGGGCTTCATCACGAATCTGCTGAATAAGGTGCAAGCCAGGATGATCGTTGGGCAATTGTAACGGCTTTTTCATAGCGGGGAAAATCAATTGTTCTAAGCCAGGCTTTCTGGCTTCACCCTTGGCAACTCCTAATAAGTGTGCATCACTTATACCTAGCTCGGTTAACGCTTGTTGAGCTGCGCTAACTTGTCCTTTGCCACCATCAATTAAAATTAGGTCAGGTAACCTTCCTTCTCCTTCGGCAACTTTACGATAACGTCGTAGCAGTACGTCGTGCATTGCGGCGTAGTCATCGCCAGGAGTGATCCCATTTATATTAAAGCGCCGATACTCACTGTTGCGCATAGAGAAATTATCATAAACCACGCAAGATGCAATAGTAGCCTCACCTTGTGTGTGGCTAATATCAAAACATTCAATACGCGCTAATTCAGCAAGCTTTAACGCTTGTTGCAAGGCGGTTAGTTGGGCTTCTTGGCTTGCTTGGCGGTTAATTGTCTGGGCGCGCGCAAGTCGGGCATTTTCAGTTGCCATTTGCAGCCATACACGGCGTTCACCAGTAGGATTAAGGCTAATAGTTACTTTATGCCTAGATTGTTCGCTTAATAATGTTTGCAATCCATCTAGATGAATTTTCTCACCCACAATAATTAACTGTGGTGTGCTGCGATTAAGGTAATGCTGGGAAATAAATGCCTCGGTAACTGCAACCGAGTCATATCCGCTGGCGTTCTTAGGAAAGAAATTTTTATCTCCTAAATGACGGCCACCTCTAACCATCGCAAGATTAACGCAAACTTCGTCATTATTATCCTCGCCGGTGGCGCAAGCAATAATATCTGCATCCAATGCTTTGCCGCTATCAATAAATTGTTTTTCTCTAATTTTTCGTAAAGCCTGAATTTGATCACGAAACACAGCAGCTTGTTCATACTCCATCTGATTGGCGGCTTGTTGCATTTTTTCAGCAATTGCAGATAAAACTTCTGTTTGCTGGCCTTTTAAGAATAACCTGGTATTTTTTACATCTTCATGATACGCCTGTTGCGAGATTATATTTACGCAAGGTCCACTGCAGCGTTTTATTTGATGTAGCAGGCATGGCCTTGATCTATTCTTAAAAACACTATCTTCACAAGTCCGAATTCGAAATACTTTTTGTAACAGATGAATGCTTTCTCTAACAATGCCTACATTTGGAAAAGGGCCAAAGTATTCATGTTGTTTGTTTAGTATTCCGCGATAGAAGCCAAGGCGCGGGAAAGCATGTCCGCTAAGCATGATGTAGGGGTAAGACTTGTCATCCCTGAATAATATGTTGTAGCGAGGATTTAGACTTTTAATCTGGTTGTTCTCAAGCAACAAAGCTTCAGCTTCAGAATGTGTTACCGAGGTTTCAATAGCGGCAACATGTGAAACCATTAGTTTAGTGCGTGGTGCAAGTTGTTTATTTTGAAAATAGGAAGAAACTCGCTTTTTCAAATCTACTGCTTTACCAACATAGATCACTTCTTGCGTAGCATTTAACATACGGTAAACACCTGGTTGCGACGGTAAATTTGAACAAAAATCTTTAGCATTAAAGGTTGTTTTCATTGCAAGCCAAATACCTCTTCCCATAACTGCAGAACTGATTTGCGAGCATCTTTTAACTGATTATTCTCAATCCGTGCAAATTTTTGTGATTCGTCTGCAGAAATTGTGGTGTTCGCCAAGCCTGAATCACTGCTTAATCTTAAGCGATGTTGCGTGCGCCGGTATTCTCGGTAGGCGATGCGCACTGCTTCAGCCGTTTCTATATTGATTAGTTGCAGTTCTCCGGCTAGTTTCAGTAGTGCAATGTTGCCTATATTTGCGGTTAATTGTGGATATTGGTGTGCATAACCTAATACCAGATATTGAACAATAAATTCAACATCAATAATGCCGCCACGATCTTGTTTAATGTCAAAAAGTGCAGTTGCGTTAGGGTGTGCGGAGTGCATTTTTTCACGCATCACAAGAATGTCATATTTAAGACTATTTAAATCACGCTGCTGGCATAGTATTTCTTTACGAGTTAATTCAAATACAGCGGCAACATGTTGATCGCCAGCAACAAAACGTGCCCTAGTTAAAGCTTGATGTTCCCATGACCACGCTTGTTTATATTGATAGTGCTTAAATGCCTCAATAGAATTTACCAATAAACCAGTTCCCCCATTCGGACGTAGACGTAAATCAGTTTCATATAAAAACCCAGCTGAAGTTAAGTTGGTTAGCCAAACATTAACACTTTGACCAAGTTTAGTATAAATCTCAGCTGCATCTGGATTAGGGTCGTCATATAAAAAAATAATATCAAGATCCGAAATATAACCTAGTTCTTTGCCGCCTAGTTTTCCATATCCTATGATGGCAAAATTTAGTTCTTCCTGGTGTTTCTTTTTAAGGTTGTGCCAGGCAAGATTAAGAGCAGAATTTAGAATTAGGTCAGCTAGCTCTGTTAAATGATCGCTTAATGTTTCTAGTACTAATTGCCCTTCCAAGTCGCTAGCTAACAAACGAAACGACTGTGCATGTTGAAAATGTCGCAACACATCCATCTGCCACTCAACAACTTCAGTTTTTGGCTTGTTTACATGGTTTAACTGATAGTCTAGATCTGCTTTTAGTGTTGACCAGTCAGGTGGATCGCGCAGAGCATCTTGTTGTAGTAGCTCGTCTAATAAAATCGGGTGTCGACCTAAGTAATCATTGGCCCATTGGCTGATACTAGCTAGTTTTGCCGCACGTTGCAGCGTATCTGGATGCTCTAACAATAAAGCTAGGTAAGCTGCATGTTGACTAATTTTTTCTAGTAATTGCAGCATACGCTCCAAAGTCAGTTCAACCGCTGGAAAACAAGCGACAATATCAAGTAACGTAGGTATCAGGCTGTTGATTTTTTGTTGGCTGGATACGGGGAGTTGTTGATAACATGTGCTGGCATAAAACTGTTGTATACGACTGGATATTTTTTCAGGGTTGGCAAAACCCATAGTGCTAAGTTGTGTGGTAACTACCAGTGTATCGTTGGCATTGTTAGTTTCTTCTTGCCAGAGATCTGCGAGAATATCATGCGATGGTGATTTTATTGGTTTAGCAAAAACCAAGTTGAAGTGATTGCTTACATTTTCTCGATGATGATCAAGTTGCTGTAAAAAAACAGTATAATTTAAAAATCCCATCGCATTAGCAATAACAGTTTGATCTGCCGCATTGTCTGGTAGGGTTTGAGTTTGTTGATCATCTAAATATTGCAGGCGATGCTCTAGTTTGCGTAGAAAACTATACGCATTTGAAAGCTCAGTTACTACTTGCGTGGGCAGGTGTTGTTTTTTCTGTAAACGATGTAAAACCGTAAGCGTAGGGCGAACACATAAATCAACATCATGCCCACCACGAATTAATTGAAATACTTGCGTGATAAATTCAATCTCACGGATACCTCCTGGCCCTAGTTTAATGTTGTCAAGCATTTCGCGGCGCTCAACTTCTTTACGTAATTGTGAGTGTAAATCACGCATAGACCCGTAAGCACCAAAATCCAGATATTTACGAAAAACAAAAGGTCGTGCAATTTCTTCAGCAAGTATTAATGCCGCTTCATGGTTGCCAGTAATTACTCGACTTTTAATCCAGGCATAACGTTCCCATTCTCTACCTTGGGTTAAGAAATATTCTTGCAGCATAGCAAAACTTATCGCTAAAGCACTGCTTTCACCATAGGGACGTAACCGCATATCTACCCGAAATACGTAGCCATCAACCGTGAAATCATTAAGACTGGCAATTAATTTACGTCCAAGACGCGCAAAAAAATCATGATTAGAAATCGGTTTGGCACCATTGGTTTCACCATCTTCTGGATAGATGAAGATTAAATCAATATCTGATGACACATTAAGCTCACAACCACCTAATTTACCCATAGCAACAACTAACATTTCTTGCGGAGTGCCGCTGTTTTCTCCAATAGGCATACCAAAACGTTTTTGCTTGCCAAGCCATTTTTGATGATGCTTTAATGCGAAATTAATAGTTTCTTCCGCCAAGCTAGTCATGCAAGTCATTACTTCGGCCAGGTCGGCTAGTCCACCTAAATCTCGTGCTGCTAAGCGTAAAAAAACCTGCTTTCGTAACTTACGCAGTGCGCTATGTAAGGTGTCTTCATCATCAATATGCTTACTTTGATCATGTAGAAATGTTTGCATTTCTACGACTAGATAGGGTTGTTGCAGATTTTCTAGTAAGTTGTTGCGTAATTCTGGTTCACTTGCAAGTAAACGTTGTGCGTAGCGGCTAAATGATAGGATGGTAGTAAGTTTTGTTTGTGTGAGTGGCTTAATTTGACCTGAGTGTTGCATAAAATATTATCCCTTGATCTTGTAAATTATCATGCAAATTATGCACAACAGATTGTTCTGTATAGAAAACTCCACTCTTTGATAGTTTAAGCAAGTGTTGTGCCTGGAATATTTACTCTATGAAACAATTTGTTGCATATTATATGCAGGATCACTTGCAGGATCTAGGTTATAATCTTCGTCGCATAAAGTTGCGGCTCTTAGGAACATGCATGAAACAACTTGGTAACGTGTCAGGTTATTTCATACACGCTCCTAGGTCAGTAGATAATAAGATGTAAAAATTTTGGCATCAAAAATGTAAATTGCTTTAGGCCTGATGTGAAAGGTGTCTAAATTTTATGTTTATTTTATGAAAACAAAGATAGAAAAAGAATGTTAAACGATATCACCAGTGTTAGTAAATCAACCCCAAAGAATAAAAAAAATGGGGCATTATGTGTTGCTGCTGTTCAAATGGCGTCTGGTCCAAGTGTCTCTGCAAATCTGGAAGAGTCAACTAGGCTTATTGAAAGCGCGGTATCCCAAGGTGCTAAATTGGTCGTATTACCAGAATATTTTTGTATGATGAGCGGAAATGATAGCGATAAGCTATCGATAAAAGAACAGCCTGGTGCAGGTATGATTCAATCTTTTCTTAGTGATACGGCAAAACGCTTAAAAATATGGTTAGTTGGTGGCTCGGTACCATTAGTATCACCAGATCCAAATAAAATTTATAACAGTTGTCTGGTTTATGACGATAAAGGTCAACAGGTTGCACGTTATGACAAGATACATTTGTTTGGTCTATCTCTTGGTAAGGAACGCTTCGCTGAGGAAAAAACCATCAAAGCGGGAGACAAGGTGGTTGTTGTGACCACACCTTTTGGGCGTATTGGGCTTTCGATTTGCTATGATCTACGTTTCCCAGAACTTTATCGCATGATGGAAAACGTAGATGTTATTCTTGCACCTTCAGCATTTACCGCAATTACTGGCAAGGCTCATTGGGAAAGTTTAGTTCGCGCACGTGCGATTGAAAATTTAGCGTATGTGATTGCCCCGGCCCAAGGTGGTTTCCACCTTAAAGGTCGCGAAACCAATGGTGACAGTATGATTGTTGATCCTTGGGGAGTAGTGGTTGGGCGCTTACCTCGTGGGCCGGGTGTGGTATTGGCAACACTTGATCCTGAGTATCAAGCTAGCTTACGTGCCAGCTTACCAGCGCTAGATCACCGTTGCCTACATAACTATTAGAGCTTGAAATGAGAAATGCCCTACTATTTAAATTTTTTGCTTTAATCCTTTTAGCTTTTTCTTGAGCAGAATATAACGCCAGATATTATGACTATTGCGCTTACTACTGATATAAATAAATTTTATACTATTGCTGATGACTGCTTACTTGCACCTTATAAAATTGATGAGGGAGGGCTACAACAGGTATTTGGCCAAATATTATCTCATCAAGTTGACTATGCAGATCTTTATTTTCAGTACGGTCGTTCTGAGGGCTGGGCTTTAGAAGAAGGAATTGTTAAATCTGGTAGTTTCAGTATTGATCAAGGCGTTGGTGTGCGTGCTATTAGTGGCGATAAAACAGCATTTGCCTACTCAGACGACATCAGCATACCAGCACTTAATTCGGCGGCACAGGCTACACGTGCAATTGCAAATCAAGGTGGTACACAAGCTGCACAGATTACTAGACGCGGCGATTTAGACAAACAATCAATGCTTTATTTGCCATCCGACCCTATTGCCAGCCTTGGTGATGCTGACAAAGTTGCCTTACTAGAAAAATTAGAACGCTACACACGCCAACTTGATCAACGAGTTATCCAGGTGATGGCCTCACTGGCTGGCGAATATGAAGTGGTGATGGTTGCACGTAGTGATGGTATGTTGGTTGCTGATGTAAGACCATTAGTACGCTTGTCTTTACAGGTTATCGCAGAAGAAAAAGGGCATCGTGAACAGGGTGTGGCAGGTGGTGGTGGACGTTTTGATTACACCTATTTTACTGATGATGTTTTACACGACTACGCAGCTAAGGCAGTGCATCAAGCAGTGGTTAATTTAACAGCAAAGCCTGCTCCCGCTGGTGCCATGACAGTTGTGTTAGGAAATGGTTGGCCCGGCATATTGTTGCATGAAGCGATTGGTCATGGCTTGGAAGGTGATTTTAATCGCAAAGGCAGTTCAGCATTCTCTGGGCGTGTTGGCGAACGTGTAGCTGCTGCTGGGGTTACCGTAGTTGATGATGGCACGATTTCGCAAAGGCGTGGATCGTTGAATGTTGATGATGAAGGTAATCCGACACAATGTACGACGCTAATAGAAGATGGCATACTTAAAGGTTATTTGCAGGACAAC
>JAJFJL010000174.1 GCA_021774055.1 Nitrosomonas sp. | reverse complement strand
CAATGCCCTGCGGTTATTGCACCCTACGATTCTGTCTGCCGTTACAATCTTGGATGGGTAAGTGACAAGGGTCGAGCTAGGCTGCAAGAACATAGTAAACTTGTTAGTCTGATTATGGTGCGGTGGTCAAATTACAAGGCTAATGAACGAGGCAATAATAACTATTAAATTCTGGCATAATCTGGCATAAATTTGTAGGATGTGGTGCAATGCCCTATAGTTATTGCACCCTACGAACTAACAATTATCAAATTTTAGAATAAATTTGTGTGGTTGAATTATTTGAAAGGAATAAATGATGAACGATTATAAGAATATCTTATTGGCCATTGATTTTACTGATTATGGCGATTATGTTGCACAGCAAGCCAAACATCTGACAGAAAAATTTAATGCAAAACTAAGTGTTATTCATGTGTTAGATAATATTCCAATGCCAGATACTACTTATGGAACAGTTATATCTTTAGAATCTGAGTCAACTGATGAATTACTTGAAGCAGAAAAAACTAAGTTTATTCGGATAGCGGATCAATTAAAAATTGAGCCATATCGTCGCTGGTTGATTTGGGGAAGACCTCAGGAAGAAATTCCTCTTCTTGCTAAGCAAAAAAATATTGATTTGATTGTTGTTGGTTCACATGGCCGTCATGGTATTGCGTTGTTGTTGGGGTCTACTGTGGATGGTGTGTTACACCATGCTAATTGTGATGTTTTAGCTGTGCGTTTGCAAGATTAGTTTCACATCATAGGTATGACTTGTAGTAATCTAGGTGACGTATTTAGAAAATAAGATGTTATGTTGAGATGCTGTTGAGCATAGCTGTTATGAAACACACGCCGTCATTCCTGCATGTTTTTAGCAGGAATTCACATTGACTTGGATTCCTGCTAAAAACATGCAGGAATGACGTGGGTAAAGTGTGATTTTGGGTTAATATGAAGGATGCCATAAAATTTGCATCCGTGGTTGCGCGAGGTATGTAACAGTTATTCTGCTGCCCCTAATTCCAAGGCTAGTTTTTTAGAATGTTCTGTTTCTTCTGCAGATTTTTCTTGATCAAGCCAGCCATGTAAATTAGCAGTGGCAAGATCTGATAATGTTTGTATCCAGTCATCGCGCTCATTCAGGCAAGGGATGTAATGAAAATCTTTGCCACCAGCTTTGACAAAAGTTTCTTTTCCTTCAATAGCAATTTCTTCTAGTGTTTCCAGGCAGTCTGAAACAAATCCAGGACAAACAACATCAACACGAGCTGTATTGGCTTGCCCTAGTTGTTCTAATGCCTCTGAGGTGTAAGGTGTTAGCCATTTTGCAGCACCAAAACGTGATTGAAAACAAACTTGATATTGGTCTGGATTAAGCTCTAAAGCTGCGGCTAGTAAACGTCCGGTTTTTTGGCAGCTGCAATGATACGGGTCACCTTGGTCTAAAGTTTTACGTGGAATACCGTGAAAACTCATGATTAGTTTATTTGGCTTGCCATGTTGTTGCCAGTATTCAGTTATATTTTGTGCAAGCGCGGCAATATAGCCAGGGTTGTCATGATATTGTTTGATGCTACGGATAGCTGGCATATTACGCATATTTTTTAGGCTATCAAAAACACCATCCATAGCTGCGGCAGTGCTGCTAGAGGCATATTGAGGAAATAGCGGGATAGTTAATATGCGTTCGCAACCACGTGCTTTCATTTGTTGCAGTACTGTAGAAATTGATGGGTTGCCGATATTCATTGCATATTCAACAATTGGTGCTGGTTGAAGATTTTTTTCTAATAGTGTGCGTAACAGTTTTGTTTGGCGTTCGGTATGAACTTTTAATGGTGAGCCTTCTGGCATCCAGATTTGCGCATATTTTTCTGCTGATTTTTTGGGTCTGAAATTAAGTATGAATCCATATAGAACAATATTCCATAGCCACGGTGAAAGCTCAATAACCCGTGAGTTACTAAGAAATTGCTTAAGGTAAGGACGTAATGCTTTGGCGGTTGGTGCTTCAGGCGTGCCTAGATTAATAAGTAAAATTCCAGTGCGGCTCTGGCTGTCGTGTTGATAAGTTGGTTCAGATAACATTATTAAGGTTTAAGTGATTTATGGTTGTGATAGTCCGTTGGAGAGCAGCTTTGCAGTTACTTCTACAATCGGAATAATTCGTTCGTAGGCCATGCGTCTGGGGCCAATGACACCAACAGTGCCAACAATTTTACCTTCGATTTCATAAGGTGCAGTAACAACACTGAATGCGTCCAATGATTCGACGTCAGATTCGCCGCCAATAAAAACTTTTACCCCTTCTGCCTGGTGACAAAGCCCCATTAATTTTAGCAGCATTGTTTTACGTTCAAACAAATCAAATAATTTCTTTAAGCTGGATAAGTTATCGGATAAATCATGGATGTCAAGTAATTTTCGTTCACCGGCCAGAACAACCGCTTCACTGCTTTCATTAACCACATCACTACTAGCATCAATAGCTGCATTCATCAGGCTGGTCATTTCGTGACGTAATTGTTTAAGTTCTCCGTGCAAGCGGCTATTAATTTCATCTAGCGCACAGCCAGCATAATGTTGATTAATAAAATTACTTGCTTCAATTAAATCAGATGGACTATAGATCGTATCAGTAAATAGGATGCGGTTTTGTACATCTCCTTCAGGGGTCACAATAATAACTAAGATACGTTTTTCAGATAACGCCATAAATTCTATATAACGAAATACCGCACCTGTGTGCTTAGGCATCACCACGACACCGGCAAATTTTGTTAATTCAGATAATAGTTGCGAAGCTGAATTGATTAAGCGTGATGGATTATTTGGAAGTAGCTGATTCTCTAGGTGATGGAGTGCCATGTCATCTAGTTCTTTGACAACCAAGAGGGTGTCTACAAATAAACGATAACCTTGTGGTGTTGGAACTCGTCCGGCAGATGTATGTGGGCTAGTTATTAGTCCCATTTCTTCAAGATTGGCCATAACATTACGAATCGTCGCAGGGCTTAAGTCTAGACCGGAAAACTTTGAAAGCACACGAGAACCAACCGGTTGACCTTCGTGTATATACCGTTCAACCAGGACTTTTAATAAAATTCGTGCGCGTTCGTTAAGCATCTTTGCATTTTACACTAATAATAGACCCTGTAAGTGATCGCACCCATACTGGGCAATAGATTGTTCCATATTGTATGTGCGATTATTTGCAGGGCCTAGGTGGAAATTTAATCTGCAGTTATCAGCTATAAATATTTGTCGCTATGCTACACTGCACAGTCAGCCTTGTTGAACCTAGTTTAACAATTTCTTTGATTGCATCATTAATTGTTTAATTCTTGATTTTAGTAAGCAATGAGTGCTTCATTTAAAACTATCGCATTAATTGGCAAGCATAAAAATCCCGGGGTTGTTGGCCCGTTATTAAACCTTGCTGAATATCTTATTGACCATGATTTCGAGGTGGTACTTGATCAACTAACCGCTTCTCATCTTCCTGCCAACAAATATCAAGGTTTAACACTTGCAGAAATTGGTCAGCGCGCTGATCTTGCGGTAGTTATTGGTGGTGATGGCACCATGCTTAATATTGCACGTATGCTAGTTACCTATGATGTGCCACTTATTGGGGTAAACCAAGGGCGCTTAGGCTTTCTTACTGATCTGTCAACTGATTCTATGTTGGAGACATTCGGCGCAATACTCGAAGGTCGTTATGTGAGTGAGCGGCGTATGCTGTTGGTTGCTGAAGTTATCCGAGGTGAAGACAGTATTTTTAATGCATTAGCCTTTAATGATGTTGTTATATCTAGAGGCACTAGTAGCGGTATGATTGAGTTTGAAGTCAAGATAAATGATGAACATGTTTATTCATTGCGTTCAGATGGTTTAATTGCCGCTACCCCAACTGGCTCTACAGCTTATGCACTTTCGTCGGGCGGACCTATCTTGCATCCCAGTCTTGATTTGATCGCGCTGGTGCCAGTATGTCCACATACACTAAGCAATCGTCCAATTGTTGTTGGGCCAGATGCAAATGTAGAAATTTACATGCATTGTACGACAGATGTTCGGGTTCATTGCGATAGCCACTCCGGTCATGATTTAGCACAAGGTGATAAAGTTATTGTGAGACGCTTCTCAAAAACCGTCCAATTTTTACATTCTGTTAGCCATAGTTATTATCGTATGTTGCGTGAAAAACTTGGTTGGAGTGAATTCCCTTAATAAGGGACGAGGTAATAATACTTTATCCATTTATACTTGCCCTTTTACTCTGATCTTTCGTTGATCCTCCGGTTACATAGAATAACTATGCTCCCTACGAACCGCCTCAAATCAGAGCAAAATGACTTCGTCTAAATTGGACAAACTATTATTACCTCGTCCCTAAAACCATAGGATTTATGTAGATGTTGGTGTACTTAAATATCATAAATTTTGTGATTGCCGAAAAAATAGACCTGGAATTTAACTCTGGCTTTACTGTACTTACTGGTGAAACAGGTGCTGGTAAGTCGATCCTGATTGATGCTCTTTCACTAGCAATGGGTGCACGTGGTAATGCTGACCAAGTACGGCATGGTTGCGAACGTGCGGAAATTAATGCGACATTTGATATTAGTGAGTCATCAAGCCTGACCACTTGGCTAGTGGAAAATGAACTCCAAGGTGACCCTGGAATTTGCTTGTTACGACGCATGATTGATAGTAAAGGACGTTCAAGAGGTTTTATTAATGGCTATCATGTCACTTTGCAGCAATTACGGGCGGTGGGTAAACAATTAGTAGATATCCACGGGCAACATGCTTATCAATCATTATTACAGCATGAATCACAACAAGACTTGCTTGATGTTTATGCAGATAATTATAAATTAGTTAAAGCTGTAAAATACAGTTATCAGAATTGGCAACAATTACTTAAACAGCGTCTTGCAATGGAGCAAAATACAGCTAATTACCAACAAGAGCTGGAACAATTGGAATACCAAAGTCAAGAATTAAGTAATTTAAATTTTTCTTCTGAAGAATGGCAAATACTGCAGGACGACCACAAGCGGTTATCTCATACAGCCAGCTTATTAGAGGCGACTGAAACTGGATTAGAAATTTTATCAGAGAATGAAACTACAGCTATATCACAAATTAATGCAGTTAATAATAAGTTAAGTAGCTTGCTTGAAGTTGATAGCCGCCTTAAAATAATTTTAGATTTGTTAGCATCAGCACAAGTTGAATTGCAAGAAAGTGTTTATGAATTAAAAGATTACCGCAAGTGTCTTGAACTAGACCCTAAACGTTTGCAGGAAATAGATGAGCGTTTAACTGCGGTTCACACAATTGCTAGAAAATACCGTGTTACTCCTGACGAATTACCTGATTATTTAAGTCGTATCACACAAAGATTAAAAACTTTAAGAGTTGCTAATGATAGTAAGCAACTAAAAGATAATGAAATATTAGCTCAAGATAAATATTTAAAGTTAGCTAAAGAATTAAGCAAAATACGTAAAACAGCAGCTCAACAATTAACGCTGCAAGTAAGCTCTTCAATGCAAACGTTAGCTATGCCAGGAGGGCAGTTTTCTGTAGTTTTAAATCCACATAATCAAGGTAATAGTTATGGGTTAGAACAAATTGAATTTTATGTTTCAACCCATAAAGGGTTGCCACTAAAACCATTAGCTAAAGTGGCTTCAGGTGGTGAATTGTCACGGATTAGTTTGGCCATACAAGTTATCGCTAGCAAAACAGGAACTACTCCGACATTGATATTTGACGAGGTTGATGCTGGTATTGGTGGGCGTGTCGCAGAGATTGTTGGTAAGTTATTAAAACAACTAGGCGTAGAACGCCAAGTATTATGTGTTACCCATTTAGCTCAAGTTGCTTCAGCCGGTGATCAACAATGGCAAGCTAGTAAACATGTTGACCAATCAAATAGCGCACAGATATCCAGTGCTATAACCGTACTAAAACCACAAGAAAGAATAGAAGAAATCGCCCGCATGCTAGGTGGTATGGAAATAACCGCAACAACACGCAAACATGCGGCTGAAATGCTAAAAAATTCACAGCTAAAGAATGACTAAGGGCTGCCAACTTAAGACGGGATAAAACTTGTTATATCCTCCTCGTCATTCCTGCATGTTTCTAGCAGGAATCCAGGAATGACGGTGGGCAGGCATTGAAGTATGCCATATCTTGTCCCGTTCAGCTGGTAGGCTGACTAAGAAACGTGCATGAAATAACTTGAGCATAAAGACAAAGCTAGATGCTCAAGTTATTTCATGCACGTTCCTAAGTTACTATAATTCTTTAGCCACCCCAAGACCGTGTATGTCCAGTATCCACATGTATAAAGTCAGATCTTGGATAATATCCAACACCACCTATGTTTAAGGATAAAGCTGCTGTATGTACATCCGCTAGGGCGCTTCCTGGTAAACGAATGTCAATCGCTTTACCTTGTGTGTGAAAGCTACTTCTTGCAACACCACCGCTGCGAGCCGCAAGCATTGCATTTGTTTTTTCTGAGCGGAATGCAGAGATTACGTTAAATTCTTGATCTGAACCCAATTGACGTTGTAATAAATGCAACATATCAAATAAATTAGTATCCATGGTATGTAAATCACCTGACCTATGGTCACGTAAAACGTTTCTAATGGCTTGTAGTGATTCGGGAATATATTCACCTTCAGCCCAATAAGTGGTTTTAATACGTTCACTGGTATGTAGGTTAAGAAAAGCAATCTTTTTCTCGGTTGGTTGCATAATTTTTGCATGCGCGTGTGATGCAACCAATGGTAAAGTAAAAAGCGCACAGGCACCGACGCTTGCTTTTAAGAAACTACGACGACTATTTGTTAATTTAATTTCTGATTGCGAATTAGCATCGAAAGGTTTCTGTTTATACATATGTTTTTCCTATAAAAGATATAATAATAAGGAACGTGCATGGAATAAATTAGGCAGCTAGCGCAGGATTTATGTTCATATTCAAGGCGTGTAAACCGGCGCATAGCACGGTTATGTTGTTTACATAACGCAGAAGATGGGCATAGATACAAAGCGAGTTGCCTAATTTATTTCATACACGTTCTTAAGAGTTACGTTAAATAATTTACCAACCAGCATAATCTAATGCACGCTTATCTCGTCCATAGATATCACGTGAAAAATGTACTTTATTCTGATTATCAACCCAAGTTGTCATATATACCACGTAAATTGGTAAAGGTTCAGGCAAATTAATCCTAACCGTTTTTTTACTTTTTCTATCAGAGAGACCATTTTGATTACCAAGAGAAAAAGCAGCTAGTTCCATGGGTTTTTCTAACCGAATACACCCCGAACTGAAGGTGCGAATATCTTTCGCAAACAATCTTTTTGAGGGTGTGTCATGCAAATAAATATTAAAAGGATTAGCAAACATAAATTTAATAGTACCTAAAGCATTCTTATGACCGGGATCCTGGCGCAGAACATAAGGAAAACCCTTCTTAATTTTATGCCAATCAATAGTGGCAGGGTCTAATGCCTCTGAATTAGAATTATAACCAGAATAAACTTTTATACCTGCTGTCGAAAAATAACTTGCATCGTTTTGTTGTTTCGGCAACAAATCCTTACGTGCAATACTGGCAGGAACATTCCAGTATGGATTAAGAATCATATGTGAAATACTGCTATCGAAACTTGGTGTTGAACGATAATTACGCCCAACAATAATCCGCATATTTAAAACATGCTTACCCTGTTCTGCTGCAGTAAGTCTAAACCCAGCGATATTAACTAATACATAGCGCTCACCCAGGTCTCTAGGAAGCCACCGAAGACGCTCCATGTTAATACGTAGCTGACGTATTTTCCAAGCCAATGTTGTATTCAATGCTTGTAACGTATTCTTTCCAATGACGCCGTCTGGATTCAATCCGTGCTGTATTTGAAATGCCTTAATAGCGGCCACGAGCACATCATCGTACTGTTGGTTTTTGTCTAATGGAATGTTGTATTCAGCTATGGCATCAATAGCATATGCTTGCGCAATACGCTTACGAATCAATGGGATTGCCGTGTTTTCTTTGCCTGGCCGAATTGTAGGTACATTAGGAATTTTAATCCAGGCAACATTACGATCAGCAAATTCTTGGTAACGAGTTAAGGTTTGTTTTAATAACTGATAGCTAAGTTTCTTTAGCGATATATCATTAAATGATTGTTGCAGATTGTCAGAATCCGCTATTTCAAGTAAAAAATCAATAGCATCAAACGGTTGTTGCAGAATATGCCAATTAGAGTCAGCATCAGATGCCGATATCCGGCCATTCAATAGATCTTGTATCAGTGTCAAAAGCACCTGTGTTGTGCGTAATTCTAATTCAATTTTAGAGCTTGCTGTTTTATCAAAACGTAATTGAAGTTGTTGTAATTGTTGCAGTGAATAATCATTAGGATTTAATCCTTCTGCATCGGCGGTTGCAATGAATGCTAATGCAGATTTAAGACGAGGTGACTTGGTTCTTGATGTTAACCATACAGGTTGGTAATTTCGTGTTGAATAAAACTGCTGCAAATCTAACACATTTATATCGGTAAAAATAAACCTGGCGGGGACATTTAACTGTTCTTGTAAGTCCTTGGCTGTAACAATTTGTGCAGTAACAACTGTGGGTATTAATAGAAAAATAATGCCTAAAACAAATTTAGCACAAAGAAATAAATTGACTATTCTATTTTTTAAACAACTAATCAATGCCTTGTTATTATGTGGAATCATCACTATAGTTATTGCGTTAAAAATTCATTAAGATTTAAATTCAGCTGGTTATATTGCTTTTCAAGAAAATTTTCATGAGTGTAACATGGGTGGTTGGTCAAACATAGATGATTCTAGGTGCCTCTTTTGATCTTGCTTAATGCAAGTATTGAGGGAGTACTGACCATCACCGTACTATATTACGAATTTTAAATATATCGCATATTTGGTACATTAGCTCTCGCATTCGTTTTTTTACATCTCCTCGCAAAATTTGATGTCGATACTTCGTCACCTACACAAAATGATACTCAATTTGGTACGCCGTGTGGCTACCATATCTATACTATAGTCCATACCGACGTCCCTAATATTGGGGTGCTCACTTTCTTAGCTAAAGATTGCTAGCTAAAGCCGGTGGTTTTAATACTTCTGATGGATAATAAACTAACGGTGAGTTATTATCCGCGCAATTGTATATTTTGGAAGTAAGTACTTATGGTACCAGTGGTAACTATTGGTGGTGGTTCAGGTCAATATGTATTGCTCTCGGGTTTGCGTGATCTAGCTGATCTTGATATTACTTCGGTTGTGTCCATGGTCGATTCTGGTGGCAGTACGGGACGCTTGCGTGATGAGTTGGGCGTATTACCTCCAGGTGATATTCTTAAATGCATTCTAGCACTTTCACCCGATCGTGAAATAATGCGGGGTTTGTTGCTTAAACGTTTTCAGCGTAACGAGCGTTTACGTGGGCATAATGCTGGGAATATGTTGCTGAGCTTCTTATCAAGCTATACTGGTGTTTTTGCTGAAGGAGTGGGCGCGTTAGCGGAAATTATGGGTACCCGTGGTACGGTATTGCCTGTGACTACTGACCGTGCCACCTTGGTTGCAGAATTGAACAACGGTCAGCATGTATTTGGTGAAGCTGCTATTGATGTCGGTCGTAAAGAAAAAGACGAAAAAATCGCACGTTCGTATCTAGTTCCACATCATGGTCATAAAGTAAGTGTATATCCTCCGGTTATTGATGCAATTAACAATGCACATTACATAGTTATTGGTCCCGGTGATTTGTACACCAGCATTATCCCTAATTTGTTGGTACCAGGTGTTGCCGGTGCACTTTGCAAAACCCCAGCTAAATTAATTTATGTGCTTAATATTATGACTAAATATGGCGAGACAAACGGATTTTATGCTGACGATTTTATTACTATCCTAGAAAAGCACGTAGGTCGTAAGGTGGATGTGGTAGTAGCAAACAATCGTTGTCCATCTGAGAATATATTAAAAACCTACGATGATGAACAAGCCGCTGTAGTAAGGGTGCCAGATCCAGAAAATATTCATCCAAGGATCTTATTGCAAGGTGATTTTCTTGATGAAGCGGCTGGATTGCTTCGTCATCATAGTGATCACCTGGCACAAATATTATATACGAAAGCATTTGTTTCTTATGAGTAAACGATATATTGTTGACTTTGATTATACTTTACTTGATACGCATCTATTTAAAGATGATTTGGCCGCTGTATTTTCCCTTAAAGGCTGTGAACTTTCCATGAAATGGAAGGAGGCTGGAGGCGAAGATCATTATAATCCGTGGCAACATGCACGATTGTTGGGCAATGGTAATACTTATGACGCGGCTATTGATGCTGTATGCACTAAAACAAAGCAGTATTTATTTCCAAATGTAGTGGATTGGTTAGCACAATTGGACGGTGTTGCGCAATTGCTGACACGTGGTGACATCAGTTTGCAACAAGCTAAGGTTAACGGAAGTGGTTTAAAATCATTTTTTCAAACAATCAGTTTTACTGAAGGTAACAAGGTCGTTGCTTTGGCCTCAACCCAGCAGGATGACCAGTGGATTCTGGTTAATGACAACGCTAAGGAACTGAAAGACTTAAGCCAAAATTATCCGCAAGCCGAAGTTATATGTTTACATGGTCCTTATAGTAGTAAAGACGACTTGCCGTGGCCTGTATATGATCCAAAAGAGTTTTTCTCAAGTTCAATCCAAAGTATATAAACATAACGCAGAAGATGGGCATAAATACAAAGCTAGGAGCCTGTCGGACTTATGAGTTTCGGCTGCAAATTCGGAGAAATCGGCCCAAATCCTCCCCAGTTTTCGTTAAATATACCAAATATTCGCCTCAAACCGGTGATAATTTGGCCTCGATTCTCCAAATTTTCGCTTCGAAATCATAAGTCCGACAGGCTCCTAG
>JAJFJL010000173.1 GCA_021774055.1 Nitrosomonas sp. | reverse complement strand
CAAGCCCTCTTGATTTCTATCATCGCATTAAGCTCTATCAATGCCTAAAAAGAAACAAGTTTAATAAGCCTTATCTGGATTGCCTTTATGTAAAACGAAATGAAGTGATTGATTGGTGCATTAAGGCTTATTATGACCTTCCACCCTGCTGGAACCTAGAACACTTTCCTGCTGAACAAACAGTTAGCAACGAATCCAAAAATTATCTTGCAGATAAAGCAAACGACATAGAAGGCAATGTAATACCTGAAGTTGATTCATCTCAACAAAGAGAAGCAGCGTATAAGATGCACGAACCAAGAGAAAGACTGAAACAAGAGTGCATCCACTATTGGTTGCAACATCAGACTTACAGTAATAACCAAGCTGCCAGTAAATTCTATGAAAAACTGCCAGAAGATAAAAGAAAATTGTTAAAACAAACTAACGCTGAACGCACGCTTGCTAAAGCTATTTCAGAATACAAAAATCGCGAAAAATTGAAAGCAGAAGGCAAGCTTCCGCATTGGTTAATTGATTTCAACCCAGAAAATACGCAGCCGTAATACTTTCTGCGCGCAGCCAGTACACTCCAAAACCCGCATTAATACTTAATTTGTCGTAGACATCATACGTTTGCGCGCAGACGCAATTCCCAGCTGTAATAGGTCTATTCATACTGTTTCCATATTTTTCAACCAATGGAGACAATCATGCAAGACCCACTTCTCACTACAAAACAGGCCGCACCGATCTTAGGCGTTAGTACCGCATTTCTGGAAAGAGACCGCTGGGCAGGTGCGCGGGTGCCTTTCATCAAAATAGGCGCTCGTGCAGTTCGCTATCGTTTGAGCGATCTGCACGCATATATAGAATCGTGTGTCTGTCAGTCCACTAGTCAGTACTGAGGTGTGTGATGCACACTTCAGTACGCGGCAGCGGAAACTTGCAAACGCCTGGAGAATTGATAGCTGAAGGTATTCTGGAACAGTTAGACGAACCAGATGATAGCGACCAGCAATGGCGTTCCTCATTATTCCAACAATTACCCAAACGCTTTGCCAAAACTACTGCCCTAGAATACAAAGAAACTTACATCTTTGAAGGCAGGCGAAATGCCAATATTGCGCTGCTTGAACAGTACGGGAAAATCACAGCAAATAGCATTCCGCTGGATGCTACCGATAATGACCTAAAAGAACTGGCAAAGCGCATTATCAGAGAAATGCAAAGTATTAGCCGGATCTATCAGAACCTGGAACATGCCACTCCAAGATTGCTGCAACGTGCGCAAAAGTATGAAGTTAACTTGCCAGCATTAGATGATCCAAACATTACCACAGTTGGACTTTATACCCGTTTAACCGATGACTATTGGTGGCTGCATGCGCTGCGTAAAACATACGCTAGGAAGTTGGAGCAACAGGCCATACGTTTAGGTTTTGTTCACAAACACGCAGGTATCTATGTTAGTGATGAGTCATTGACGCGACGCAGAGAACAGAAAAAACGTAATCGTCACATTCTAAATGGACTCATGGCAATTAATGAACTCGGCGAGTCATTTACACTTAGCGAATTAGCAGAACACAGCCTAGCCAATCCGCGTGTGCGGCGTAGTGAACTCATGGTACGTATCTTTGGTTTTGAAACTATCGCCAACGAACTGGGGCATGTTGGAGAATTCTACACCCTGACTTGTCCATCTTGTATGCATGCCCGTTTATCAATAAGTGGTCAAAAAAATAAGAAATATGATGGCACCACACCACCCGAAGCACAAAAGTACCTCAATAAAGTATGGGCAAGAATCCGCGCCAAGCTCAAGCGGGATCATTTGGATGTGTACGGCTTTCGCATTGCCGAACCACAACATGACGGCACCCCGCATTGGCACTTACTGTTATTCATGAAGCCAGAACACAGCCCAAAGGTTCACGAAATCATCCGCCATTATGCACTGCAAACTGATGGTGATGAACCCGGAGCAAATGAACACCGCTTTACCGCGACACCCATCGACAAAAGAAAAGGCACGGCCATTGGTTATATTGCCAAATACATTTCAAAGAATATAGACGGCTATGGCATTGAGCATGACATTAATGGCAGTCCCGCTAAATCAGCCGCCGAGAGAGTGGAAGCCTGGGCATCTACCTGGGGTATTCGTCAGTTTCAGCAAATTGGCGGCGCACCTGTTTCAATCTGGCGTGAACTACGTCGAATGCAATGTGATATTCCTTGTTTTTTAGGAGAAGCTATAAACGCGGCTGACAAAGGCAATTGGGCAAGATTCATTCAACTAATGGGCGGTGTTAATGCAAAACGACAAGATCACCCTATCAAACTGCTTAAAGAAGACCGGGAGGAGCGCGGAAAGTATGGTGACCCGATCAAACAAGTCATTTGTGGCATCCAGACAGAAGACCTGCAATTACGCACACGGCTTTATCGTTGGCGTATTGAAAAATCAGTAACCGATGAGCAATCGACTGAGCGGCTTGACGCACAATGCGCGTACGGGAGCGTAAGCGACCGCACGAAAGCATTTGCGGCGAAGCCGCCTTGGAGTTCTGTTAATAACTGTACGCATCCAAATAAACTCTGACGTTTACTTAATCAGACTAATCAACTCACTCATTCTTCTTATAAATACACGAAAAACATACTCATTTTCTAACATACTCTCAAAAGCAGATAGAATGCCTACTCCAATTAAAAAGATAGTTATTGGAAAAAGAATAATTCCAAGAATCAGAGAAAAATAAACCTTATAACCTGCATTAACTTTCCAGTAATAAGTTGAGCTCAATACTGATGGAAGCTTGTATAGTGTAAAATAAGAGAGTCTGCATCTCCATTTATCAGCTTTGTATGATAGCCCATACCATAAAAATCGCAATACTCTAAGCAGAGTATTTTTAAAATTTGCTGGTGTTAAAGACGCGTAAGAGGAAAATATTTCTCTGGGTGCTGTTACTTTAACAGGACGAAATCCACGAAATATTGTTTCAATATATTTTGTTAATAAAAACTTATCAACCTTACCTGTTTCTTTAATGTATAAATAAGCCCTAACTAATACTAGGGTGCAAGCCAATACGGTAATATATACCGCGAACAAACCAGAAATGCCAGACTCACAAGTAATATGGGCAATGTATTTTCCAATTAAATCGGAAGATGTCGCCACGGTTTCATGGCAATTGATAGGTTTGTCATGAGAGTGAGGAATGGATGGTTGCGCAGCAAGTTCAACTCCAAATAGTATAAGAGAACCGAATAACAACAATAAAAATGCAAAAACATGGCTAGTTAAATGAAAGGTTTTTGCCCAGCTTGTAGCAAGCTTTTCCTGATGCTTTATATCAATAGATTGGATTAGTTTGTCAATATACACTGACTCTCTAATAACAAAATCTGCATGCTCCTGGACTCCGATATTTAAAATCTTTTCAGCTTTAAGTTGCTGAACTAATGAGGATCCATATGCAGCTAATCCTTTCGCGTTGCGAACAAATGATTCATCTTCAGTTCTATCAAACTTAATATTAATTAAGTTGACTTTAATGTCGCGAAGTAACTTTCTCGAGAGCTCTATAGCAGGGTCTACCTTGATTTCATTTGCTAATATAGATCCATTTAAAGGCGTGCGCGGTATCCTGTGAAGGCGGCAAAAACTATCTACTCTTGAATCATGATGGCTATGCTCATGCAATAAATATTTTAAATAATAATACGCAATCTCAGTTTTAACTTGAACTCCGTCATCTTCCTTGCTATCTTCTTTGGACAGACTGTGATGTTTTAAATAACAAAAGCCAGTATTAGAAACAGTAAATTCAATATATGAAGCCCAAATTCCTAGAGACCTGAGAAATTCTTCTTTTCCTTTCTTAGAATCTAGAGATTTCCATGTTTCAATTATGTAATTTAAATCGCTGTTAAGCTCATCTTTACTCAACTCGAATAGTTGTATAGCCTGACATACTTCTTTGTAACGATCATCTAGTTTTGCATTTTCTTCTAGCTGTCTATACTTGTCACTACCAGTATGCGGTATTCCTTCTGTTGTTTCAACAGACCAAAATTTCCTAAGTATGTCGGACTGAATTTTAAGTGAAGCGAATAATGATATAACTCTTTGTTCCAGTCTTTCAGGTATTCCAGGGTTGTCTGCTACATTCCAGATCATCCACAGAGAACCTTTTAATTCTCGTTTATTGATTGATTCTGCATTGACAATAAAACGAGTAAGTTTTATTTTACTTTCATTAGGGGGAAGATCATTTAGGTCACACAAAGATGTTGCTAATATGTAACGATGAATATTTTCATCGTCCTTTAAAAATGGGAAAGGTCTAACTGTGTAACGGTCTATTTCTCCTTGTTTAACCTCTGCATGGCGAAAATACACATGCCCTGTAGTGTTTGGGATCCAGCCAATAAAGTCGAATTTTTTGAAATTAGCTGAAAAAAATCCCTTTGCTTTTTTATTTCTTCTGCTAAATGTCATAACGCAAAAAACAAATGAAATGTAATTTTAAATGCTCCAAAGTATTCTCATGCCACTTACAGTGTATTAATGAATAGCTGAAATAATGTGGCGGCATCACTTCACAGAAGAAACGGCAATAGGGCGCTGCTGCCCCGTTGCCTTACCTGTTTTTTTGTTAACTGAAAGCCCCCTTTTCACAAAAACACCTTCCTCTGCATATCTAGCAAACCCCTTACGCCCTCTAATCTCATTTAACGAAAATTTCACCCAAAGAGCGCATACGCTACTAAAAACAACTAAAAGTAAAATTAACAAGACGATATCAGCAACTTTTAAGATTAGCTCCATTTTCTCAAATTGTATAAAAGGTTATAGACGATACCTAACTGAGAAGCTAGTTAAATATTATTTTCTACAATACATCAATCCACTAGCGCTCATGTACATATAGCATGTAACCAATGCATGTTTTATACCCCCATTCTAGTACATCCTAGTACAAAAGTGTCATCGCATTAAGAAATTCATGAAAAGCACAACACTATCATGCAAATGAATCTCGCTTAAATTTTAAACTGAAAAAATATTTTTAACCACTATCCACCTATTACCTACATTACATCTACATCGAAACATTAAAATCTTTTAAAATAACCCAACTTATTGTTTTATTGGTGATGTTGTGCAGAATATAACTGCCGATCTACTGATTACGAATTAATTGTTATCACTTAACAGTCTGGCTTTAAGCCAGTCTGTACCAATATTTTGTACAAGAGCGAAGCTGTTGTACACATTTCAGAAATAAGTACTAAATTAAGTCAGAAATAGCGGGTTAAATGCAGGAGACTTTTGTTTGCTAGGTCTACTAATCGTTATATTGAAAAAGGCCTGCATCGCTGCAAGCCTTTAAATGTCTGACTCCCTGACCAGGGCTCGAACCTGGGACAAACGGATTAACAGGTCTTATGATTGACTGTTTTTATTGATTTCATTACCGCCAGTGCTCGCCAATAACCGTCAGATTTGTCACGTTTCTTTTTTGCTATATAGTTAGCCGCTTACTACCTGTCATAACAGTCTGGCATAGCCAGTCTGTCCCAATACCATGTACAAGAGCGAAGCTTTTGTGCACATTCTAAATATTCATATCCTGCAAATTGAAATGACACCATTTCTAGCAACTCGAACGCATAGGCTAGCTTTAAATTCCTGAGAAATTTTCTTTGTTTATCATCATAACTGGATATGCTCTGTCAATTATTTGCCAACCAGAAACACCAATCTTACTTAAAAAATCAAAGATAAAATCTCTCCCTTGCATAGGATTTTCCAGATTGCCATGAAATTCTATCTCATAGAACTTACCCAATCCATCAACTTCATCAATATCAACCTCGAATTCACCTGATATCCAAGCTGTTCTTTTTTTCTTTACAATGGCTATTTCTTCAAAATCCAAACAGGTTAGAATTTTATCAACACCTTCTTTACTTGAAACATTAACTTCAATTTCATCTGCGTAAGTAGAATCACCTGTTGAAGCATTTCTATGCTGAAACTTATAACAGAGAATTATATTATCTTTCTCCTCCCTTACTCTAAGCCACCGATCTGATTTCTTAGTTTCAGAATTAATCTCAGAAAGAAATGGAGAATATTTAGGTTGATAATACGTATCAACTTGATAAAAAGTCGCCTTCTTTGCTGCGTTTTTAAGAAGCCAGTTAACGATAGAAGAATCATCTTCAAAAAAAAGTCTGACTTCTATTTCAATATAATTACTCATAAATCATTTTACTTTAATAAAAGCTAAATTAATTACTTATACAAAGGATCATTTTTTTCAAAAATATCCTTTTCAGTTCCCGTTGCAGACATGATGTACGCAAATATTTTACAATGTCCGAAGTTATCATCAAGTTTGGCAAAGTATCTTTTTGCTTTTTGTGTGCCTAATATCTCTTTAAATGACATTTGATGTAAATTACCTAAAACAAAATCATCGCTGAGTGGGTCACCTTGTGAATCTGTAGCCCATGCACTCAACAATAAATTTCCTTTTGCATTGATCCCGTAAGATTCCCTCATCAAATCACACGGGTTTTTCTCGAAATTAGTATTCTCAAGATGCTTAAGTGCGCACTGCAATCTAACACGAGGACCACCACGTTTATTTTCTAGCGATCTATATATCTCAATGACTTTCCTATAGTCATCTTGAATATACATACCATGCTGCAATATGAAAGCCATTCCTCTACCTACTGGAAAAGTTCTCATTAGCAAAAGCTCGTCGATATTCGCTTCAGCCAAGCTTAAATAAATACTCTCAATAACATTAGCAGAAATATTTCCTTCATGTATAGGCAACTGTGCTTTTGTTTTTACTCCGTGCTGCGCAAACATTTTTGCAAACTTAAGATTGGATACGTTGTATCCATCTGGCCTATGGGTAGGAGGCTTGTGGCTGTTTTCATCAAACGTAAATTCAAACTCACCAATTATATTAGCAACCGTTTCAACACCATAACGGCTTATAGAGAAACCTGTAGATGTTATTGAAACACTTTCCTTCCCAAATTTCTCAGATGCGGCTTTTATTATCAAGAAATTTTCATAGCAAGATAAAGGATCCCCACCGGCAAAATCAATACAAACCTTAGTCTTACCTAGATTATCTAATAGTGTTAGTTTCTCGTCATATAAAATTTCAACATTACGTTTTTGCCTATCAATTAAAGCCAAATCATATTTAGTAATTTTTAGTCCATCCGATAAAATCTTTTGGAACATAAAGTTTTCTTCATAATTAGAAGTATTTTCAATTTCTATTATATCGGTGAGACCTTTTTCATAAATAACACTCTTGCCATTAACTTTCGTGACATGAACAGCATCAGTACAACAGAATTCACAATTCCATGGACATACCAGTGTAATATTCCAAATAAAGTCATAAACTGTATCTAGGTCATATTGATATTTGTTTTTCATTTTATGGAGTCGGATGGTTTGTTTATAAGAATTCTAGAGTGTCTTTCCAAATGGGAAATTACATCTCCATTTTTAATTCTTGTATTTTCGTCACTCTCCAACTCAGGTAATGACATCCAAGTAAGCTCTCGTCCACCAACTGTATATTCATGAGCATCATCAGAATAAATTCCACAACTCAAATAAAGATAGATAAACTCTATTTTAAACTCTTTTTTCATCCCTTCTTTTTCTGATACTTTCTCAGATGCAAGTTGATAACCAATAAAATGGTCGATTTTGACTGAATCAAAATGCACACCCAAGAAACTAGCAACGGCTACTCTAAGTTCATCACTCTGGTTTTGAATAGGAGAATCAGGATTGTAATGCGTCCAAGGGAGAAAATAGCAGCCCCAAGTTTTATTTTTTTCAACAAGTAGTCTTAATACGTTATCCTTTGTTCTTTTTATAATATAAACCGCAGTAAAGTCAGGAACATTTTTATTTGCTTCTGAAATTTCCTTATAGAATTTATCTTCAGCATTGAGGTTAAATAAAACTTTAATTAAAGCGTAAATAAGAAGAACAAAAGCGATTATAGTAAATGTCGATATGACTCCTCTCATGAAATCTGCTTCCATACTAAATAAAGGTTTAAAGTCTGCAGTGTATAAACTGACAAGTAGAGGTAAGAATAAACCAAGTGGCCACCGCCATCCTTTCTTTGCGGTCAACCTGTTTGTATAGTTATTTAAGCTCACTTTGAGTGCAGCTTTGTTTATAATTATAGTATCCGTCAGCTTTGATTTTTCCATGAAAGCTCCAATAACTTCAAACAGAATAAAGTGAGAATCAAATATTGTTTGTTGTGACATAGTACAACTAGACGCTATTCTAACAACATTAAGCTATACAGTATTAAATAATACGACAACGACCTAGCTGCGCATCACATCATATTTGTCAATGTTCGACGATGTATGTCATTGCATCGTGCGTATAGTCTACAAATTGCAATGTCTGATACTGTCCTTGTTCCCGAATATTTTCTAGTTTGCTGGTTAGATTAATAAAACCATTTCAATCTAAATTTGAAAAACGATTCATTTTTTGGAAAAAACCTAGTTTTTTATTATACCGCCGGTCTACTAAGCCCGAAAATAAAAAAGGCTTGCATCGCTGCAAGCCTTTAAATTCTTGGCTCCCTGACCAGGGCTCGAACCTGGGACCTGCGGATTAACAGTTCATGTTAACGTGTAGTTTCTATATTTAAAATGCAAGTAAACCAGAAATTAATCTTTATTATCACTTATCCATCTACTGTCTACATAGCGTCTACATGGACAAATTATATTTCTTAATTAATTTGCAAGTCTTTGTTTTATTGGACACCAAGAATCGAATTAAGCCTTCAATCCCTTTGTTTATAACGGTTATATATTTCACCAGACAAAAAGTACCGTCATAAGTACCGTCAATTTTTTAGGCTGAAAACGATTTTATCTGTAAAACATCCCTTCGAGTTTCAGTATTTACCAACATTAGAAACTTGCCACATGGATGGGCTTTTGATTGAACATTCTTATTTCAAAAGTAAGAAATCCGTAATTTCTAAAACAATCAATTTAGTCGGAATTATTTTTGATCATGCTTATCATTTTCTCAATTTCCTTAGACATATTAAAGGGTGAAAGTTGAATTTGTGGATTTCTTCTGGCAAAGACTCGAAATACCTCATCTGCAAAAGCTTGGCCAATAAAATCTATACCTTTAAAATCAAGAACTACATACTTGAATTTCTCAACCCTATTTAAAATACGTTTAGCTTGTGATCTTGACAATAATTTCCCGCCTTCAAATAGAGCAAGTCTTAATGGCACCACTGTTTTATTAAAAGCATAATCATCATTATTTTCATCACCACAAAATTCTTTAAATACAGTAGAAAGTTCTTTCTTGCTATTCATTGCAATTCTCATAATTACTGTCGTACCTGGATCGCTTTTGTCTCCATGCAAGAGAAAATCTACAGGATCACCATCATCATGCGAAAAAAATAAATCATCAGAAAGTATTTTGAACTCATCAAAGGCACGAGAGGTAAAAAAAATTCCCTGCCCAGTATGATTATCTGGATCTGTTGTTAACTTACCTTTACTTAATTCCAAGATTGATTCTCTCGGATCTGACAACTGCATAACTCGAGCAATATGATTAAAGATTCCCTCTCCATCATCAGTTATCGTAATTGTTATACTTTCTGATGTCCTGATCACGTCTATTACAACACTTTCCCCTTTAGAATGATCAATTGCATTGTTGAGCATTTCAGTAAAGCCATAGTGACAGATATCTTCTAGATCTTTTGGTATATCGCAAAAAACTATATTGAAATCATGGTAGTAAACACGACTTTCCTGCAATTCTTTTAAGCGAAACACTTGCGAATGTGACCTATTTGCTCCTAGATGATAAACCCGAGCACGTGTTTTGCCTTCAGCAACCAGATATCCTTTTTCAACAAGGACAATCAGATGGTTATAAACAGTCTGTCTTGTAACACCAAACGCTTCCATTGCATCATGAATTACATGAATATTATGTGCTTTGATTGAATTTAGCAGGAATCGACGTATAACAATGGAGCGTTTTAATTTACCCAGTTCCATGATTTATTTTGTAAAGATTAGATGGCTGCATTGTAAACCTTTACCGCATATATTGTAAACATTGATATCTGTTGCATGAATCAAGAACCATGATGACAGCAATAAAATTCTTCATATTAAAAAACTATATCTCGGAAAATGTTAGCTAATTCTTTATGAAACTAGCTAAAACCCGCTTATGCTGTCTCAACAATTCTCGCATTTCCTTCTGTAGCTGACTCAACCCATGCTTATAAGCGTTCCGGCTTGATCTTGCCTTGCCTGCCGCTGTCTTTGCCCCTGTTGAGTGCTTCCACGGTTGCCATATCCTGATTAACGCTGCTTGCCTCTGACGTTCCTCTGGTGTCCAGTGTCGCATTGCTATCCTTGTTTAATAGTTCGTTTGAAGAATTTAATATTTCTCCTGTGCGCGTAGATTGATTACCATTGTTCACTTGCTGGTGGCCGTGTGCAATGTTGGCTTGTTTGGCAAATATCACAGGCGGGTTTTTGAGGATTGATAATACTTCAATGGTACGGGCACACTGGGCTTGTGCTTTTAATGCCAGGCGCATATAAATCTCAACTGTTTTTAGATCGTGCCCCATATTATTTGCTGATCGGTTTGCCAGAGTACTAAAGATGGCATTTAATGAAACGGCTTGTGCGGTCAATGTTGATTCAAGTTCATCAAGATCACCTGCAATAATCTTATCTGATTTTTCATTCATAACCGTGACTGCTTCCGTCAAATCGACTTCACCCGCAAATGACTTAAGAAATGACTGCGCTGTAATCGTATTAGGTATGGTGGGCGACAACTGCACTTCAGCAAGTTTACGCTCTTTAGTCTTGCCTTTTTCTTCTGTCACATTGAGTGTGCTCGGGTCAGGTTTTGTTGGTGTTTTGGCTTTCTTCTTGGTGGCCATATTTGCCCTCATGAAAGTGATTTGAGAATGAAACGCTATACACAGGATAGCGAATTGTTTTTTTAGGGGTGAAAACGCTATATAGTGTTTATGTCTTTTCCTTTACCTTTTGAAGTCATGATCTGCACAAATAATTTGCCGTTATAGCTTGCGGGTTGCGGTTTATATTCAATCCCTAGCAATTGGGCGTAGGGTAACGGGTCTTTCTGGATATCATCACGCACAGAAGACCATATCATTGATTTCATAACAGGATCGTCAACCAGTGAATGTAAAACTTGTTTTACAACATCCACTTTATCCTGGTTAGTGAACCTTTTGGTTTCGTTTCTGCTTAGGCCATAATGCCGGGCAACTTCAGAATGAAATAGGTTAATAAGCCGCATTAGATTTTCCTTGCCGCCCATAATTTCATGACCCTTCATTTTATTATTCACTAAAGGCAAAATCAAAGCGTGGGCATGAGGTGCGCTTTCATCCAGATGAACATCAAATGACAGTAACGCACCTGGAATATTTTTCTTGACCCATAGTAAGCAATCTTTAAAAAATGGTTGGGTGTCTTGCTGGTGTCGATCAATCGGTAGGCTGAAAATAATCTCCAAGGCCATCACCCCGTTTTTTCGGGGTTTGTCGATGCCAGCCTGAACCATTAACACCTTAGCGCGGCGGTCAATCTGTTCAGCATTATCAGAACCAGTTAAGGCATAGTTGAATGATGTTCTTAGCGGATCAATATTTGCACCGGCACCACGCCCGGCCTGTAATGTGCGCTTATTGTGTTTTAATGCACTTAGAACACCATTTCCACCCTTTACTTTGCCCAGTCTTAATAAATGGCTTGCTGCCATTGCTTAACCATCCGCCAACCGAGAAAGGTACAAATAGAGTGCCCATAACTCAATCAAACTGAGTGAGGTCACATCAGCACCAATACCAAGGTGAGAGAAACGCACTAGCAGCATTTCTAGGCGTTCCAGCCAAGTTTCATTATTCATGGCTTTCGCCACTCGATAAAATATAACAACCAATGCGATGCTTCACGCCATTTTCTGCTTCTATGGTTTCCCAGATAGTTTTAATGTTGTAACCTTTCGCGCGAAGTCCACAAATCCGCGCACGAGGATCGTAAATGCTCAAATAACGGCTTGCTTCAAAGGTATTAACGCTGAATTTTTTTAGAGCCTGTAAATATTTAATTTCTTGTTCTTTGACTGAATTACCGCCAAACTTTCGGTTGATTTCTTTAAGTGCCGCTTCTTTATGAGATAGTATTTTTTTTGTCATTTTTATCCCTCCCCATTTCCTGTGATTGCTAATGCTTGACGCAATTCGCCCACATTCCAGCAAGTGGTACGTGGTGATAACTTTCGTGGCTTAGGTATCCGACCCGCATTTACACCCCGCCAAATGCTAGCAGATGAACATGCATATAAACCTTGAACTACAGGTTGTCTAACGCTGGCAGAATTGGGAAGTTGATCGAAATTTTTTAGGGCTTCGGGGATTTCTTGAGATTTGATACTAGACATCATGTTACCTATTGAGTTGTTAAGATAATATGAAGTCTAGTTACTTTAAATATATACTGCGAGGGAGGTTATTTTAAAGTTGCTTTGCCGGAACTCTTTGGATTTATGATTCTACCGGAAAAGAATTTATCAATTTTTATGCCGTTTTATTCTGCTCTGCGATAATTAAAGCATGTCGTAAAATAGCATCAGATTGTTTTAATGCATTGTATGCAAGTGTACGTGTTGTTTTTCTTACAGCTTCAGTAGTATCAAAATCAACATCATCAGAAAAAATGGCACCGCCAATTAAATGCAACGGAAACTTAACGCCTTCAAGTTTCTGATATATTTCAAGATCAATATAAGGGAGAATTTCTGCACTTATCCACCTTTTCCTTAGGTTATCCGTAAGTTTCTTAGGATGATCGTTATTTTCCGAAGATATTTCTTTTTCTATATCTCGGTTAGCGGACAGCCAACTTTTAAATGATTTAAGAATAATCTCATCTGTTGCATTTAACTCAACAACAAGATGCGATCTATAAAAATAATTTTTATCATAATGTTTATCATATGCAGTATTTAAATAATCACCTCCCCACCAATCATATATGCCCCGTTCTTTTTCTGTTAATCCACCATCAGTGTAGCTCTTATCAAGAATTTTATAATAGCTTAAATTTGCTAGCTTATTTCTAAGCTTTGTATCCGCCTGTATATTCTTATGTATTTCTACGGCATCATCCAATGGCAGTGGATAAACAACACCAAAACCAGGCTTGTCTTTTTGAACTGCATAAAAGTCTTTCATTTCTTCATAAAATTGATGGGTGTATTCACGTTTAAGAACACCGAAATCTTGGATAGCTTTAATATCATCATTAAGATTTTTTTTGTATATTCTGGAGTTGTTTCTTCAATAACGTCGATAATGGTTTTTCTTATTGATAGATTTAAAGCCCAATCAACCAAAGAAAAGCTTTCTAAGAACTTATATTTTTCCCGATCAAACCACTCCGGAAAATTTATAATATGTTTTTCTTTTTTCATTAATGCACACCCTACAGTGCCCTTTAACTCAGAAACCACGCCAACCGAGTAAGGGTTACCGGTGTTCACCACGTCGGGCTAGGCGCAGTTAAACTTGATCAGCCGTTTGGAAAGTTAACCACCTTGGCACCAGCGGCCAAACTATCCAGATGATCCGCCCACCAATTCATCATTTATTTACGCTTCGGTAAGTGTTCTGCATAGTTATAAGCTGCCACCACTTTATTACGTTCAGCATGGGCAAGCTGTCGTTCTATCGCTTCATGCAGCCAGCCGTGTTCATGTAGCAACGTACTAGCCATACTGCGGAAACCATGCCCAGTCATTTCGTTCTTATCATACCCCATGCGACGTAGTGCGGCGTTAATGGTGTTTTCTGACATTGGTCGTGCTGCACTGCGTATGCCTGGAAAAATATACTTCCCTTGACCTGTTAATGGGTGGATGGATTGCAGTATTTCTATGGCTTGGGGTGACAGTGGGATGATGTGAACTTCTTGCATTTTCATTTTATGGCCAGGTATTCGCCACTCTTGCTTATCAAAATCAATTTCTTGCCATTCTGCATGGCGTAGTTCACCTGGGCGCACAAAAGCCAATGAAGCAAGCTGGAGGGCGCACTTCACTATGAATGACCCGCTAAAACTATTAATTGCCCGTAACAGACCGCCTATTTGCTTTGGGTCTGTAATGCTGGCATGGTGTTTTGCCTTAACGGGTGTCAGTGCGCCTTTTAAATCTGCACTGGGATCACGCTCTGCTCTTCCGGTTGATATGGCATAGCGGAATATCTGCCCTGAATATTCCCTGCACCTGTGCGCCGTGTCCAATGCACCACGACTTTCAACCCTACGCAATACTGCCAATAATTCAGGAGCGGTAATCTCGTTTACTTGACGGTTTCCAAGCCAAGGAAATACATTCTTTTCAAGAAGTGATTTTATTTTTACCGCTGTTGTTGATACGATGACTGCTTGCTTCTTAATAAACCATTCTAATGCTACCGCTTCAAATGTATTTTCACCTGCATGGCGTTTTGTTTGTTTATTGATTGCTTTCGCAAGGGATGGATCAATATCTTCAGCAAGTAATTTTCTTGCGTCATCGCGCTTCTCTCTAGCGTTAACAAGGGTAATCTTAGGATAAATCCCGATTGCCAAAGTTTTACGCTTACCCGCAAAACGGTAGTCCATGCGCCAATATTTCCCGATGGATTTCACCAGCAAATACAATCCGCCACTATCACTTATTTTGTAGGGTTTATCTTTGGGTTTAGCGTTACGTGCTGCGGTATCGGTGAGCATTTGACGGTATCTCGCATGGCGGTATCAAAAAGTACCGTCATAAATACCGTCTATTTGACGGTATGTCAAGAAACATCATGCAACGATGTGATATAAACAATGTACTGAAAAGCCTTTTATTTCAGATAACTTGATACGTCTTGAGGCTTTGTGAAACGGGTTATTGGTGCCGACACCAAGAATCGAACTCGGGACCTTCTGATTACAAATCAGCTGCTCTACCAACTGAGCTATGCCGGCTTATTTGAATGCTACTAGGAATAGTTTACGGGCTGCAAAATCAACTTTATCACTTTATGATCTGCAGATTAGGCCTACTACTTGTTTTAGGTTTATTTTCTAATATTGACTTCGAAGCATCAGTTTCATTTTCATCTATTTCTTCTTTAGCTACAAACGTTAATCCTTGACTAACTTCTTTTGCAAAAATAGCCATTATTGAATCAATAGATATTTGCAATGTTTTTGAAACACCTCCAAAACGAGCCTTAAAGTGCAATATATCATTACCAATAACTAAATTACTAACAGCTGACTGACTAATATTCAATGTTATTTCATCATTCCCTAAGTACTCTAACGGCAAATCAATTTTAGCACTTGTTTTGGCCGTTAAATAAGGAGTGTAATTATTATCTGTACACCACTCATAAATTGCACGAATCAAATATGGCTTAGTTGAATGAGAGCTCATTTTCGCATTATTTTTTCTGATGGAGACAACGCGTCAATAAACAACGGCCGACTAAATAACCGCTCGGCGTATTTTAACAAAGGTGCAGCCTTTTTTGGTAATTTAATTCCATAATGATCTAATCTCCAAAGTAAAGGTGCAATAGCAACATCCAACATTGAATAATCATCCGCCAATATAAACTTCTGTTTTTCAAAAATTGGTGCAATCATGGTTAAATTGTCACCAATTATTGTTCGTGCTTTTTCTGCTACTTTACGTTCTCGACTTTCAACTGCGTCGATATAACAAAATAACTCCTGCTCAAAACGATGTAAAAATAATCTGGCCCGCGCACGCAAAACTGGATCTGCTGGCATCAACTGTGGATGCGGGAAACGATCATCAATATATTCATTAATGATATTAGATTCATACAGCACCAAATCACGTTCAACTAAAACAGGCGCACGGCCATGAGGACTCATTACTGCCAAGTCTTCTGGTTTATTGTTGGGGTCAACATCAATCACCTTAAAATCCATATCCTTCTCATGCAGAACTATTCTGCATCTATGGCTAAATGGGCAGGTAACCGTTGAATATAATGTCATCATAATTTGTGGACTTTAATATAAATACTCCCAAATAAGCAATACAACTACGCTTTATTTTATACTTAGGAATGTGCACGAAGACTTAGTAATAGGACCGCCTACTAAGTTGTTTCATGCACACTTCCATAGTTATTCAACAATTAGTGAATATCTCTCCAATATTCACGTTTTAATGCATATGTTAGTCCTAGCATACCAAATAAGAAAATCATAACCATTATCCCTATTCGCCTACGATCATTAGCAGCAGGTTCTCCAAGATAAACCATATAGTTTACTAAATCAGCAACAAATTTATCATACTCTGCAACAGAAAGAGAACCAGGAACATCCAACTGCAATTCCTTTACTTCTTCTCCAGAAACAGTTTTCACATTAATTGACTGATCTCCTTGGAGATGATGAAGTACATGAGGCATTGCAACTTTATCAAATACAAGATTATTCCAGCCAGTTACAGTCGAATCATCCCGATAAAATGCTCTTAGATAAGTATAAAGCCAGTCAGCACCATGTGAGCGTGCGATCACAGACAAATCTGGTGGTACTACACCAAACCATTCTTCACCTTCTTTCTTTCTCATTGATGTCAACATCAGATCACCACTCTTTTGCCCAGTGAAAATCAGTCTTTCTAAAATCTCCGCTTCACTAAGATCTAAATCGCGGTGGCGATTATAACGCATATAGCTTGCGCCGTGACAAGTTAAACAATAACTTACAAAACTCTCTGCACCTCGTTGTAAAGATGCATTGTCACTTGTATCAATTGGCGCTTTATCCAGAGGCATCCCTGGCTCTGCTGAAAATGCAGCAAAAGGCAGCAAACATAATATAACTAAAAATATTCTTAATCTATTCATTTTTTTACTCTTTTTGGCTCAGGTTTAGTTTTATCTATTTTGCTATACCAAGGCATAAGGAGAAAGAATGCAAAATAAATAACTGTGAATATTTGCGCTAACGTTGTATACAACGGTGTTGGTGATTTCATACCAAGCCAACCAAGCACAAAGAAACTGATAACAAACATAGCCATGGCAAATTTGAAGATTGGTCCTTTGTAACGAATAGACTTTACTGGGCTTCTATCTAACCATGGCAAGAAAGCGAAAATAACCACCGCAGCTGCCATTAATATCACACCCCACAGTTTCGCATCTATCCACAGGAAGTTAACAGTCACCGCTCGCAACATAGAGTAATAAGGAGTGAAATACCAAACCGGCGCAATATGATCTGGTGTTTTTAACGTATCAGCAGGAATAAAGTTGTTATGTTCAAGGAAATACCCACCAAACTCTGGGGCAAAGAAAATAATGCCACAGAATACAATCAGGAAGACGATCACACCAAAAATATCTTTCACGGTGTAATAAGGATGAAAAGGTATGCCATCAACCGGAATCTTGGTCACAGGATCCTTGTTTTCTTTAATTTCTATTCCATCGGGATTGTTTGAACCGACTTCATGTAGTGCCAAAATATGCACCAAGACTAAAGTCACTAACAATACTGGTAAGGTCACAACATGATAAGCAAAGAAACGATTCAATGCTGCATCAGACAAGGTGAAATCACCCAATATGAAATATGATAACGAATCACCAATTACAGGAATAGCACCAAACATGCTAATAATAACTTGTGCACCCCAGTAAGACATTTGACCCCATGGCAAAATGTAACCGGTGAATGCTAGACTCATCAGTATAAAAAATATACCCATACCGACTAACCATAGTAATTCTCTAGGTTTCTGATATGAACCGTACATCATCCCTCGGAACATATGCAGATACACCACCACAAAGAACATGGAAGCACCAGTCGAATGCATATAGCGGATTAACCAACCAAACTCTACGTCCCGCATAATATATTCAACCGACGCAAATGCCATGCCAGCATCAGGCTTGTAGCTCATTGTTAGAAAAATTCCAGTTAACAACTGATTCACTAAAACTAGCATAGCTAGCGAACCGAAGTAATACCAGAAATTAAAGTTTTTTGGCGCATAGTACTCAGTAAGGTGCGCCTTCCAGTTTGATGTTAATGGAAAGCGTTTATCTATCCATCCAATCATTGAATTCAGTGGTTTACTCATTTTATGCAGTTTCCTTGCTTTCAGATCCAATTAACAGACGAGTGTCGCTCAGATAAACATGAGGGGGAACAAATAAATTAGTTGGTGCTGGCACACTTTTATAAACACGACCAGCATAATCAAATTTAGAACCATGACATGGACAGAAAAATCCACCAATCCAATCCGAACCTAGATCCGCAGGTGCAATCTCACTTCTGTATACAGGAGAACACCCTAAATGCGTACAAAGCCCTTCCACCACCAAAATTTCTGGCACAATCGAACGTGTCTCATTCTTCGCGTAATCTGGTTGCTGCTCCCTTTCTGAATCTGGATCAGCTAATTCAGGCTCAAGGACTTTCAATGTAGCTAACATTTCAGAAGTTCGCTTTAAAATCCAAACTACCTTACCGCGCCATTCCACCATTAAAAGAATGCCAGGCTCCAATTTACTAATATCAACTTCAACCGGCGCACCCGCCGCTTTAGCTCTCTCGCTCGGCATCATACTCAATAAAAAAGGAGTCGCCACCGCTGCACTAGCAATCCCGCCTGCCACCGTGGTCGCCGCGATCAGAAAACGTCGCCGACTATTCATCTCTTCTTCTATTTTAAAGCTGCCAGTATCTGTATCTGCCATAGTTTACAATTCCATCTAATTTATTTTACGCACAAAAAAACCGCGTATTGTAATTGTAAATATGCAAACTTACAATTGCGGAGTACGCTTAAAATATATTCATCATTTAACCAAGCTTGGGAGTATAACATATACCCTGTATTAGATAATGATAAAACACCTACCTAGTTAGGACTATAATTTTACCAACATTGATTTATTGATTTACACCAATTTCTCAAGGTACTCAACCGTTAAACCACTAATAATTGGCTTACCTAAATCTGCTGGGCAAGCACCTATCTTTCCTGTTCGACGATATCCTCTACGTTCATAGAAAGCAATCAATTCTGGTCGTTGAGAAACCACAAACATGACATATTTGCGGACATCTAATTTCTCCAACGCAAATACTTCAGCCAGTTTAAGCACATGCTTACCTAGACCTTTTGCTTGCAAACTAGGATGAACCGAAAAAAACCCAATATAAGCACTACCCTGCTCTTCAATTACATAAACACATGCGATCAATATATTGCTGTGATTAACAACAAAAAAATGCGCCCTTGGGTGCACAATAGCAGCAGTTATTTCACTATGATTGGTGCGCTTACCTTGAATAATATGTGTTTCTCTAGTCCAACCAATTTGACCTCGATAAGATAAATTTATCAAGTTACATATATCGTCAACTTGATCCAGTCTAGCTTTATCTAAGCAAAACAAATTAACACCAAATGAATCAAACTCTATTACTTGCTGCATCAATTAGATTAAAACAAATTTATCGTAGGACTTTTTGTAATCGCAACCAATACGATATAAATAAACACACTTTGTGCTGCAACCCAAGCAAAAATCTTAATTCGACGCGTTTTACCAAAGCGTATCGCCACCATACCTAAACAAATATATAGCAATAGTCCAATAACTTTTGCAGTTAACCAAGGATCATTCAAAGGTCCTTGCTGTATCGCTACCGCTAAAGCAATCGCACTGATTAACAGCACCGTGTCTACAATATGCGGCAGAATTTTTACCCAACGACGCTGCAAATTAGCTGAACCTTGCATCATCCAGATTCCACGCAAAGAAAACAGCGCATAACTGATAATGACACTACCGACATGAATCATTTTTATGAGTGCATAGCTCATATATTAAACTCCGAACATTAACCAACCATGACTACCAGCTACTGCACCTGCCACCGTAATAAGACTTAATATCAATAAAATCCAATGCATACGCTGAATTTTAACAAAAGCTTTTTCAGATACAACTAGCGACTGCTCTGTAACTTCAAGCAATTGTCGGCGCTTAGCTAGTGGCACTAATATAAATAACATAACTGAGAACACCAACCATATTAAAACCATAGCATGCATCCACCAGTAATTTAACAGCATAAAACGATGCCAAGCATCAAGCACATGCACCATATAAAAACCACTCAAACCAACAATTAAAGTGGTGTAACGCGCTTGCGCAGCAAAACGACACCTGAAACGTTCAAAAAATACCATCCGCTCAGAAACTGTTTTTGTTTGCGACAAAACTGGCAGCAATACCGTTGTAACCATAGCAACACCACCAATCCACAACACTACACTTAAAACATGTAACACCCTGGCGAAGATAAATTCATCCATTTGTTTTTTTCCAGCAACATGCATCTAATAAATAGCACCTAGATCCTGTAAGTGATCGTGCATATAATGTGCAACAAGTTGTTTCATATAGTAGACTTTACTCTGCGTAGAATACTTAGGAGCGCGCATAAAATAACTTAAGCATCTAGCTTTGTCTTTATACTCATCTCTGCATTATGTAAAAGTTACATAGCCGTACCATGCGCCTGTTTACACGCTTTGAATATGAGCATAAATCCTGTGCTAGTTGCTCAAGTTGTTTTATGCACGGTCCTTATTGATATTCCCAAAGAATAAAGTTTGCTATATGGAACATATCTGTTGCGCAGTATGTATGCGATCACTTGCAGGATCCAGGTAATAACTAATCCCCAATAGTTGCCCACTCCATAGCCTGATCAAACTCACTGAAGACTAAAACATTAGCATCAGTAAAAAGATTGGAAAGCCAAGCACTCCATGTCTGCCACTGATCATCAGTAACCACCGCCACCCGATCAAAATCGCTACCATGCTCATGCATAAACTTAATATCTTCCCACGCAACATCAACGGTATAGTCCACCATATTACGTAAATCAACTAACAAATTTATCTTGTCATCAGCATGCGATTTATAAAGCACATGCTTTTCAAATTCCTGATAGTCAACTAACGTAAACTCACCAATGACGGCAACACTAATCACATTGTCAGCTTTCTGAATAGTAATCATAAATCCACCTTAAAATATAATATTGCAATCATAGGTAATTAAACGTAAAGGTGCAAATTTTGTAGCAACCAAAGATCGTGCATGAAATGACTTTAGGAGCGCGCATTAAATAACTTGAGCAACTAGCGCAGGATTTATGCTCATATTCAAGGCATGTAAACAGGCGCATAGCACGGCTATGTAACTGTTTACATAACACAGAAGATTAATATAAATACAAAGCTAGTTGTTCAAGTTATTTAATGCGCGCTCCTAAACAATACATTCATGCAAAAAATCTATCTATGACCTTCTTTGCGGATTACCTGTAGGCATGCTATTTAGCAATCAAGCTTAGCAAACGACTAGTATGTGCGGCATCTAATTCTAGCCATTGTCCACGTTTGATACGTGGTGGCAAGTTAATTGGGCCAAATCTTACCCGCATTAGGCGACTTACGGTTAAACCAAGAGCCTCGAACATCCGTCGCACCTCTCGATTTTTACCCTCCATTAAAATAACTCGATACCAATGATTGGTTCCTTCTCCACCCTGATCCGCCAGATAATTAAATTTAGCTTGACCATCTTTTAGCTCCACACCAGTGGTTAGTTGCTTCATCTGTTCAGTGGTTAATTGACCGATGATACGTACTGCATATTCACGCTCAACTTCAAAACGGGGATGCATGAATCGATTCGCCAAGCCGCCATCAGTGGTAAATATCAATAACCCACTGGTATTAAAATCTAGTCGACCAATTGCAATCCACTTAGATGATTTAAGATGAGGTAATCTATCAAATACTGAAGGACGGCCTTGTGGATCACGGCGACTGACAATTTCACCTTCAGGTTTGTGATACAAAATTATTCGTGGAGGACTCTCGTTTGCATTTAAACGAATGACACGCTTGCCAATCTTGATGACATCTCCAACCCCAGCTCGATCACCAACAGTTGCTACTCGGCCATTAATACTAACTTGCCCAGAAATAATCAATGCTTCCATTTCACGTCGTGATCCCAAACCTTTTTGTGCCAATAGTTTTTGTAACTTTTGGGTTGGTGTGGGTGTGGATGTGGATGCAGCATCCGCAACCGGATCACTACTAATATTAGGAGGCAGTGTTTTTTTTATTTTTGGACGAATGGGTCTTTTAACCTTCATTTACTTTTCCTATCTACAGCATCACCCTATTTTCTAAAACCATTAAAATGGCAATTTCATTCCTGGTGGCAAACCCATACCACCGGTTAATTCAGCCATCTTTTCTTGCGAGGTAGATTCTACTCGACGAACTGCATCATTCACTGCTGCCGCTATCAGGTCCTCTAGCATTTCTTTATCATCACCGATTAAGCTATCATCAATGCTGATATTTTTTATGTCATGACGACAAGTCATAACCACTTTAACCATTCCAGCACCAGATTGACCCTCAACGTCAATAGTTGCTAATTTATCTTGCATCTTCTTCATGTTTTCTTGCATATTCTGTGCTTGCTTCATGAGGTTGCCTAAATTACCTTTCATCACTTTAATTTCTCCTTTATCAAGTTTTCAATTTTCTAATGCTGACGCCTAGTATCTTGCAAGTAATAATACATATTATACTATGCACGCTTGCAGGTATATTCTTAAGCCAGCGGTTTAATCGAAGAAACGATTATTTTTGCATCAAAACTTTCAACTAACTCTTGTACTACCGGATCAGTTTCAATTGCGGCAACTGCGTCTGCTTGTTTTTCTTGTGCTTTATGTTCTTGTAGTGCTGCAGGTGTCATGCCAGTAACTTGACCGACGGAAAACTTTACCACTACCGGTTGTCCAAAATAAGTATTTACTGCTGCCCTGATACTATCTTGATATTTTTTTTCTAGCAGATGTTTATGTATTTCCGGTACACACAGTTCAATTTTATCCGCCGAGAGAAGTTTAGCTTCACTATGCTGCGCCAACATTTTAGTCATTCCTTTTAGCTTTAATTGCTCTACTAATAAGGGCCAGTCATTTGTTGTTTTATTTGAAGCAGGGGTAGTATCTGACGGAGACTCTGTTTTTACTGCAGTTGGTAACTGTGTATAACTATATTTTGATTCGCTTTTAGTTGAACTCTCTGACACCGATGTATCTGGCATAAAAGTTAACAAACGCATCAAGGTCATGGTAAAGCCGGCGTACTCATCTGGCGCTAAACTTAAATCCCCACGCCCACGTAGGGTGATTTGATAAAACAGCTGAATATCTTCTGGGCTAAATGTTTCTGCCAAAGCAATAATTTGTGCCCGCTCCAAGTTTTCTTCACTAATCGCCTGCGGTACTGTTTGTGCCAGTGCAACCTGGTGCAACAATGCAGATAGATCTTGTAATGCAGTATCAAATGAGAGGCTGCGAGATTCCATGTTATCGGCTACGGACAATAACTGCACACCATTATTTTGTGCTAAAGCATGCAAAATGTCATACAAATAATTTTGATCAATTGCACCAAGCATCTCGCGCACACCAGTTTCTTCCACTTTACCTTGACCAAAGGCAATAGCCTGGTCCAGCATACTTAACGCATCACGCATACTGCCTTGTGCAGCACGAGCCAGTAACTGCAAAGAAGCGGCATCGCAATCAATCCTTTCTTGCTGCAGGATTTGTTTAAGATAAGTTGAGATTTGTGTTAACGGAATCTGTTTAAGATTAAATTGCAGGCAACGTGATAAAACTGTTACCGGTATTTTTTGTGGATCAGTAGTTGCTAATATAAATTTAACATGAGCGGGCGGCTCTTCCAAGGTTTTCAGCATAGCATTGAAAGCTGACTTGGAAAGCATATGCACTTCATCAATGATATAAATTTTATAACGTGCGCTAGTTGGTGCATACAACGCATTCTCAAGCAGTTCACGCATGCTGTCTACTTGGGTATTAGACGCAGCATCAAGCTCAATAAGATCAATAAAGTTACCGCCATCAATGCTACTACAAGTAGAACATGTTCCGCATGGAGTCGCGCCAACACCTCTTTCACAATTCAATGCTTTGGCAAAAATACGTGCAATAGTAGTTTTACCAACCCCACGTGTTCCGGTAAACAAATAAGCATGATGCAAACGATTTTGTTCTAATGCGTTCGTTAGCGCTAAGACTACATGATCTTGTCCGGTTAGTTCAGCAAAACTTTTAGGGCGCCATTTGCGCGCAAGGACTTGGGATTGAGACACGATATTTACTCAATGAACGGAAAAACTAAGTAGGTTTATGACCCTGAACTTTTAGTTTTATCTCAAGTAAAAAAAGAGGGGTGGCGAGCCAGACCCCCGGCACTCGCAAAAAATAGTTGTGGCTGCTTCCTTCCGGACCTGACCAGATTCACTACCATGCAATGCGGGGAGGCCCGCCATAGAAACTCTGATTAACCAAAAATCTAATAAGCATGCAACACAATCACTCTGCTTTTTAATATTTTTTAGATTAGAGAGCCGGGAGTATACCAGTACCCCTGCCATGACTCCAATCAAAGTTATCAATTATTATAAAAATTACACCTAGATCCTGCAAACGATCATATATATAGTGCGTAACAACTTGTTTCATAGAGTAAAAAACGTTCTGTATAAAACACCTACCAATACTCTCGATAAATAAAGTTTATTATATGGAACAATCTGTTGTGCATGATACGTGCGATTATTCGCAGGATCTAGGTATAATGAGCGCCATAATAAAAACCAACTGATTACCTAAATTCTACAAGTCCTCACACATATTTTGTAAAAGAACCATGTTATAGCGTAAACCTGATTCTTTGAGAGTATTAATATCACTCAAAATTAATATTACGTCATGAAACAATATCTCGCACATTAATATGCATGGACACTAGCAGTTATTTAGGTATTATTTTGTAAAATTTAAGCCAACTAATTATGAAGAGAGTGTCTTAATGAAATCCAATCAATTTACAATAAAATTTCCATGGAAACATTTGATTCCAGCTACACTTATCATCGGTCTTACTGCCTGCGGCGACGACCTTAGCCTTGACAGTATTACTGGCAACACTAACCCTAATGACAACTTCACAATGGCAGTTATTGCCGCACCAACTGGTGCAGCAAGCGGCGTGTTAATGGGCACTCAAGCAGCCGGTATATCCTATTCATCATCTTCTGGTCAATCAGGAGTAACAGATGAAGATGGCACCTTTAATTTTAATCATGGTGATACAGTTGAATTCAAACTTGGCGATTTAATACTTGGTAAAGTTCAGGGGTCACCTGTAGTAACACCGATTGAATTAGCTGGTGACAACGAAAATAAGCTACAAAATTTACTAGTTTTACTACACTCACTAGATTCAGATGGCGACCCATCAAATGGTATCTCTATTACAGATGAAACAGCTGCAGCAGTTGATAAATCAATTAACCTAACTGGTGACCCAGACAAATTTGCAAGCACTGCCAACTTACAACAAATCATAGATGATAGCGGCATTGATAGCACTGTCAAAACAACTGAAGAAGCTACTGACCATTTTCTATCTCAAAGCACTTCAATATTTAGTGGTAACGTTTGGATACATTACAACAACAGTGTCGCAGGTATGATACGAGTAGCCTCAGACGGTAGTGGCGAATACTTACATGGGCAAGCTTCACCTGACGACTCTTGCAATAGAAACCGTGTCTGTGCTGGCCTTATAATTTATCGTGCAGGCGTGGAATACGGTGTTGCCAGTGCATCTGACGTTAATACCAGAGGATTTATCCTTAAGGGAGAAACAATTGTTGACACCAATCTAAGAGCAGGATTATCTGACTCAAGTTTAGAAACAAGAATGAGTAGCGATGGTTATGAACTGGTTTTATCTGATATCGTCAACGTACAAATGGAACGTGAACAACCAAGCGTCTTCAGTGAAATTTTTCATATTGGCGGAGCATCGAGTACCGTAAGAGCTAGGTCAGATGTTGCGCCTGAAACAGAGATAGAAGAAAAACGTTTCAAACGTGTTGAAAATGACCCTAATGGTATTGCCGGCGCCTGGGTATATGACACAGATACTATCAATACCAGAACATTGGCTTTCCTCCCGGACGGGAAATTCTTTATGGCCGACCCAACCGGTGAAATGCAACGAGAAGAGCAGGCTGAATGTGCTAGACCAGGAGTTGAATATGCTTCCTACACCTATAATCAAGGTAGCAATGAATTACGTCTTACAGCATTTACCTATAATACTGATGGATGTATCGGCCTTTCAAGCCTAGAAAGTAATGCTGTACACAAATTTACCATTGATGCAGATGGCGAATCAGCTGTTCTTGAGCAAACAGGTGACGAGCCAGTAACTGTCTATCGTGTCACTGGCTAAAACAATACCCTAGTACCTTGCACGCTAAATAACCTGGAAAATATGGGGATGCAGAAATTGTCGAGAACAAGTCAAGAAACGCAGGCGTATTGAGCATACGTCAAGTTTCTTCAACGCAGTTATCGGCAATTTGTGCCACAGATTTTCCTGGTTATTTAGCGTGCAAGGTACTAGGTCCTGCAGATCATCGTATTTTTGCATACAGATCTGCAGGATCTTCCAATAACATTACGATTACTCACTGAACCATCCGGTTTGCGTGAGTAATCGCCAAACACACTCACCCCACAACAACCAACCCGAATATGCCTATTATTCGTGTCGCTATCAATGTTCCTGTTGACACTTTATTTGATTATTTAGCACCAGATGCGTGTATTACTGATATCGGCCTTCGTGTCAAAGTACCTTTTGGCAAGAAACTAATTACTGGGGTTATTATTGAAATACACCCAGACACCGATGTTTCACCTGAGAAACTAAAATCTGCTGAAATTATTTTCCGTGAAATCCCACCTATAGCACCAACACTACTAAACTTATTCCGTTTTTGCAGCGATTACTACCATCATCCACTAGGTATGGTTGTTATGAATGGGTTGCCCAGTAAGTTTCGCGGTCTAAAACCAATCAAACAACAAAAAACCAGCAATTGTTATCAATTTAATCTTACTGATAGCGGTCGCCAAATTGACTTAAACTCCATTCCTGTCCGCAATCGCGTTAAACGACGATTGTTCAAACTACTACTAGAATCTAACTCTATCTGCAATTCAGACGTCAAGCAGCTTTCATTACGTGCACCTAAAGTTTTAAACGAATTACTTGCACAAGGTTTAGTAGAAGAGCGTTTATTACCACCTACTTATACCAACCTAACAGAAGAACCATCAATACCAATACTCACCAACGAACAAGAAAATGCTGTCAACTGTATTACCAATGAATTTAATAAATTTAAACCTTGGCTGTTACATGGCATCACTGGCAGCGGCAAAACTGAAGTTTACCTACGATTAATTGCTCTAGCATTGTCGCAAAAAAAACAAACCTTAATACTAATACCTGAGATTAATTTAACCCCGCAACTAGAAGCTATCTTCCGCACACGTTTTCCCTGCGAGTGGTTAGTAAGTTTACACAGTGGGCTTAATGACACTGAACGTATCAACGGATGGCTGCAAGCGCAAAACGGCACAGCAAGAATTATATTAGGTACCCGCTTAGCTGTATTTACCCCCCTACCACATCTCGGCTTAGTTATTGTGGATGAAGAACAAGACAACTCTTTCAAACAACAAGATGGCTTACGCTATTCTGCGCGTGACATTGCAATTTTTCGTGCTAAACAAATAAATGTCCCGGTTGTACTTGGCTCTGCGACACCCTCATTAGAAAGCTATTACAACGCCATCAACCATAAATATCACAGTCTAAGATTAGTATCGCGCGCCATAAAACAAGCAACCCTTCCAACCATTCACTGCATTGACACACGTACCACGAAACTAAAAGAAGGCTTGTCTGAAGCATTAATTAATGCGCTAGAACAATGCATAGCACAGCAACAACAAAGTTTAGTTTTTATTAACCGACGTGGTTATGCACCTATTCTGCTTTGTAAATCTTGTACCTGGACTGCAAATTGCCAGCGCTGCTCTAGTCGTCTAGTTGTACACCTAAAAGAAAAAAAATTATGCTGCCATCATTGCGGCCATAAGGAGCAATTACCACGCGCCTGTCCAGAATGTGGTGATCAAGACATCCACCCTTTCGGACATGGCACACAACGTGTTGAAACCGCATTAGCTGAGCGCTTTCCAAATGCACGTATTCTGCGTATCGACCGCGACAGCATCCGACGCAAAGATGCCTGGCAAAATATTCTAAAAACTATTCAAGCTCAAGAAGTAGATATTCTAGTAGGCACACAACTACTTGCCAAAGGACATGATTTTCCTAATCTTTCATTAGTAGGAATTTTAAACCCAGATAGCGCCTTATATAGCACTGATTTTCGTGCCAGTGAGCGTTTATTTATACAGTTGATGCAAGTATCTGGACGTGCTGGACGTGCTGGCATTGCCGGTAATGTCCTAATCCAAACCGAGTTTCCAAACCACCCTCTGTACCAAGCGATCAAACAACACGACTATGACTCACTGGCACACTCACTACTTGAAGAAAGAAAAATCGCCGAATTTCCGCCTTTTGTCTATCAAGTGCTACTACGCGCACAATCACATCGCATTGATATAGCACTAGATTTTCTTACTAAAGCAGCAGCAATCGCGGCAGCCCCCAATAAAGTAGAAGTATTTGATCCAGTGCCAGCTCAAATGTCACGGCTAAAAGGAATGGAACGAGCACACCTACTAATTCAATCACGCTCACGCAAATTGTTACAAGCATTTCTAACTACATGGCAACCAAAACTTAAAACTTTATCTTCCCGTAAGGTACGCTGGGCATTAGATATTGACCCAACTGAGATTTAGTCCCACCTAGATCCCAATTACTTCAAAGAAAATTCTACATGACTATCATGAATTTCGGTCTCTTCTGCATCTGGTTGTACTTTCGATATAAATATACGATCACCTAAAATTTTACCTTGCTTAATAAGCCAATCACGCGCAGCGTTAGCACGTTGTTCAGCTAATTCATGCCGATCATCAACGTTTACCTCAACATTAGCAAGCATCAGCTGCTCCATCTCTAAAACTGATAAATTTTTTGTAAGGCCAATTATATTTCTTGGCTTCTCAAATAAAGCTTGATCATAAGCTATAGTTAAATATTTCTCATAATCCTCTAAGTCAAGAATTACATCATCCAATAATACGCTAGCCTTACCACTTTCAACATCCTCAGCCAACTTGAGTGTTTTTACTTTACGTTCGAGAATTACCAATTTCAAACCTTCACTCTCCATCATAGGATCAGCATAGCCAGTTATTTCCAGGCTCAACATTGGACGATCATTCAACACTTGAGATAACATTTGCAAACGTTGCGCCGCTTCTAAATTAATTTCTGCTAAACCTGAAGCAAAGCTAATTCTAGATACTTCTTCACCATCATCAAGCGCTAAATTTAACAAAGCAAATGGTGCTGTAATTGCCCTCATAATTAAATTAATAAAAGCATCAAACACAACATCACCTAAACTGAATCGAGGGTCAATTAAAGAACCCTCAATCGGCAAATGTATATCAATATCACCAGTTTTATTTTTAAATAAAGACACCACCAAATCTAATGGTAATGATAGCGCATCAGGATTATCTGTTTTCTCACCAAAAGTAAATTGATCAAGAAAAATATTATTCTTTGCTTTCAACACACCATCTTCGAAATGGTAATCAACATCAAGCGATAACTTACCTGTATCAATGTTATAACCAATATGTTTATCTGAATAAGGACTGAAAGTTGGCATATCAACCCCCTCAATCCTTGCCATAACATCTAATAAAAGATTGTCACTAAAAAGATCAACTTGACCTTTTATTTCCATTGGCGCAGATTTGTCTATTAGACCATGAAGATCAACTTTTACTACTTCATCCTGATGCAACGGCCCTATTTTTCCAGATAACCCAGTTAGGTTTACCTGATAATTTGGACTAATCGATTGATCACTAAAATAAATTCCTCCATGTTGCAATATGAATTCTCCAACATGTAGCGGCAGTAGCTTATTTTCTTGATTCTCGGCCATTGTTAGCGGAGGTGGTTCAGCTGGTGCCACCTGTTCACTTGGCTTAACTATATTGTTAAGATTAAAGTTACCTTGCGGTGTGATTTTTACATGCACGAAGAAATCTTTCAGCTCAACTGAAGCAACTTCAACATCAAGTGGCTCACTAACAAAATTGACCTCATTAATATTCAATTCTTTCCAATGTAGTAAGTCCGCCCCCTGTTCTTTATCTACAAGATTAAAATCTACAAGTTGTCCTTGAGCATTACTAACCGATATCTGCAAAGGCTTTCCGTCCGCTTTCAACTCACCCTGGAAAGAAATTGCACCACTGGTTAATATTGCATTAAATTGATCACCTAAAAATCCTTGTAATGACAAAACCTCAATCTTATTAAGATCAAAATCTAAATCGACCACCAAAGGGTTCCATGCCAATGACCCTTTAGTTTCAATACCTCCATAATGATTAACTACTGCTTGCAAAACAAAATCTACTGGATCAGAACCTATTAAGTCTATATTTTGAACTGTTAAATTTATTGGATCGACAACAATTGGAGCAGCATCTGTCAGCGTCAAATCTTTGAAGCGTAATGCCGCCGCATTCAATTCAAATTTTTCAATACTAGCGTCCCATGATTTTTCTTTCACTAAGGTTTCTTCTGCGCTAACAATTGACACGCTGGGTTCATCAACAACCAGACTAGCATCACTACGAGTATGTTTAGAAGGTTTATAGCCAGGAACTGGCAGCGGAATGATATGTGAAGAAGAAGTAAAAAATCGAGTCAAATCGATAACACCATCTTTTCCCTGATGTAATGAAGCACTAAAACGATCCAATATTATTTCACTAAAAATAATTTGTTTTTGCGCTACATCAGCAACAACTTTATTGATTGTTAATTCAGGTAAGGAGATAATTGGCGCAGAATCATTTTTACGCGTTAATGAAAAATTTCCTAAAGTTAACGCTAAATGTGAAGGTTTCACGCCAGTTAAATCAACTTCCGTTAATTCAATATTAACTTTTTCTAATGTTGCGTGATAAGGCTCTTCTACAGCTTTATTTATTAACGCTAATTGACTTAATTCTGCATAACCAGACAATACAATAGCTGAAGGTTGCTCCATTAGCTGAGTAAAGGTCAGGTGTAGCTTGCTATCAAAATAACCAGATCGAAGACTAATCCCTGTTGGAATAGGTAAATACTCATCAATATCAGTTAAATCAATTTCAGCAAGTTCCAATACCAGTGTTGCTTCACGTTTATTGGCGAAAGGGCGTACTTTGCCATCCAACAACAACGGCACACCATTAACCAGTGCACTAAAACGTGGCTCAACCCATACTGTTTGGGTATTTTCAAAATTAGCAACAAAAGGAATATCCAAGTTAATCTTAGATATTTTCTGGTGAGTTTGCTTGAATTGATCAACAAACTCAAAGTGACCCCCTTGGATTACTATATTACTAACAGAAAACAACACCTTGCTGTCATCAGCATCTGGTTCTTCAACAAACTTTTCAATTAAGTCAGTAATATTAAATAGCTCATCTGTTTCACGAACCAAACTAATGACCGGGTCCTGCAATAAAACAGCATTAATTATCGGTGTACGATGCCTGATCGAATCAACACTAAGATCAACATGTAGCTTTTCAAATGAAAAGAAAACTTTATTCACATCAACAACAGAAGGTTTCTCACTTATTTGAAAGCCATTTATCGTTAACTCTAATGAATATAGATTAATATCAATAGACTCAACCGTAACAGACCTCTGTACCACATCTGACAAAACCGACTCAAGCTTAGATTTAGCATATACGGGTAACCAGAAATAGCTAAGCAAACTTAATAAAACAGCCATTGTTAGCACGACCAAAAACACATTGACTAGTCGTTTTCTAACGATGGGATATTGAGACTCATTCAAAACCATGGCCGGCTCTCGTTATATACTTCGCGCGATCACTGTTGCGCATTCTAACTTAACGATTATTATATACACCCAGTTAATCACAAAAACCACTTTAAATAAATGAAGTGCAAACTATTTGCAGCATGTGCTGACTATGCCAATACCTTACGAATTGTTGCAGCTAATTCTTCAGCAACAAACTTAGCAACATAAGCATCAGCTCCCACCGATTTAACATGATCCTCGTTAGTTTGGCCTGTTAACGAAGAATGAATAACCACTGGAATTGATTTAAAACGATCATCACTCTTGATATTACGGGTCAGCGTAAACCCATCCATTTCCGGCATCTCTAGGTCAGTTAAAACCATGGCTACCTTATCCTGAATTGTTTTACCCTCGGCAACAGCTGCATCCGACATCGATTGAATTTTATTCCAAGCTTCAAGCCCAGTCTTAACCATTACAAATGGGATACCTTGTGCATTAAGTCCATTTTCTATCATACTACGTGCGAGTGGTGAGTCATCAGCAGCTAAAATAATTGTTCCTACAGGGAGCTCTATCTTAGAACTAACTTTCTCTGATCCCGTGTCGGCAGAACTAGGTATCACATCACGCAATACCTGCTCAACATCTAGCACCTGTACTAACCGAGAATCTTCCTTATCACCATCAAGTCTAGCCATACTGGTGATCAAATTACCACCACTACCTTCTGCTGACATAACTTGACTCCACTCCAAACGCACAATTTCATTAACTTCTTCAACTGCAAAGGCCTGTGTCGAGCGAGAATACTCGGTAACCAAAAGAATCTGAAGACCATTTTTTGGATTACAACCAACAACTTTTGGCAAATCAATTACCGTAATAATTTCCCCCCTTATATCAGCGACACCCATCACATTATCAGGAGAATTAGCTATTGTCGTAATGGTTGGCATAACCAGAATCTCTCGTACTTTAAAAACATTAATACCAAATAACTCTCGATGCCCAGCACCAGGAGCCTCGCCCAGTTTGAACAACAACAATTCAAATTTATTATTGGATGTAAGGTTAGCGCGTTCATCAATTTCATTTAATGCTGTATTCATATGGCACCTTTGATATCGTAATGTATATTAAAGTATAGATTCTACAAGTGATCGTGCATATACTTCACACGGTAACAGTTACGGTTACGGTTTTCTTGTGGAAGATCACTTACAAGACTTAGGTAAACACTCGGTCAGCGATAAATCAAGCCTATAACTTATGAATACACATTCATAAGAATAAAAAGTCTAAAAATGTTTTTAACATAACCACCTTACTACAAGCTCTCTCAACATTCTAGGTATTAATCATATAGACTCTCAAAAACCTGTATTGCAATAAAAAAAAACCGCCTCAAATCAAATAGAGTACGGTTTTTTCATTACATCCTGCAAAACAGAATATGTACGGTTAGTAGTGACAGATTTACTCGTCCGAATCACTACCAGCAGTGATTCTCTCAAAATTGGCTTTTTCTTGTTCAGGAAGTGCCTGCTCTGGTCTTCCACAAGCAATTAATAACAAAGCAACAAAGATGATAGCAAGATGATTAAATTTCATTATTCCAATTTCTCCTAATTAAAACCTAGACCCATCAAGTGATCATATACATTTTGCACAACAGATTGTTACACACCATATACATGATCATTCGCAGAATCCAGATAAAAAGATTTCCAACAAAAAATACAACAGCTCAGTATATAATGAAATCAAACTAGCGTACAGAATACAGACCAAAGTAATTTATAGCAATAAACACATGCTAACCTAATATTATCTAAATAAAAACACATAATCAGATAAAAACTTTCATTTAAAATAGAAAGCAAATACTACTAGAGACTAGTGTTATACACGAATTCCCTGCCTACCCATACCATTCAGTTTTGCTAGCACCCTCTTAGCCATCTCATTCAACGGCACAACTTCATCAACACCACCAGCAGCGATAGCTTCTTTAGGCATACCAAACACAACACAACTTGCCTCATCCTGAGCAAAATTAGTTGCACCAGCTTTATGCATTTCCAGCATGCCAGCAGCACCATCTTTACCCATTCCAGTCAAGATTACCCCTATTGCATTTTTCCCAGCGCAATTAGCAGCAGAACGAAACAGCACATCTACCGATGGCCGGTGACGACTAACTAAGGCCCCATTATTTAACTCAGTGACATAATTTGCACCACTACGTTTAAGTAAAAGATGTGCGTTTCCAGGTGCAATAAATGCATGCCCAGGCATTATTCTTTCACCTCCTTGCGCCTCAGAAACATCTATCCTGCATAAATTATTTAAGCGATTTGCAAAAGATTTAGTAAAAGCTTCCGGCATATGCTGTGTTACCAAAATACCCGGACAATCCGGTGGCAAATTAATCAAAAAATCTTTAATTGCTTCTGTTCCACCAGTCGATGCTCCAACAATAATCAGCTTCTCAGTCGAAGTAGCACGACTTTTTATGGATGGCAACACCGCACTTGCTGACGCACTTTGCGGCACTGACTTGAAAACATACGGCTTAATACGTGCTCTGGCAGCAACACGAATCTTATTTGCGATTTGATCAGCATACTGTTGCAAACCAGAAACAATATCAATTTTTGGTTTGGCAACAAAATCTACCGCACCCAGCTCTAATGCCTGAAGTGTCATTTCTGACCCTCTTTCAGTTAATGAAGAAACCATAACTACGGGCATTGGGCGCAAACGCATCAGACGTTCGAGAAAATCTAACCCATCCATCTTTGGCATTTCAATATCCAGTGTTAATACATCAGGATTCAATGACCGAATCATTTCACGTGCAACTAGAGGATCAGGTGCTGCGCCAATGGCTTCCATATCACGTTGATCATTAATTAGTTCCGTCAGTAACTTACGAATAAGCGCAGAATCATCAACCACTAACACTCTGATTTTTTTCATTATTTAACTTTTAATTTAATAAATAATCTAAGCATTAAGAAAAAAGCTCTACATCACCTTCAACTTCAGAATGACGTAGTCGATTGCTATAAGTTTTTTCACGCTCAAAAATAGTATCATTATGTGTTTTCATCAATTTTTTCACCATTACTTTATTAGTTTTCGGAAAGAAATAAACTTTTCGAGGATAAATATCAACTAAATCTTGCGCAACAACTCTAATTTTTTCATCCGCTAAAAACTTCAATACAAAATCAGCATTACGCTGCCCCACATTAGTGATTTTCATGCTACCCAACACATTACCACCACCAAATACTTTTGCCTCTAAACTGGATCTATTTGCACCTAATTTCATCAACTGATTGATTAAAATCTCCATTGCGTAAGTTCCATAACGTGCGGATGTATTCATTGAAGTATCACCAGAACCATCATCTGGCAACATAAAATGATTCATCCCACCAATGCCACTATGACAATCACGAATACATGCTGCAACACAAGACCCAAGCACTGTTACCAACAAAAGATCTTCATTGGTAACATAATATTCTCCTGGTAATAATTTAACAGAATGGCTATTAAAGCCATTGTCAAAATAAAAATTTGAGGCAACTTGTTTATCTAACATACTAAAACCTACTGTTTTTTTGCATGCTCATAAACTGTTTTTTCACGTAATTTAAACAAATCTGCAGCATGCTGGAAGCTTTCCGAATGACCTGCAAATAACAATCCATCAGGTGCCAACAAAGGAGAAAATCCCTTTAAAATTTTATATTGCGTCGGTTTATCAAAATAAATCATTACATTTCGACAGAAAATAGCATCAAACGGACCACGTATCGGCCATCTTTCATCTAATAAATTAAGCTGCCGAAAAGTAATCATGTTGCGAACCTCTTGTCTAATTCGAGCTGAATTAGTCTGCAGGCCACTACCTTTGAGAAAAAATCTTTTCAGCATCTCAGGAGACAAATCTTTTAACCGCTCCATATTATAAATACCCTGTTCTGCTTGAGCCAATACCTTAGTATCTATATCTGTTGCCAAAATACGCACGGGTGGCGTAAGTGTATTAAATGCTTTCATGACCGCCATTGCCATTGAATAAGGTTCTTCACCAGTTGAAGCTGCACTACACCAAAGCGTTATCCTCTGCTGACCACTACGTTGCTCCACATGCTTGCCAAGAAGTGGGAAATGATGAGCTTCACGGAAAAATGAAGTTAGATTTGTTGTTAATGAATTAGTGAACTCCTCCCATTCCTTCTCATCACCTCGCTCCAATAGATCCAAATAATCTTTAAAAGTCGTAAGATTATTAGCGCGCAATCGCCGTGCAAGGCGACTATAAACCATATTTTGTTTACTTGATGATAACGAAATGCCAGCACGATCATAAATAATCTTCTTGATCTTTTCAAATTCTTGCTGTGTAAAATCATATTCACGCGTAGAACTTTCTGGTACTTTTTCATCAATCATATTAATAACTCTTATTTTTTTAAGTACACTACCCATAAAATACAGATTATTGTAGATAGCAAATAATGCAATTAAAGCTCATGACCAAAGACAAATAAGATGCAACATCTTCTTCACTCTCAGCTAACTTGATAACTACAACCCAAAACCACTAACATTTAATTACAGTCAATGTACTATATAGCAACGAACAGGAGATCTAGACACCACCCTAAATAACTAAAACTCTTCCCAAGTATCATCATTATTCTTAGCCGTAGGTACTTTACGCTGCTCAACAGTTACAGCTGGCGTTGCTGCAGGTCTTTTCAAAGACGGTAATTTTGCCACTTTAACGTTACGCCGTTTAACTGGTGGTGCCGACCCCATACTATTTGCCAGCTTAAAAACAGCCACACTTTGCAACAAGGCCTGCGCTTGATCTTGCATTGACTCAGCAGCAGCAGCAGCTTCTTCAACTAACGCGGCATTTTGTTGTGTTACCTCATCCATCTGCGTTACAGCTTGATTAACCTGCCCAATACCTGAGCTTTGTTCCTGCGAAGCAGCTGATATTTCTGCCATAATATCAGTAACATGCTGCACTGACTCAACAACCTCATGCAT
>JAJFJL010000172.1 GCA_021774055.1 Nitrosomonas sp. | reverse complement strand
TTGTTCAAGGTATTAATAAAGTAAAAAAGCATGAAAAGCCAAATCCTTCTAAAGGGACATCAGGTGGGATTGTAGATATAGAAAAGTCAATTCATATTTCTAATATTGCAATTTATAATTTTTCTTTGAAGAAGGCTGATCGTGTTGGCTATCGTTTTGATGATGGTGGTAAAGTGCGTGTCTTCAAGTCAAGTGGCGACACAATTGAAAGTAAATAAGGTTTTTATATGCCGAGACTATTAGATTATTATCGCGAGACTATAATAAAAAATTTAATGCAGGAATTTAATTATAAGTCTGAATTTCAAGTTCCTCGTATTAGTAAAATTACTCTCAATATTGGTTTGGGAGAAGCTACTGTTGATAAAAAAGTTATTAATAGTGCGGTGTTGGATTTAGAGAAAATAAGTGGTCAGCGTCCTATTGTAACTAAAGCTCGTAAGTCAATTGCTACTTTTAAAGTTAGAGAAGGTTATCCAGTGGGTTGTAAAGTTACATTACGCAGAGCTAGGATGTATGAGTTTTTGGATCGCTTGATATCAATAGCTATCCCTCGTGTTCGTGATTTTAGAGGGATTTCTAGTAAGTCTTTTGATGGTCGTGGTAATTATAATATGGGTATTAAAGAGCAAATAATTTTTCCTGAAGTGGATTATGAGAAAATTGATGCGCTAAGAGGAATGAATATAACTTTTACTACGACTGCAAAGACGGATGCGGAGGCAAGGGTTTTGCTTTCTGCTTTTAATTTTCCATTTAAGAATTGATAATAATATGGCTAAGGTTTCAATTATTAATCGTAATTTAAAACGTATTGCAAAAGTTAAAAAATATTCTGAAAAAAGAATTGCTTTGTTTTCTGTTATTAATGATGTTAACGCGAGTGATGATGATAGGGTTGCAGCTAGGAATAAATTGCAATCTCTTCCTAGGGATTCAAGTCCCGTTCGTTTGCGTAACAGGTGTTCGTTAACTGGACGTCCACGTGGGGTTTATTCAAAATTTGGGCTAGGTCGTTGTAAACTTAGAGATATTGCTATGAATGGTAATATTCCTGGTATTACAAAAGCAAGTTGGTAGTAGGTAACTGTTTTTAATTTAGGGAATAGATTCTGTTATGAGTATGAGTGATCCAGTTGCTGATTTGTTAACTAGAGTTCGTAATGCGCAGCTTGCGCGAAAATCTTCTGTTAGAGCCCCTGCTTCGAAATTAAAGAAGGCGGTTGCTGATGTTCTTCTGGATGAAGGATATATCAGTGATTTACGAGTATTAACGGTGGATGGTAAGCCTGTGATAGAGTTAGATTTGAAATATTATTCAGGGTTTGCTGTAATCGAAAGTATTATAAGGGTTAGTAAGCCCGGGCTTCGTATTTATAAGTCATGCACTAAGCTTCCGGTAGTTATGAATGGTATGGGTGTTGCAATTGTTTCTACATCTAAAGGTGTTATGACAGGGCGTACTGCTAAATCTTTTGGTGTGGGTGGTGAGGTATTGTGTTATGTTACATAAAGGTTATCATTATGTCTCGGATAAGTAAAAATCCTGTTTCAGTGCCCGCTGGTGTTGAATATAGTCAAGTTGATTCTGTGGTTAGCATCAAAGGACCATTTGGTGTTCTTCATCAGAAGATAGTGGATGGTGTTGCTGTGTCGTTTGATAATGATAATTTGAACGTTAGTGTTACTGGTAATTCTAAGCACTCTCATGCAATGTCGGGTACAATTCGTTCCCTTTTATCAAATATGGTTCTTGGAGTTAATAAGGGCTTTGAAAAGAAATTGATTTTGGTTGGCGTCGGTTATAGAGCTCAGGTTAATGATAATTTGTTGGTTTTAAGTCTTGGTTTCTCGCATGTTATAGACTATAAAATTCCTGAAGGTATTCAAATTAAACTGAGTACGCCTACAGAGATCGTAGTTAGTGGTATAGATAAGCAGAGGGTTGGGCAAGTTGCTTCTGAAATTAGAGCTTATCGTAAGCCTGAACCTTATAAGGGTAAGGGAGTACGTTATTCAGATGAAGTGATAATTTTAAAAGAAGCTAAAAAGAAGTAATTAACTTATTATGCGAAATCCTAAAATACAGAGAGAACGGCGTAAATTTAAGATTAGATCTAAGATTTCTATGTCGAAGTGTGTGAGATTGTCTGTGCATACTACGAATCTTCACGTTTATGCTCAGTTAATTGAGAGCGATAGTTCAAGAGTAATTACAAGTGCTTCCTCATTGGAGACTCAAGTAAAGAAAGAGTTGAAGTATGGTGGCAACATTAGTGCCGCAATTTTTGTTGGTAAGCGTATTGCGGAAAAAGCTAAAGGTTTTAATGTTGTAGAAGTTGCTTTTGATAGGTCTGGAAATAAGTATCATGGGAGAATTAAAGCATTAGCGAATGCAGCTCGTGAGAATGGTCTTAAATTTTAATGAATGATAGTGTATAAATAAAATGGCTAAATCACCAAATAAAAATCAAGCAGATAATAATTCTGATGGCTTGAATGAAAAGATGGTTGCAATCAACCGTGTAACTAAAGTAGTGAAGGGTGGTAGGATACTTGGCTTTGCGGCCCTTACTGTTGTTGGTGATGGTGATGGTGGTATAGGTATGGGTAAGGGTAAATCGCGTGAAGTTCCGGTTGCTGTTCAGAAAGCAATGGATGAAGCTCGCAAAAAGATGATTAAAGTCAATCTTAAGAATGGTACATTACAGCATTCGGTGATTGGTAGACATGGAGCTGCAAAAGTTTATATGCAGCCAGCTTCGGAGGGAACAGGGATAATTGCCGGAGGTCCGATGCGTGCGGTATTTGAAGTTATGGGGATGCAGAACATTTTAGCTAAATGTATTGGCTCATCTAACCCTTATAACGTTGTTAGAGCAACATTGCAAGGGCTCGATTCTATGAATAGCCCGTCGGTTGTTGCGTCGAAACGTGGTAAGACTATTGAAGAAATTTTTAGTGAGAGCAAAAATGTCCCAGCAAAATAGTGATGCGTTAACATTAACTTTGGTTAAGAGTTTGATTGGAACTAAAAGGGATCATCGAGCTACTGTTCGTGGATTAGGTTTGAGGCGTGTAAATAGTGTCGTAAAGTTAAAGCCAACTAAATCTATTTTAGGTATGATTAGAAAAGTTAATTATCTTGTTAAGGTTGAGGGTTGAATGCATCTTAATACTATTTGTCCTTCTTATAGGTCACGTAAATTGAGTCGGAGAGTTGGAAGAGGGATAGGCTCTGGTTTTGGAAAGACTTGTGGGCGTGGCCATAAAGGCCAGAAGTCCAGGTCAGGTGGTTATCATAAAACTGGTTTTGAGGGTGGTCAGATGCCTCTTCAAAGAAGGCTACCGAAACGTGGTTTTACTAGTTTTGATAAAAAGATTTCTTCTAAACAGTCTGTTTCTATTGGTATAAAAGAAGTGTTATTACTTGATGAGACTGAAATTGATTTGGATTTGTTGAGAAGTAGAGGTGTTATTCTTGATAAATCAATAAATGTAAAAATTTATTTATCGTCTAGCGTTAATAAAGAAATTAATTTGAAAGGCATTTCTGTAACTAAAGGTTTGAAATTTGCGATTGAAGCTGCTGGTGGTAGCGTTGATTAGATAGCATAAGGATTTGTTTTGGCAACTAAAGGTAAGCAGTTTCGTACAATCGATAAGTTTGCAGAGCTAAAGCGACGTCTTTGGTTTTTGTTATTTGCGCTTATTGTTTATAGGATAGGAACTCATGTTCCTGTCCCTGGGATTGATCCGTCTGTATTAAAGGATTTATTTGAGTCTCAAGAAAGTGGTGTGTTAGGTATTTTTAACATGTTTTCCGGTGGTGCCTTGTCGCGGTTGTCAATTATGGCGCTTGGTATTATGCCTTATATATCTGCTTCTATTATTATGCAACTGGGAACAGTTGCTATTCCTTATTTGGAGGCTCTTAAAAAAGAGGGAGAATCTGGCCGTAGAAAGATAACGCAATATACGCGGTACGGTACTTTAGGTTTAGCTTTAGTGCAGGGTTATGGTATTTCGATTGCCTTACAGTCACAGCCCGGGTTAGTCGTTGCTCCAGGTGCTGCATTTATTTTGACGACCATTATTACACTTGTAACAGGTACGATATTTCTAATGTGGTTAGGTGAGCAAATTACGGAAAGAGGTATTGGAAACGGTATATCTTTGATTATATTTGCTGGTATTGCTGCAGGGTTGCCAAGTGCTATTGGCGGGACATTAGAGCTAGTTAGAACTGGAGCGATGCATTTTCTAGTTGCGTTGGGTATATTTATCGCAGCTACTTTAGTTACAAGTTTTGTTGTCTTTGTTGAGAGAGGGCAACGTAAGATACTGGTTAACTATGCTAAACGGCAGGTGGGTAAGAAGGTTTATGGCGGACAAAGTTCTCATTTGCCTCTAAAAGTTAATATGGCTGGTGTTATTCCACCTATTTTTGCATCAAGTATAATCCTTTTTCCTGCGACACTTGCTGGATGGTTTGCAAGTGGAGGATCTATGGTGTGGCTTAGAGATATTAGTGCTAGCTTGTCACCGGGGCAGCCTCTTTATGTTATTTTATATGCGTCAATGATTATTTTCTTCTGTTTCTTCTATACTGCGTTAGTGTTTAACCCAAAGGAAACGGCTGATAATTTAAAGAAGAGTGGGGCATTTATTCCTGGAATACGACCTGGAGATCAGACAGCAAGGTTCATAGAAAAAATTATGCTTCGTTTAACGTTGACTGGTGCTATTTATGTGACTTTAGTTTGTTTATTACCTGAGTTTTTAGTTCTCAAATGGAATGTTCCTTTTTATTTTGGTGGGACATCTTTGTTAATCATTGTTATTGTTACAATGGATTTTATGTCTCAGGTTCAGTCTCATATTATGTCATCTCAATATGAAAACTTGCTAAAGAAATCTAATTTTAAAGGCGATAGTACTATTCCTGCGAAATAGTTTTAACATTATAAGGTTATTGATTATTTTAAATGGCTAAAGAAGAAACAATTCAGATGCAGGGTGAGGTTGTGGAAACGTTACCTAATGCTACCTTTCGTGTTAAGCTTGAAAATGGGCATACCGTTCTTGCTCATATATCTGGTAAAATGCGTATGCATTACATTAGGATATTACCGGGTGATAAAGTAACGGTTGATTTAACGCCTTATGATTTAACACGTGCTCGTATTACTTTTAGGGCAAAATAAATAGGATTCTATATGAAGGTTCATGCTTCAGTGAAAAAGATATGTCGTAACTGTAAAGTTATTCGTAGGAAAAGGGTTGTTAGGGTTATTTGTATTGTACCTAGACATAAACAACGTCAGGGTTAATTTTATTTATTTTATATAGTTTAGTAGGATATTAAATGGCACGTATAGCTGGTGTTAACATACCAAATCATCAACACGTTAAAATTTCCTTAACTTCAATTTATGGTATAGGTAATGCAACATCTGTAAAGATATGTATGGATTTAGGTATTGATCCTTCTGTAAAATTAAAAGATTTGTCAGATTCTGATGTTGATAAATTGAGGGACTATATATCAAAGCTGACTATTGAAGGTGACCTTCGCCGTGAGCTGTCTATTAATATAAAGCGTCTTATGGATCTTGGGTGTTATAGAGGTTTGCGTCATCGCCGTGGCTTACCGGTAAGAGGTCAGAGAACAAAGACTAATGCGCGTACGAGAAAAGGTCCGCGGAAGGCTATAAGATCTAGATAATCTATCCTGTAAACTAATACTATGTAAGGTACATCGAGATGGTTAAAAATGCTTCAAGAGCTAGAAAGAAAATAAAAAAAAATGTTTCTGAAGGAATAGCTCATATTCACGCTTCATTTAATAATACTATAATTACTATTACCGATCGCCAAGGTAATGCTCTTTCATGGGCAACATCAGGTGGTGCTGGTTTTAAAGGGTCAAGAAAGAGCACTCCTTTTGCTGCGCAAGTTGCAGCTGAGATAGCTGGTAAAGGTGCTCAGGACTGTGGTGTTAAAAATATTGAGGTGCGTGTTAAAGGTCCGGGTCCTGGACGAGATTCGGCCGTGCGTGCTCTAAATGCTGTTGGTTTCAAAATAACAATGTTGTCTGATGTTACACCTGTTCCCCATAATGGTTGTCGTCCACCAAAAAAACGTCGCATATAATAAACACAAGGAGATTTAGTTTTGGCAAGAAATCTTAGTCCAAAATGCCGGCAATGTCGGCGTGAGGGTGAAAAACTTTTTCTAAAAGGGGAAAAGTGTTTTACTGATAAATGTGCAATTGATCGGCGTAATTATGCACCTGGGCAGCATGGTCAGAAAAGATCACGTTTATCAGATTATGGTGTTCAATTACGTGAGAAGCAAAAAATCAGACGTATTTATGGAGTGTTAGAGCGTCAGTTTCGTAATATGTATCATAAAGCTGATAAGCAAAAGGGTGTCACTGGTGAGAATCTTTTGCGAATGCTTGAGAGACGTTTGGATACGGTTGTTTTTCATATGGGGTTTGGAGCCTCACGTGTTGAGTCTCGTCAAATTGTACGTCATAACTGCATCATTGTTAATGATAAACGTGTCAATATACCTTCTTACCAAGTTTCACCTGGGGATGTGATTGAGGTTTCAGATGGTGCTCGTAATCATTTGAGAATAAAATCTGCTTTAGATGCAGCAGAGCGTAGGTCTTTTCCAGTGTGGATTGATGTAGATGTTAAAGGTATGAAAGGTACTTTTAAATCTGTACCTGAGCGGTCGGATTTACCTTCAACAATCAACGAGTCTCTTGTTGTTGAATTGTATTCAAAATAATTGATTAACATCTCTAGTATAATATATAAGGGGTTCTTATATGCAAGGTAATGCTTATTTAACGCCTCGCATCATCGATATTGATAATGTATCACCTTTGCAGGCAAAGGTGATTATGGAGCCTTTCGAGCGGGGTTATGGGCATACTTTAGGGAATGCATTGAGACGGGTTCTTTTGTCTTCAATGCCTGGTTGTGCGCCAACACAGGTTAAAATAGCGGGTGTTGTTCATGAGTACTCTGCAGTGGATGGGGTGCAAGAGGATGTTGTTGATGTACTTTTGAATATTAAAGGTATTGTATTTAAGTTACATGGTGATTCGGCTGTTGTTCTTGCATTAAAGAAGAGTGGTAAAGGTGTTGTCACTGCTGGTGATATTGAATCAAGTCATGATGTTGATATCATTAATCCAGAGCATGTAATTGCACATCTTAATTCAGATGGCGATCTAGATATGGAGATTAAGGTTGAGTCTGGAAGAGGTTATGTTCCTGCTATGTCTAGAAAGAAGAGTGAGGATGATTACGTAGTTGGATCTTTATTTCTTGACGCTTCATTTAGTCCTATCAGAAGGGTTAGTTATGAAGTTGAGAGTGCTCGTGTTGAACAACGCACTGATTTAGATAAACTTATAATTAATATTGAGACTAATGGTATAGTAGATGCTGAAGAAGCTATACGTTATGCTGCAAGAATTCTTGTAGGACAGTTGTCAGTTTTTGCCGATCTTGAAAGTACTCCTTTGCCTCAAGAACAACCTAAGGTGCCACAGATTGACCCGATATTACTTCGCCCTGTTGATGATTTAGAACTTACTGTTCGTTCGGCTAATTGTCTTAAAGTTGAGAATATTTATTATATTGGTGATTTAATACAGAGAACAGAAGTGGAATTGTTAAGAACACCAAATCTTGGACGAAAATCTCTTAATGAGATTAAAGAAGTTCTAGCTTCTCGTGAGTTATCATTAGGGATGAAGCTAGAAAACTGGCCTCCGACTAATTTGGAGAATATTGCAAAGGAATTGAATAATGCGTCATCGTAGTGGACTGAAAAAATTAAATCGATCTAGCAGCCATCGTCTTGCCATGTTTCGTAATATGAGTAATTCATTATTAAAACATGAAATTATTAAGACTACCTTGCCAAAGGCAAAGGAGTTGCGTCGTTTTGTAGAGCCAATGATTACTTTAGGAAAATCTCCATCTGTTTCTAGTCGACGCCTTGCTTTTAATCGTTTACGTGATCGTGATATTGTTGTGAAATTATTTTCTGAATTAGGCCCGCGCTATCAGAATAGAAATGGTGGTTATTTAAGGATTCTTAAATATGGGTTTCGTAATGGTGATAATGCACCAATGGCTCTTGTGGAATTAATGGATCGTCCTACAGAAACTCTTGTTAGTGATTCTGAAGTAGTAAATTCTTCCACTTAGTTTTGGTACGTGAGTTTATCAATTAGCTTATGATTGCCTGTTGTTATTAAGTTCTAATAATTTAGTTCCCAATAAATTAGTGAATAATTCCATCTATTAGATGGTAGCTTTTATTTTTAACTGTGAGTGTCTGGCTTGGTGTAGTTAGAATATTTTATTCGTATGGATATCAGAGCAAGCGCAAAATCAATAGCCCATTGATATAGAAACATCTTTATGTTGAAGTTTGCTTTGTTAGCATACTTAACAGATTGAACTTAAAGGGCAATAAGTTTATATGCAGTCTCCATGGCATGCATATCTATGTTAATTTACGTATTTTTAGTAGAAAGTAGTTTTACTTGTAATTTCTATTCTCAAAATTTCCAGTATCTCAATATCAGACAATCTCTTTTGATAAAGTAGAATTTTGCTTTGGTTAAAACGATCATGGTTAACTGCTAGTCCTTTTTAATAATATATTTTTACGGCTAAAATTTTTGGTGTATTTTCTTTTTAGAAGACCTTAAAATTTTAGTTGAAAAAATCATGAGTTTCTAGATGGGCTAAGCTTTATTATTTGGGATTCCAGGTTATTGATAAATACTAGTCTTTATCAAGTAGTTACTATAGTTAGAGTTTAATTTGTTATTTTTGTAGCATTTTATCTATACCTTAAATACTATAGAAAACGTAAGTTACGTTGCGTATAGTTTTATGATATTAAATATCTCAAGTAAATTACCTACAATACCTAGAGAAATTTTATATATTAGCTAACGATAAAAATAAATCTAGATTTAAATCAGTTTCTATCAGGAATTGTTTCTCTATAATTAGAATTACTGCTTACTTTAAGTTGGTTGTCGCTTTATCTTCTATTATTTTGGATTATGACTGATAATTTGATGATTCCTGTTCTTCGTTTACTTAGCAATGGTAGGTATCATTCTATTTTAGATATTTCTCGTGTCTTCTGTTCTTCCTTTGAACATATAGCTATTGTATTTGAAGAAGCTCGTAAGTTTGGTGTTGTTATACACCGTTATAATGATAATTTTCTTTGGGTAAATATAGTATCCCTTTTAGACGGATCTAAGATTAATTTATATATCAGCATGTTGGATGTAAAATTCGATCTAACTTTGTTTGATTGCTTGGTTTCTACTAGTAGTTATTTATTGGAATATACTTTTACACGCCGTTGTACTTTTGATAAATATCCCTTGTTTGTTGCGGAACTTCAAACTGATGGACGTGGTACACGTGGTAAGAAGTGGCATTCTGGAATTGGTAGTGGACTAACGTTTTCATTTGTCTGGTCTTTTAATAGAACTGTTGACAGTTTATCCGGTTTAAGCTTGGTTATTGGGTTGGCTATTTTACGTGTGCTTAGATCTCTTGGTATTAATGGTGTAACACTTAAATGGCCGAATGATATTTTGTATAATGGAAAGAAACTTTGTGGTATTTTGTTAGATTTTTGTGGTTTTATTTCACGAAAGTCTGTTGTTGTTATAGGTATAGGTATTAATGTCAATTTTTCTTCAAAATTGGCTGATATGGTTGGTAGGGATATCATTGATTTGTCTTCTATATCTAATAGATGTTTAGATCGTGATTATTTGTTAGCTATTTTGTTAGTTGAGTTGTCCAACATATTGCATGAATTTGATGGCAGTGATTTTTCCAGGTTTATGGCGGAATGGAATAATCTTTGTGCATATAAAGGACAACATATTGTATTAAATCTTCCAGATGGCTCTGCGCACACTGGTGTTGTTGATGGTGTCGATGACAAAGGGAGGTTAGTACTTGTTTCTTCTTTAGGTTTTAGGAGTAGTTTCAGTTCTGGTGAATTTATAGTGTTATGATTATAAGCGGTTATGAGCAAAGTTCTTGTTGTTGATTCTGGTAATACACGGGTTAAGTGGGCTCTGTTTGAAAGTCATAATTCGTTAGCTACTGGCTATTTTATACATGAAGATAGCGTCTCTTTTGCCAAGCTGTTGCATGGATTACCTAAACCATCATTGATTGTTGTTTCTAATGTTGCTGGGTTACCCGCTCGGCGTTTCTTGTTTAATCTATTTTTATCTTACGATGTTACTACGTTGTGGGTTAGACCTACTGTATATCAGTGTGGTGTAAGCAACCATTATAGGAATTCGACACAACTTGGTAGTGATCGTTGGGCAGCTTTAATTGCTGCTTGGCGTTTCATATCAGGGGCTTGCCTTGTAATAAATGTTGGTACCACCATGACGATTGATATGCTTTCTAATACTGGTGAATTTATGGGAGGTGTAATTACTCCTGGCCCGTATTTAATGTTCACTTCGTTACAAGAAGGTTCTTCAATACCCAATTTGCATATGGGTAAGTTTGATTATTTTCCAGTTTGCACGGCAGATGCAGTTAAATCTGGAACTATAAATAGTTTAGTTGGTGCTATTGATCGTGTTTATCAATTATATAATTCGAAATTATATGGGCATAATCTGGATTGTATATTGACTGGTGGTGCTTCTGCTATTATTTATCCATATATTAAATTTCCTGTAAGAATTATTGATAATTTGGTCTTAAATGGTTTATTTGTCATAGCTGATGATATGATTTCTAGTAATAAAAATTTAACTACAGTTAAGTGTTGATATTTTTTTAACTGCTTGAACACAAATAAAGTTATATATTATATTTTTAACGAGTAAATTTATATGATTCGTGCCAGATCTGTATTAAAGCATCACGTAAACTATGACGTATGGTTTTAATGTAAAGTGAGTTGTCATCTAGTCCATTGACCAGACGGCGTTGTGCTTCACTTAGGTTGTGGTACGGCATACTCATAAAAAGATGATGGGTTGCGTGATAGCGTAAGCCTACCGGTGCCCATAAAGCCGTTATAAATTGATTCCCCGGTACGTTTACAGAGTCAAGATATTGTTCTGAAAATGTCATTCTATGCTCTCCTGGATTACGATAAGCATGAGCGGCTAGTGTACGTAATGAATTAAGCAGGAAAATTGCCAGTGCGACAGCATACCAGAGGATTAATAAATGGCTTGGTATAACTCCAAAACTAATGCCCATAATCACTAACATTGCTAATAGAAATGCAGCAGATTCTTGTTGTCGCCAGTTGTAATCGCTACGAATCGCATTTTTGTCGCGTTTATAATTAGGATCAATAGTCATTGAAGATGCTCGTTCCCAAACAATTTTACGTATTGACGGAGCTAGGTAACAAAGTGGTGTAAGTATTAGAAAACGAATAACTAACAATAATGGCAAGATTATTGATAAGAGTACATAGCCAACCATAACTATTGGTTTTTTCGTTGCAAATGGAAGGTACTCACCGTCTTTATTGGTGCCATAAATATCTGGTTTATGATGGTCATTATGAACACCATCATAAGTGAAAGAAGGAATCATCAGTGGGATGCCACATAACATATTCCATACCAAGCGAAACATCTTAAAAGTACCTTTTTTAAGATGTGTTAATTCGTGAGTGAAGATTGCTGAACGATAAAGTGCTAGTACTGCAATAATATAAGATGCAAGTTGCCAAGCAGAGAAAAAAGGGGTAGATAAAGCTATGACAAATGCTGCCCATCCTAATGAAACATGAAAAAGAAAGTCCAGCCAGTAAATCCATGGGTTTGGTTTCATTAGGTCACGTACTAAATCGTGTGCTTGTCGCAATGGAATAATTTGTTCTGTGCCTAATTTAGGTTCTACATTTTTTGTTTCAATCATGGCCAATAGGATGTAATGTGATCAATAATTAATTGGTTAGTCTTGGTATCTGTTTTGTTAGCCTGACTAAGATCAGGTACCTTGGGCCAACCTGAATCAATGAATTCCTGTGTATTAAATTGTTTCAATTTGTCGTAGCGTGGAATTACATGGAAATGAACATCTGAATCAACCATCATTAGCATTAAATAATTCAATTTATCGTATTGAAAAGCGTTACCTAAAGCTGATTCTATATGTGTTGTTACTTGATGTAATTCAGTGAAACTAGCTGGGCTGAGCTCTGAGAATGCTTGTGCTGGCTCGTGAGCAGCTAGAACCAATGAGCCGAGTGTCGCCTGTGTAGGGCGTAACAAAACGCTCCAGTATTGATATTGACAGATTGTTGTTTGCGGTGCACCAAATTTCAGCATAGTCGCATTTAACATTGGTCTATCGCTATATTTTTCGATCATTTGTTATTTAAAATAAGATTTGTTCGTTAGTTACGCATCACTTTGTTCAGTAAAAAGCATGTCAGCTTTCGAAAGGTCTTCGATAAAATCAATTTCACACCAACGGTGCCCAGCTATTGAGCAAGTGTTGACTAATTGCTGATCAGCTAACTCGTCGATAATCGCAAGATACCAGGATGTAAGTCTAGCAGGTTGTCGTAATGCTGTTTCAATTGCTTGACTGAAAAGTTGCGGCCCTTGTTCACGAAAATATATCAAGCCAATAGATTCTGCATCAATTTCATGCGTAGATAAGATTTTACTAACTTGTTTGACGAATCCATTTTCATCCAATTGAACTTTCATATCATCACTATCATAAGTATTTTTGTAATCAATACTTAGTGTAATCGGCGCAGGTTCTGAATTTAACACCTTAGTGATTAAGTCAATATCAAAAATCGTGTCACCATTTAGCAGTAAAAAATCATGGTTCATCATAGAACGTGCCATCCAACAGCTGGCAAGATTGTCTGCTACTTCATAGAATGGATTAAATAATATGCTGATATGAGGGTGATCGCTATAACGCTGTTTCAGCAAGTCTTCAAGCAAACTTACATGAAAACCAGCGACGATGGTAATCTCATTAATTCCAACTGTTAGCAAGGCATCAATTTGCCATTCAATTACAGATTTACCTGCAACTGACAGCAAACACTTAGGACAATTTTCTGTTAACGGTAACAACCTACGGCCTTGTCCTGCACTAAGAATAATTGCTTTAGTTGCTTGTTTAAACGAGCTATTGTCTGTCATATTTGGTGTTAGTTTAAATTAGAATACTGTTGATACGTTTTAATTCTGTAGTAATTTTCTTAGTGGCAGCAAGAAAATCTTTTATTTCTGCCATTGTGTTGCTATGACCTAAGCTTACGCGTACGGCACACCGTGCCAACATAGGTTCTACACCCATTGCTTCTAATACATGACTTTGTCCTGGGTTTACACTAGAGCAGGCTGCTCCACTGGCAACAGCAAAACCAGCTCTGTCTAGTTGAACTACTAAGGTGTCGCCTTCAATATCAGGCAAGGCAAAATAACAAGTATTTGGTATGCGTGGCACTGATGCGCCAAAAATAGCCGCTCCCATGGCTTTTAATCCATGTTCTAAATATTCACGTAATACTCTTATATGCTTTGTAGATTTTTCTAGACGTAAGTTAGCAAGTTCACAGGCCATACCAAAGCCAACAATAGCCGGCACATTCTCGGTCCCCGAACGTAACCCGTTTTCATGGCCGCCACCATCAATTAGTGATGTTAATAATAAACGTTTGTCAACAACTAGCGCTGCAGCACCTTTAGGCCCATAAACTTTATGCGCCGACAAAGTCATAGCGTGTACTTTAAGTGCTGCAAAGTCTAAATGTATTTTACCTAGAGCTTGTACTGCATCAGTATGTATGTACGCATCATGTGATCTCGCAATCTCTGCAATGGTAGTAACGTCTTGAATCACACCTGTCTCATTATTGGCCAACATGACCGATACTAGGCCAGGACTTTGTTTTTTCATGGCAATGTTAGCTGCACTTAAATTAACTTGACCATGCTGGTTGATAGCAAATTGTTGCTTATTCCAATTTGTTCTGCGTACTAATGCTTGTGTTGGGCGCATTACACAAGGGTGCTCAATACCGCTGATAAAAATATTTGAGGGTTCTAGGCTATCAGCAGCACCTTTAATAAATAGATTATTTGCTTCTGAGCCACCGCTGGTAAAAATAACCTGAATAGGCTGTACACCAACTGCATGTGCCACTTGTTCTCGTGCTTTATTGATAGCACTACGAGCGACTATTCCATAAGCATGTAAACTGGAAGGGTTACCAAATTGCTGCTGAAAATAAGGCAACATTACCTCGAATACGGCATCATCTACTGCCGTAGTGGCGTTATGGTCAAAATAGGTGGGGAGCATTTTAGAAAAGTAACTTAGGGGTGGTCAGGCTTAAGTTTGAGATATAGAATTTTATAGATTATTTGATTCTTTTTGTTCTTCTTCAATAATATCATTCACGTACTTAGTAAACTCTCTATGAAAATATTTTTTTGGATCAATATTATTCTAATATTTTACAAATGCAGGTTTTTCTATGGAGCTCTTAATCCCGAGGTCCCAGAGCTTCCAAACTTTTTTATCAATTATTCCTCTTTTATTTAAATAGAATTCTTCTGAGCACATATCAAAATAGGAACGAAGTAGTTTTAATGTTTTTTCTTTATTTTTGTCATCAAGATCGTCTATAGAAAATGCCTCTGATTCAATATTTACAGGTAATTCCATGAAAATATCACGATATATTTGCGGATAGGTGATAAAGGTTTGTATTTTCATTTGTTTATTATGTGCATCTAAGGTACATGCCGCTACAATAATCGCAATTAAAGCAGTAAGTAAAGCAATCTGCTGTACTCATCAATAATTCCTTTTACTACGTAATAAACAAATAAGTGTTCAATTTACAAAATGGTTTGAGTAATAATCTACTACAAATTTTGATTTATTAGAAAGCTCCTATGTAGGAGCGCAGGAACAAGAAACTTAATTATAGATACCATTTCTATGGCCAACTTTGATTACTTCAATCAATAGGATATCGTTCTCAATAGAATAAATTATACAGTAGATACCTACCCTAATACGATATGTATATTGTCTTCCTCGGAGTTTCTTTGAATTTTTAGGAGCTGGGGCTTTTGCAAGTTTCTCAATTGCTATAAGAATTTTAGGTATACTCTGTTTATCAATTTTATACAGCTCTTTTTGATCTGATTTTCTCCATTTAATATCATACAATACCATCGTGTTTTAATTGTTTAACTAGATCTTTATGTGATATCAGTGATTCATTCTTACGCTCAGCAATGGCGGCCAAATCTTCAATATCCTCAATCAGACTTTCAAATTCAATGATAGGTAGAATAATTGATATTTTATTGCCGTCCTCATCAGTAATATATTGAGGATGCAACTGCTGAATATTATTCATTATTTTTATTTAGATTAAAAATATTAATGCAGGCTATCACTGAACCAACAAACAAAGTTCAGTGATAGCCTAACTTACTACAATGCCTTAACAATACCTTCAACTACTTTCTTGGCATCGCCAAATACCATCATGGTTTTGTCCATGTAGAAAAGGTCATTATCAAGTCCAGCATAACCAACACCCATGCTGCGTTTAACCACCATTACGGTACGTGCTTTGTGCGTATCAAGAATCGGCATGCCATAAATTGGACTGCCCTTAATATAGGCAGCTGGATTAACCACATCATTAGCCCCTAATACCAGTACAACATCAGTATTTGTGAAATCACTGTTGATTTCATCCATTTCTAATACCTGTTCATAAGGAATTTCTGCTTCAGCCAACAATACATTCATGTGTCCAGGCATCCGCCCTGCAACTGGGTGGATGGCGAAGCGTACATTAACACCATTCTCATGCAACGCTTCGGCCAATTCTTTCACTGCATGCTGAGCACGTGCCACTGCTAAGCCATAGCCAGGAACAATGATTACCGTATCAGCATTGCCCAGCATGAAGGCAGCATCGTCGGCGCTACCACTACGATGTGTTTTTTGCTCGCCATCGTCGCTCGAAACATCACCGCCGTCGCTGCCAAAACCACCCAGGATAACAGAAAGAAATGGTCGGTTCATTGCCTTGCACATAATGTATGACAGAATTGCACCAGAACTACCTACCAACGATCCAGCAACAATTAACATTGGGTTGCCGAGTGAGAAACCAATTCCTGCTGCCGCCCAACCAGAGTATGAATTGAGCATTGAAATAACAACCGGCATGTCGGCTCCGCCAATTGGAATAATAATAAGAAATCCCAATATAAAGGCAATGGAAACCATAACAATAAAGGCCGTCCAATTGGTGGTATCACTGAAGAAGAACCATAAGCCAAAACCGACCATGACGATTGCCATCAGTAGATTAAGCATATGTTGCCCTTTAAAGACAATAGGTGCACCACTCATGCGGCCGGATAGTTTCAGGAATGCAATTACCGAGCCTGACCAAGTCATAGCACCGATAAAGGAGCCAAGAAATAGTTCAAACTTACTACCTGCTGGTAGAACTTCAGGTAGCCCAAATGAAACCGGATTATTGATGGCAGTGATTGCAATAAATACCGCAGCTAGTCCAACCAATGAGTGCATGAATGCGACTAATTCAGGCATCATGGTCATTTGGATTCGGTTGGCTATGACCGCACCTATAGTTCCACCTAGTAGGATACAGCCAAGGATTAACATCCAATTTTCAGTAATAGTTAAAGTGGTAATAACCGCAATGGCCATTCCTAGCATGCCAAATAAATTACCGCGACGTGCTGTTATCGGAGAGCTTAAACCTTTTAGTGCCAGTATAAAGAATACTGAGGCAACTAAATACGCGAGAGCAACTAGATTTGCAGACATTTACGCGCTTCCTTTTTTATCTTTTTTCTTGAACATATCCAGCATTCGCTGGGTCACAAGAAATCCACCAAAAACATTAACGGCAGCTAGTGTTACCGCAACCGCACCTAACCACACGCCCCAGTCAGATTCAGCAGGGCCTGCAGCCAGCATAGCACCCACCAAAATAATACCTGAAATTGCATTAGTAACCGACATTAATGGTGTGTGTAGTGCAGGGGTAACATTCCATACGACGTGATAGCCAACAAAAACTGCCAGCACAAATATCGTAAGATTGATAATGGTTGGATCAATTTGATCAATCATGATTGTTCCTTCTAAACATATTAACTATTAAGTACACAGTGCCTAAATTATTTCTCCGCCAGTACAAACCAGTGATCCCTCAACGATTTCGTCTTCACGATCCATTTTGAATTCTCCACTCTCTTTGTCTAGCATTAAGTTAAGAAAATTCATTAAATTACGTGCATACAATGCACTGGAATCTGTAGCTACTAGGCCTGGTAAATTGGCGATGCCAATCAAATGTACACCATGTTTAACCACTGTTTTATCTAATTCTGTCAATGGGCAATTGCCACCAGCTTCTGCAGCCATATCCACAATTACAGAACCAGGTTTCATGGATTTAACTGTTTCTTCATTAATTAAAACTGGGGCTGGTCGTCCAGGAATTAGAGCTGTGCTAATAATAATATCTGAGGCGATTGCACGTTGTGCGATCAGCTCACTTTGGCGACGTTTATAATCATCTGACATTTCAGTCGCATAACCACCAGCGGTTTCTGCTTGTGCCTTTTCCTCGTCACTTAATGGAACTTCTACAAATTTTCCACCTAGACTTTCGACTTGTTCTTTAACTGCTGGGCGTACATCAAATGCTTCTACGACGGCACCCAATCGTTTGGCCGTGGCAATTGCTTGTAAACCTGCTACGCCTGCACCTAGAATTAGCACCCTAGCTGCTTTCACTGTGCCAGCTGCGGTCATTAACATTGGGAAAAACCTATTGTACGTATCGGCTGCCATAATGACAGCTTTGTAACCACCAATATTAGCTTGCGATGACAATACATCCATACTTTGCGCGCGAGATATTCGTGGTAATTTTTCCATTGAAAATGCAGTCAAACCATGACTGGCTAATGCTTTTATTCCATCGTCTTGGTGCGGTGACAAAAGGCCAAGTAATACTGCATCTTTACGCACCATAGCTAATTCATCAGGTTCTGGTCCGCGTACCTTAAGCACAATTTGAGATTGTTTATATAGTTCGGTGGCATCTGCTACGATTGTTGCGCCTGCCGCTTGATATTCAGAATCTGGTATGCTTGCACCAGCGCCGGCGCCAGACTGTACTAAAACAACATGTAATCCCTTGGCAGTAAATTTCTTTACAGTCTCCGGCGTAGCAGCGACGCGAGTTTCTCCCCCACGAATTTCTGCTGGTATGCCTATATGCATTGATTATCTCCCTTATCTCACTAACTAACTTCGAAAATAACTGAAATGATTCAGTTCAATTTGTTGCTACCCAAGCCTAGTAACATTCTATATCATTGGTAAAACTTAATTATTTAAGGATTTGATTTGTAATTAAATTTACATGTTGAAATAATAAACCTATGCATCATCAGGTACGATTGTTTGGGCAATTTGGATATTATTCTCTTAAACTAAAAGTAGTAACCCAAATCTTCAACCGGCAATTATAAATCAAATTAGAGATAATGCATTACCTTGCGAATGGAAAAACTTATTTTTACAGTATTTTTTATAGTTTTAGGTATAGCCTAGATCAATTAATAAGTTGCGTATGCAATGTGTAACGTACTGTTATATATGTTATTTATTTCTTTCTCAATGGTGTTGGCAAGTATTTAATATAAAATAAAATTTACTATGTATTATGTGCACGGTTGTTTGTAGAATTTAGGCATAAAAACAACAAGTAGACAACTTAGGGATGGAGTATGGTTGGGTAAGATTGATAATTCATTGGATGAGAGTCTCAATCTGCTGCAAGGCAGGTTAGGTAACTGCTAGTATATTCATGGTTACTGCCCGAATCTAGATTGTAAATAATGAATTAATAAAATATTTGTAGCTCATTTCGATATAATGTCGCTTTGCAAAGCGATCATTAAATATGCGACTGATTCAAAAAGCACTTACTTTTGATGATGTTTTACTTGTTCCGGCTCATTCAACCATTTTGCCGCGCGACGTAAAACTATCCACCAAACTCACACGTACCATATCACTCAATATTCCAGTTGCTTCAGCGGCGATGGATACCGTAACAGAAGCGCAACTGGCCATTACCATTGCACAAGCTGGTGGGATTGGCATCTTACACAAGAATATGTCAGTTCAAGCTCAAGCTAAACAAGTCACTAAAGTTAAACGTTTTGAAAGTGGCGTAGTAAAAGATCCAATTACGGTCTCTCAAAATATGACCGTACGCGAAGTGTTGGCGCTTATTCGTCGCCATAAAATTTCAGGTTTACCTGTTGTCAATGGTTCAAAAGTTGTTGGTATTGTCACCAATAGAGATTTGCGTTTTGAGACAAACCTAGATCAAACTATAAAAAGTGTCATGACGCCAAAGAAACGTTTGGTAACCGTTGGTGAGGGTGCTAGTCGTGATGAAGCTATGGCATTGCTACATAAACATCGGTTAGAAAGAGTGCTGGTTGTTAATGATAAATTTGAATTACGTGGCCTAATTACAGTTAAAGATATTATTAAGATTTCAGAACATCCATTAGCCAGCAAAGATGATCAAGGACGTTTACGTGTTGGTGCTGCGGTTGGTGTTGGTGAAGATAGTGATGAACGTACGGAAGCATTAGTTAATGCGGATGTTGATGTGATTGTTGTTGATACCGCACACGGTCATTCCCAAAGTGTACTTGAACGTATTCAATGGATAAAAAAACATTTCCCTCATATTCAAGTGATCGGTGGCAATGTGGCTACCGCGACGGCCGCTAGAGCAATGGTTGATCATGGTGCGGATGCGGTAAAGGTTGGTATTGGACCAGGTTCGATCTGCACTACTCGTATTGTTGCTGGTGTTGGTGTTCCGCAGATAACTGCTATTCATGATGTTTCTGAAGCACTAAGTGGAACTGGAGTGCCGATGATTGCAGATGGTGGTATTCGTTATTCAGGAGATATCGCGAAAGCAATTGCAGCTGGTGCAGATTTAGTTATGTTGGGTGGTTTATTTGCTGGTACGGAAGAATCACCTGGTGAAATTGAACTATTTCAGGGGCGTGCTTATAAAAGTTACCGGGGGATGGGTTCACTTTCAGCTATGAAACAAGGCTCCAGTGATCGATATTTTCAAGAAGTTGAACAACATGATAGTAACAATAATAAGTTAGTGCCTGAAGGTGTTGAGGGTCGTGTTCCGTTTAAAGGTAGCGTTACAGCGGTAATTCATCAATTAATGGGTGGCGTACGCTCAAGTATGGGTTACTTAGGTTGTGAGTCAATTAATGCCATGCATGCCAAAGCAGAGTTTGTAGAAATTACTGCTGCAGGTATTCGCGAGTCTCATGTACATGATGTACAAATCACCAAAGAAGCTCCTAATTATCACATTGACTAGATTACCTATATTCTTATGCATCAGAAAATTCTTATTTTAGACTTCGGTTCCCAATATACGCAATTAATTGCACGGCGGGTTAGAGAAGCAAGTGTTTATTGCGAGCTTCATCCATACGATGTTAGTTCACAATTTATTCAAGACTTTGCACCGCAAGGCATTATCCTTTCTGGTGGTCCGGCTTCAGTTACTGAAGGTGAAGCACCATGTGTACCTCAAATCGTATTTGAATTAGCTGTGCCAGTTTTAGGTATCTGCTATGGCATGCAAGTAATGGCACAGCAATTAGGTGGTGTGGTTGAAGCCGCTAAGTTACGAGAATTT
>JAJFJL010000171.1 GCA_021774055.1 Nitrosomonas sp. | reverse complement strand
TGTCCAATTTAGGCGAAGTCATTTTGCTCTGATTTGAGGCGGTCCGTAGGGCGCATAGTTACTCTATGTAACCGTAGGGCCAACGAAAAATCAGAGTAAAAGGGCAAGTATAAATGGATAAATTATTATTTCCTCGTCCCTAAGGCTCATGCAACTATGATGTCGTCCCCTGCCTGATTTTCATCAAAGCATTAAACCCGCGCATCAAAACAAAATGCAGTACGTACTCAGCATTATTGAAGAATTTGATAATAATCATTTGCCATATATCGCAGCATGCAAAGACTTGGGAGTCAGCTACAAAACGCTAAATATCTCTGGTTCTGATTGTGAAGTTCTGGGGACACATTAATTCAGGTCATTTAGAACCATTACAATAAAATCAGAATTTCCAGCAACTATTTTACAATCAACTAGATACCTGATTTTTTATGTTATTTGCAATATGTAAATAACGGGACAAATAGCATAAATAGTTAGCATGTCACCAAGCTGGCCCAGTCTCTGTGTCTAAACAACCACCTAGAGTTGCGCAACGCTCAGCAGTTACATAATTCAGGTGTTTATGTCGCGTTGTTAAACTCATTCTTGGGCGAATAATCAATTAATATTCTCATTCTTCCTTCAATCACTTACACTGTGCTCCATCAACCGTGATTTTTAAGTTGGAGGAACACAAAATGAAAATTCTGATAACAGGCGGGACTGGTTTTATCGGGCAGTCATTATGTCCGGCGCTGCTTGCAGCCGGTCATACTCTGACCGTTCTTAGCCGAAAACCGGAAAAAGTCACCACGCTATTCGGCAATCAAGTCACACCGATTAATTCCTTGCAGGAGCTGGCGGATTCTGATCATTTTGACGCCATTATCAATCTCGCAGGCGCCCCTATTTTTGGCGGAAGATGGACACCACAACGCAAACAGATTCTCCTCCACAGCCGCATAGATATCACGCATGCGTTGATTGAATTTATTGCCCGCGCACAAACCAAACCTGAGGTTTTTCTAAGTGGTTCAGCGGTTGGTTTTTATGGTGATCAGGGTGACAAATCTGTTGACGAGAATTCACTGAGCCATGATGAATTTGGTCACCAGCTTTGTGCTGAATGGGAAGAAGCAGCCGAAAAAGCGGAAACGCACGGTGTGCGGGTTTGCCTGTTGCGCACCGGCTTGGTTGTTGGAAAAAAAGGTGGGTTTTTGCAACCGATGATATTACCTTTTAAGTTGTGTCTTGGCGGTCGACTTGGAAGCGGCATGCAATGGATGCCCTGGATTCATATTGACGACCATGTTGCCATTTGCCTGGCGTTACTCAACAATACTGAGCTAAACGGCAAATTCAACCTGACAGCGCCCAATCCGGTCACCAACAAGGTATTCACTCAAACTTTAGCGGGCATACTCAAACGCCCGGCTCTTTTGCCCGCACCCGCTTCGGTGTTAAAACTTATGCTGGGTGAGATGTCGGAACTGTTGCTGGGTGGTCAGCATGCTATTCCCAAACGTATGCAGGATGCAGGTTTTCAATTCAAATTTCCCGAATTGGATGCTGCCTTACGTGATGTTTTGGGAAATTAAACGGTAGGTTGAAGAAGAAGCGACGAATTCAAACCTACCGTGTTGTGTGTTAACAAAACCTGTTATACAAAAAGAATCTACAAAGCTTTAAAGCGCATGTTCCGGTATACCATACGGGAACCTGGGAATCTATAAACACATTACTCAATTGCGCAAGGAATTAAGTAATGTGTCCCCATAATTTCCTGTACCTTTCTGATTGCACCTATCCACAATGATATCGTCAATATTTTCAATACCCACAGATAGTCGAACCAAGTCACTGCTCACACCCGCTGCTGCCAGTTCGTCTTTATTTAATTGGCGGTGCGTGGTGGATGCGGGCTGGAAAATCTAGGGACACAATATTTAATTCTGCTAAATGTTGGTTAAATATTCAGGCTAGCGCATTATTTAAGATTCATGCAATTAGCATAATAAGTGGTCGTGGCTGGCCAATCTGAGAAAATGCCCAGAACACCAACATCTCTTGCAAGTACATCCAGCATCTCCATGGTATCACCATCATTGTCAATTGCTTCGGTGACGGTCTGGTAATACCAACCACCGCCATTTTTCAGCAATCCAGAGCGCTCAAGTGTCCAGGTTATGATATCGAAACCGGCTGCTTTGGCCATCAAGGCGTATTCAGAGGGTATGATTTGATTGGATGCATTTAGCGTTACCAGCGCCCAGAGTGGCGGAGCTATAATTTGTACACCTTCGGCCGTCAATGTATCCAGCCTTGCAACGGCATCAGGAATATCAGCTTCGCTATTAACATCTTCGAGAAAAACCGCTTGTTTACCGAAACAGGATTCGTTGGCGAGCCAATAACGGACATCGTCCAAGTTAAAGGATTGCGCATAAACATCCTTCGGCTTTACACCGGCGTCCTTGTATTCATCAATCATTTTTTGCGCGTAGTCTTGTTGTGTAAAGCCGTCAAAAGGCATTTCAACAGCCGGAGATTTCAATTCAGGCGTCATTTTGACACGTAGTCTTTTAAACAGATCGATACTTTCGGCATGCGTCATCACCGTGCCATCGCCAGAATACAAGTCGGTGCGCCAGTCAGGTGTGGCAGCCAAATATTCCTCAGCGCTTTGAGCACCGGGGTCACCGGCATCCATTTTGGCTTTTAGTGTTTTAAATTCAACCAATGTAATGTCGCTGGTGCAACATTTAACATTGGCAAAAGGCTGGTCGCTGCTGAAATTAGGTGGGGCTGTGCATTTATCGGCCAAATCAGTGGCAAGAATATTGGTTGTGGTATGTAAATCACATTGAGAATGACGGCACACCAGTTCCTTATCCTGGGTGAACGTCACGTCACATTCTATGATGCCTGCCCCCATACGCGCTGCAGCTTCATAGGATTCCTTTGAATGCTCTGGAAATTGGAGTGATGCACCACGGTGCCCAATTGAAAATTTGGTTTTTGCAAACGGTCCTTTTGTACAGTGTTGCAATGCGGTTTTAAGTTCACCCTCATCCATATCTTCGACCAGAAAAAATGGCCTTGGGCCAAGCTCTACGTTGACACGAAGTTTTTTGGCATTATGGCTGATTTTTTGTTTTGCATTTCCGTCACCAAAGAAATGCGTATTGTTACCTACGGCAGCCAAACTTACCGGAGGAAGCAGCAGAAATAAGACAGCGATTGTTCCGAGAGTATTTTGAATTCGTTGCATTGAAGTTCATCATATTTAATTAAAAAATAAACATCAAATATCAATTTAATGCCAGTTTCTTTAGAGGTGCCATTTATATATTAATGAATGTTTTATGGTTGTAACTTCAATGCAATACAGGGTCTAAATCACTCCAGTATCTCAATACGCTGACGCATGGTGCCGCGCTCTCCCAAACGAATAACCTTGGTAATTAATGAGCCGGTAACACCCAGATGGGAAATGACATTTGAAAATAATGCGATCATTTCATCTTTATCGACGATCTCCTGCTTGCGTTGTTGTTCCGATAAAGGCGAGAGCGTTTCTGCAAATGACCAGGCTGCATCGTGGGGTCAGGTATGGCAAATAGTGGAAAAATAGGCGGGTAGTTTGCCCCTGAATGTACAGGAGCCACGAATATAGACCTGACCATGAGCGTCTCCTGAGCGTCTTGACCGACCTGACCCTGAGCGTCTGCTGAGGTCTGAGGTTGTGACCCTGAGGTTGCTATTCTTGCGGTTTGGATCGGCGCTTGTTTCGCTCGTTCAGATTATTTAAAAAGCCCTTCATTTCTTCTTTTCCCCATTCTTGTGCTTCTAACTCAGAAGAGAAACCATCTTGGCGCTTTGAAACAACGGTTTTCTTTGATGTGACTTGTCTGATAATTTTAGTAGTCCAACCTGCGTTATCTTGTGTTATTTGGTAATCGTATTTTTTACTTTGCGTCATTACTGTTAGTTTTCCCTTTAATTAATCATTTGAGTTGTATGCGAATGCTTAGCCCATAAAATGAAACAACATCCCCACCAGAAACAATCTTTTTTCTTTTTCTAGTTTCGATTTCCTCATTGACCAAAACCCGACCTTCAGAGATTGCAGATTTTACTTCACCGCCACTTGCAGCAAGACCCTCAAATTTCAAAATCTTAAATAGCGCTATAGGTTTTTTGGAAATTTCAACAATTTTTATTTTATCAATAAAATAAAGTGTATTAGATGTCCTTATTTTACTACCACTGCAAGTAATATAGCTCATTCTAAAATAGGATAACTAAAGTTTCACGCTTTTTTCAGAATTGATTGCTTTTGTAATATGATTGTTAGTCAAGCGTATTATTGCTTACGGTTTCTTAAATAATGCGAACTAATAAATCCACATGGCATCTTTGAAGAGTTTTTGGTAAGCTGGATCACTGGATTCGACCGTGTTTTTTAATTCATCTATTCGTGTTTCATCGCCGTGTGCGAGATCACGTAGGAGATGGGCTACAACAAGTGGGGGAGAGTCAATATTCCGTGTTAATTCAGACAGACGACTAAATGGGCTGTTTTCAGGATTGTCATAGATTTTTTGGATGAATAGCCAAAGGTCATAGAGTAACAGCCAGCCGTATAGATTTCATTCTCGCTTGTATTCCCAGAATCAAAAGCCGACTCTATTTTTTTCCATGTTTATGGATGATAGATCCATAGGCGTTGCGGAATGCGAGGTAAAAGGCAGGTCGCATGGCTTCTTGCCATAATACATCGCGGGGTCAGATACAAGGTCTAGATTGGATATTTCGCCAGCACAGAATCAGGCCTGGCAAATAAGTGCGCGTATCTAGTCCTGACTCCTCTGTTGTGCAGTCAAGATAGTTTGCCCCTGAATGTGCAAGAGCCATAGACCTGATACTGTAATTTTTCTTATGTATCATACCCAAAACAAACTGCAGTGAATATAACAACTAAAACCCGATGTCACTATTAAGCCGCAAGCCGCAGCATATAATTATTCCAATATTAGCTCTACTTTGCGGCGCCACCATTTGGGGGCTGGTGTGGTATCCGTTTCGTTTACTGGAACAGGCTAGCATCAGTGGTGAAATTTCCGTAAGCATTACTTATTTTGTCGCCTTGTTAATCGGATTGGCGATTTTCCACAAAAGTGTCCGGCCAGTACTTATTTTTAACGGGCAAGCACATTTGTTATTTTGCATCTGTTTTTTTGCGGGCTGGACAAATATTGCTTATATCCTTGGGATTTTGGTTGGTGAGATCATGCGCGTGTTGCTGCTGTTTTATCTCGCACCGCTTTGGACGATCCTTTTTTCATGGCTACTCTTAAATGAAAAATTAAGCAAATACGGATATTTTGTTATCGCCCTCTCACTAACAGGCGCAGCCACCATGCTATGGCAACCGGATCATGATTTTCCGTTGCCCTCATCCAGCGGTGACTTGCTGGGTTTATTGGGCGGAATTATGTTTGCTTTGGTAAATGTGCTGGTGCGCAAAGATCAGTCGCATAGCATTGAACTTAAATCCATGGCCATTTGTTTGGGTGCCGCGCTGGTGGGATTGGGATGCACGTTAGTAATGGGTTCATCATTGCCATTAGCACACATGACCAGCAGTAGCTGGTTGCTCTTACTGGGCGTGGGACTCGCCATGTTCATGATGAGCATAGTACTGCAATACGGCCTCACCCATCTCCCCGCCAACCAAGCCATTGTAATTTTATTATTTGAATTATTTGTCGCAGCCATTGCCGCTTATTTCCTGGTGAATGAGGCCATGTCACTACAGGAATGGCTGGGCGGCATGATGATTATCTCAGCCAGTTTGTTCTCAACAAAAATGAATCATCATCAAATTCTGGGGACATAAGACTTAATTACTGATAATTGAGTATTGTGTATTGTGTCCCCAGAACTCCCAGAACTCCCAGAACTCCATGAATCTGTAACCCTTACAATCAGTCCTTGTTTTAAAATAATGCACTTCCTTGAGCTAATATAAGCTTCAAAACTAGCCATGTCTTTTCCAGCGAAGGACGATAAATCTTGGTGCCATTTTTCCTTGAAGCATGCCGGGTGTCCATCTTTTGTTACTGCCTCTGATGCAAAAGATGTCGTTGAAAATACAAGAAGTAAAGCTAAAATAAATATTTTCATTGTTTAATACCCCAGGCAGGGTAATCGCATTAAAAATTTATTATGATTTAAATTCAAATGGTTGAAACGTTTCACAAGAAAAGTTTTAGTTGCGTAACATGCTGTATATTAATACATTATCTGTTTTAATGCGATTACCCTGCCTATACCCTACGCTTGGGTAGTTTGTTTGGCATTAACAGGCGCTTGATCAGATGAAGGTTCATCTGCGGTTGAGACTTTGTGGCACCGGTGCTGCAGTTGCCGCCGCAGCTTCTCTTGTTGCGTGAACAAGCCCATTATATTTTTGCTCTACTCTTTCCATTAGCTTGTTATGTATTTGCTTGTTATATTTGTCGGTAGTAGCAAATCCTACGGGAATAGATACAAACCACACGAAAATAGCTTCGTCCCCATCGGTTATTGCCCTAGTAACAATGAATGCTATTATGAGTCTGATCGCAGCAGGGAAACTGGAATAAAATAGCCCAATAGGGCCAAAAAAGAACGTTAATAAGAATTGAGTTAGCTGTGATTTCTTCATAGCCTCTCCCTTGTAGTTAATAGCTTACCCAAACTACATTAACTTACGCTTTATGTATGTGGTAATTACCACTCAAACTATAAAATTAAAAATTCTCACTACACCAAACTTTCAGAACACGTCCTAACACGTGGAAATCCATGTCTTTTTTAATAGTCCATGTATCACAATTATTTCTATTTGCAGAAATTACACGCAGACCTTCCCCAGGGACTCTTTGTAGTCGCTTAATAAACCCTTCATCTTCCACTCTGAAAAAGTAAATGGCATCATGTTCCACTGTATTGATTGACGTATCAACCAGCAATGGGTCACCAGGATTGAATAGCGGTTTCATTGAGTCGCCAAAGCCAGTAACAATACAAAGGCTGCTAACAGACTTATAACCTTTTACATTCTTTTTGATCCATTCTTTACTTACATCCCACGATCTTATGAATCCAGGTTGATCTGGTAGTAATAATCCGTTCCCCATTGCCGCTTTTGTGTTGTATTGAGGAATTTCATAAAAGTCATTGTTTTTTATTGTCGTTGCTCCTGGATATTCAGGTGCGGATATTGTTTTTATTGTGCGTTTGGAAATTTAGGGACACAATACTTAATTCTGTACGTACTCGGCATTATTGAGGAATTTGATAATAATCTAACCATCCGAAAAATCAATGATTTTATCAATAATTCGCATTTAAAGGGTAGCGTCCATTTATCTATACACACCTTTGTAAAAGCCACTACATGTGCAGGACTATCTATTTTATTAAGTGACTTTTCGCTTTAATAAACATTCAGTTTTCACGGCAGGTGATGGCTTTCCAAAATAATATCCTTGATAAAGATCGCACCCTTTCTCAACAAGAAGACTTAATTGATCTTTTGTCTCGACACCTTCTGCAATTACTTTAATTCCCAGGCTATGCGCCATCGCTATAGTGGCGGCAACAATGGCCAAATCATTATCATCTTGAATAATATCCTGCACAAAAGAACGATCAATCTTTAGTTTGTCGACTGGATAATGTTTAAGATAACTTAAGCTAGAGTAGCCTGTACCAAAATCGTCAATTGCAATCGTAAATCCCATCTCACTTAATTGATGCAAAGTATTAGTCACATCTAGAGTGTCTTTCATAAGTAGACTCTCTGTAATCTCCAGGATCAAGTTTTGTGCTGCTATTCCAGTCTCATTTAAAATATTCTGAATGCTCTTAACAAAGTTTTTTTGTTGAAGTTGCTTAGCAGAAAGATTAATTGCAACTCTAGGTTTTTCATAACCTTTATTCTCCCATGCATTAATCTGCAAACACACCGACCTAATCACCCAATCTCCAAGTGGCAATATCAGCCCAGATTCTTCAGCTAATGGAATAAATCTTGATGGAGGAATCATTCCTTGCTCAGTATTCTGCCAGCGTAATAATGCTTCTAAACTTGTTAAGTTATTATTATTATCAACGATAGGTTGAAAATGTAATGACAATTCATTTGTTTTTAATGAGCACCGTAATTGGTTGATTAGCCTGTGGTTTTCCATGGCATCATGACTCATCTCCTCGGTAAAGAAGTGACAAATATTGCGCCCTAATGTCTTTGCATGATACATGGCTGTATCACTATGCTTTAGAAGTGTGCAAGCATCTCTTCCATGCTCAGGATATAAGGCAACACCAATACTGCAAGTGACATGAAATTCATGCACGTTAACTTGATACGGTTTTGACAACATATCTAATATTTTTTGTGCCACCATTTCCACAACAGAAGTTTCTTTAATGTAGGGTAGTATTACGATAAACTCATCTCCACCTTGACGTGCAACAGTATCTCCAGAGCGGATACTAGATAGCAATCTTGCCCCAACCTTTTTCAACAAAAGATCACCGACATCATGTCCAAAGGTATCATTGATATTTTTAAAATTATCTAAATCAATAAATAATACCGCTGCCATACCATGATGACGTTGATTAAATTCAATTGCTTGAGTAATGCGATCCTGAAGTAATGCACGATTAGGTAAACCAGTTAACACATCATGACTGGCCATGTGGCTGATATTTTGTTCATGGTTTTTGCGTTCACACCACCTACTCAAATCAACCGCTATAAAGTTAATAAGGTTTTGTTCATCAGGCAGTAAAAATGGCTTGTCTTCAGTGTAGAACACATTCACTTGACCATAGACAGTCCCATTTATTTTTATTTTTGCCGATATAGATTGTGAAAGATCATCATGGTAATTATCTGAAACATAATATTCTCTATACAATTCAATACGGCACGCAGCTAGTTCAGGAAATTGCATTGCTAAGGTCAAATGCTTAATAATTTTTTTACAAAGCTTATCTAACGACAATTCTTGCACCATATCACGGTGAATTGCATACAAACAGCTTCTTTCCTTAAGCCGTTCAGTCAGTTGCAACTCCTTTCTTTTACGTGCGCTGATATCTACCCGAATTGAAATGTAACTGGAAATTATTCCATCATTGTCTTTGAATGGAATAATTGTTGAATCAACCCAGTACAGCCCACCATCTTTTGATTTATTGCAAATTTCTTTATGCCAAATATGACCACTTACAATCGTCGCCCACATTTCTTCAAAAAAAGATTTGGGATGAACACCAGAGTTAAGAATGCGATGATTCTGGCCAATTAATTCATTTTCACTATATTTGCTTATTTTGCAGAATGTTTTATTTGCCTCGGTAATTATTCCAGCACGATCGGTCACAGATACTAATGCAAGTTTTCCAATCGCCTGAATATAAGCAGTTAATTTAGTATTAATCAACTGTAACTGATCGTTAGTAAAGATCAGTGTTAGCTTAGAACCGGTTAAATCATCATTCGTTTTTTGTAATTTATCATTAGCATGATGCAAATCATCATTGGTAGCACGAAGCTCCTCATTACTAGACCTAAGCTCTTCATGTGAGGTTTGCATCTCTTCGTGAGCAGCGTGAACTTCTTCACGTGTTATTTGTAATTCTGTTATTAATGTATCTATCGTTAACGAATCTGCTTGATCCGACTGGCTTATGTTTTTGTACGATTCTAATTGGGTATTAAATCCACTGGTTGAGTAAACAATATTTCCTTTGGGATTAATTAGTAAAGGTGGTAGATGGCATTTATTTAAATCAGATTTATACGAAAATGGATATAACTTTATTTTCTTATGGTTAGCTGAAGGAAAATTAAGACTTGTTTGTTGAGGGGTTTCATAAACAGCCTTATAAATTGGCAACTTAACATTTATTGGTATAAATAAATCATTAAATCTACCAATAGTTTCAGCCGTACCAAGCAACAGTAATCCACCTGGATTTAATCCATAATGGAGTAGTGGCAAAAGATTTTCTTGTAATTTTCGATTGAAATAAATTAGTAGGTTACGACAGGAAACCATATCCAACTTAGAGAAGGGAGCATCGGCCACCATATTATGCTCAGCAAATACAATCTGTTCGCGTATTTCATTCTTTACTTGATAACCATGCTTATTCTTATCAAAGAATCGACTCAAGCGTTCTGATGAAACATATTCATCAATGCCAAGTGGATAAGTCCCTTTACGCGCTTTTTTGAGTGCATCTTGATCCAAATCAGTCGCAAAAATTTTTAGTTTAAATTTATCCTTTAGTGTCATATTGTTCAGTGCTTCCATAAACAATATTGCTAGACTATAGGCTTCTTCTCCAGTTGAGCAAGCAGGAACCCATACACGTAGTGTCGTCGGTGTTACGTGTTCTGATAACAATGATGGGAGCGCCACCTCTTCTAGGTGTTTCCACACTTCTGGATCACGAAAGAAATGTGTTACATGAATTAGTATTTCTCGAAACAAAAGATCTATTTCATTGTTATCTTTATGCAGATATAGAATGTAGGCATCAATATTAGCAACCTTGCACACTTTTTCACGGCGCGCTATACGGCGATAAAGTGTACTTTTTTTATATTGTGAAAAATCATGTCCAGTTCGTTCAGCAAGTAAATGTGTAATTTTATTTAACGAACTTTGTCGTTTATTTTTAATAAATATATTTTCATCTGATTTAACTACTTGCCTATGTTTCAACTTGGCAATAATCATTCCTGGTAATTCTTCTACCAAACCAACCACATCAACAACACCTGCACTAATAGCACTGCTAGGCATACTATCAAATTTACAAGAAGAAGGTTCCTGTGCAAAAGTTAAGCCATTCTTGTTTTTAATGGCTTGTAAACCAGCTGTTCCATCTGCACCCATACCAGAAAAAACAACCCCGATGGCAAATTCATTCTGTTCATCTGCCAATGATTGAAAGAAATGATCGGCGGGTAAATGCTGTTGACATGGTAATTGCCGTTTAACTAAATAAAGTAGGCCATCGATAATCTCAATATCTGAGCATGGTGGAATAACATAAATACAATTTGGACTAACTTTTAACTGATTCTTAGCCTGAAAAACTTTAATCGCTGTAATGCTCTGAATTGATTCAACCAACCTGCTGTCGTAAGTTGGCTCTAAGTGCTGATTAACAACAAAAGATAACCCGCTATTAAATGGCACATGCGTAAAAAAAGTCTTTAATACCGCGATTCCACCTGCTGAAGAAGCTGTTCCAACAATAGGAAAAATATTATTCTCAGGAATACCCTCTGTAGATTCAGCAGTATTGGTTTTAATTGAAATATTAGTGTTTTTCTTTGATTTAAAGGTCCTGATTTTAATTTTTTTATTTGTCATCAGCTCCCTTAAACTTTATTGAAACGGTAATTTATGATTACTCACATAATATTCGTATAATTGCTATCAATTGCGCTATTTTTAAGTTAAATAATGCCGACAAGATAATTTTAATTAAAACTCTTCCCAGATATCATCAGTTTTACCTTTTACTGCCTTACGTGATGCAATTGACGAAACAGCTTTATTCGATTTTAGCTGAGAAGGAATTTTTGCAACCGGTGCTTTATGATTACTCAGTCTAACTGGTGCCGATGTCATGCCACCTGCTAATTTAAACACCGCTACACTTTGTAATAAAGCTTGTGATTGATCTTGCATTGATTCTGCTGCTGCTTCAACCAAGGCTGCATTCTGTTGCGTAACTTCATCCATTTGCGTCACAACTTGGTTCACCTGTTCAATACCTGAACCTTGCTCTTGTGAGGCGGCTGATATTTCCGACATAATGTCAGTAACACGTTGTACTGAAGTAACAATCTCTTTCATTGTACTGCCGGCCTCATCAACTAAACGAGTGCCATCTTCAATTTTATTGACAGAGTCAGTAATTAATTCCATATAAACCAATCATACTAACACCAACACCAACACCAACACCAACACCAACTAGCAATAACGATAACATACTAACCAATATGATTAATTGTGATTTTATTGTCGTCTTATTAAACACCCAATACTCCTTTGATTTTTTTGTTTTTACATAGAAGATCTTGGTTGCTAAGAAGCTTCAAATAGTCTAGGTATGGTATTAGAATTAGTTATTTTATGATGTGGTAATTCCCACTCCTTGTGGGTTTTATTTCAGTTTTGTAATAGTTTATTGATATGTGTCAAATGAATATTCTTTGAACGGGATTTTTAGAAAAAACTAAGCTGTTTGTTATTAAATATATTATTGGCTAATAGTGTTGATACTGGATGTGGGGTATAAAATTCACCAGCTTTCTTACCTGCACCCTGATAGCCTGACAAAAATATGAAAAAAAGGGAAAATAGCTGTTATTTAGCCAATGATAACTCGTCCTCAATTATACA
>JAJFJL010000018.1 GCA_021774055.1 Nitrosomonas sp. | reverse complement strand
AATAACCCCCCGTGATTTTAGATATTCTTCAGGCCCCTGATACGTGATATTTTCCCCGACTACAATCTTCGGTATATTGTAGAGCAGTGAAGCACCACTACACATATCACATGGAGACAACGTAGAGTATAAAGTTGCGCGCGCATAATCTTTTGCTTTAAGTCGACCCGCACTTTCCAAACAATCCATCTCTGCATGCAAGATTGCACTGCCATTTTGTATTCGTCTATTGTGCCCATGACCAACAACTTTACCATCTATAACCAAGACCGAACCAATAGGAATTCCACCTTCACTAAGTCCTTTTTTTGCTTCTTCTATAGCAAGCTGCATAAATTTGTTCATCGTTTTCATCCTTTTCAATAAGGGATGAGGAAATAATAAATCATCCAATTTAGGCGAAGTAATTTTGCTCTGATTTGAGGCGGTTCGTAGAGCACATAGTTATTCTATGTAACCGTAGAACCAACGAAAAATAAGAGTAAAAGGACAAGTCTAAATGGATGATTTATTATTTCCTCGTCCCTAAGATCAGATTTGTCACATTTAACTTTGGTAGTCCTGCATATGTAGTGGTTCTTACAAATGTCAATAAAATTAATCTATAAAACAAGGTTGTCGCATTAGAAATTCATTATAATTTAAACTTAAATGGCTGCAGTGTTTTGCAAGAAAAATTTTATCCACGTAACATGTTGCATATTAATGCACTGTCCGTTTTAATGCGGTTACCATGGGTATAAGAATTATGGTTTGTCCTTGTTGTGGTTCCCCAAAAATTATTAATAACGGCACGATTCATAGTAGCAAGCAAAAATACTGGTGTCTCAGAACGTTGGCTACAAGAGTATATTAATCAAAAGTATACCTCTATTGATCATCAAGTTAACGTAAAAGATAAGGAAAAAGGAACGTTAGCTATTCAATGTGATGAAATGTGGTCTTTTGTTAGCAATAAAGAAAATAAACAGTGGATTTGGTTAGCTATAGACATAATAACTGGTGAAATAGTTGGAGTTTATGTTGGATCACGAGACAGAAGTGGAGCGCTAGGTCTCTGGGACTCCCTTCCCGGGGTTTACAGACACATGTGCAGGACTACCTTGACTTTTATATCGTATCAAATCAAACACTGCGGAAAAATATCCGAGTTAATTGCTTTTGTTATCCATGTTCTGAGGCGCCCTCTTGGTATTGCGCTACACCGTCAGTGAGTGCCTTGGTATCTTGGTAGGGTGATTTCTATATACGTTTTATGGCCAAAAATTAATTAATGTTGAAGTCTTATTGTTGCCCCTGGCTGGCCAGTTAAGTTTGCTAATATGACCGCAACATTTATGGCATTTAGTTCCTTCCTGCGTACTCTTTTTACCCTTACAATAAAACCTCCATTCTCATCTGATTGGGCAGATTTAAATCCTATATTGGGCAGCCCAAGTAAGGCTGTTAGTGGCTTAGAAGAAGCACCTGACATTCGCGTAATTATTTTTTAAAGGATACACTTTAACTTATTGTTTATATTGCATGTTAATTCTACCTGAAATACCATAAAGCCATAAATAATTGCTGACAAAACACTATTAATTGCATAATTCTATGACTATAAACTATGGTTATCCTCTATACTTAAAAAAAATCATTGCATTTCTTAAAGATGCACATATCAGATTTGATAACTTCAATAAACTGAAGGTAGAAGAAATATGAAAATTCACGAATATCAGGCAAAAGATATCTTGCGAAAATTTGGCGTTACCACACCACAAGGGATTGCTTGTTTTAATGTTGAAGAAGCGGTACTAGCAGCTGAAAAATTAGGGGGTGATTTGTGGGTGGTCAAAGCGCAGATTTATGCTGGAGGGCGTGGCAAAGGAGGTGGGGTTAAAGTTGCGCAATCAATTGATGCAGTGCGTGAACATGCAGATAGCATATTAAATATGACACTGGTGACGCATCAGACTAGTTCGCAAGGGCAAGTTGTACGTCGCTTATTAATTGAACAAGGTATTGATATACGCAAAGAATATTATATTGGTTTAGTTATTGATCGGGTTAGTCAGCATGTTTGTCTAATGGCAAGCTCAGAAGGTGGCATGGATATTGAGCAAGTTGCTGCGAATACACCGGACAAAATTCATAAGGTATTGATTGATCCAAGCGTAGGTCTTGTTGATCAAGATGCAGATAATTTAGCACGTAAGATTGGTATTCCAGAGAGTTGTATAGCTGAAACCAGAACTCTATTGCAAGGACTCTATCAAGCTTTTGATGATACTGACGCCTCCTTAGCTGAAATTAATCCGCTAGCACTGATCGCTGGTGACCATATAATGGCGCTTGATGCAAAAATGAATTTTGATGACAATGCGCTGTTTCGCCACCCTGAAATTTTAGCTTTACGTGATTTAGATGAAGAAAACCCAGAAGAAATCGAAGCAGCTAAACATGATTTATCTTACATTCCGCTAGATGGCAATATCGGTTGTTTGGTTAATGGCGCTGGTTTGGCCATGGCTACCATGGACATTATTAAATTATATGGCGGCAGTCCGGCTAATTTTTTAGATGTAGGAGGTGGCGCAACTGCAGAGAAAGTAACTGAAGCCTTTAAATTAATGTTACGTAACTCAGAGCTACAAGCAATTTTAGTTAACATTTTTGGTGGCATTATGAAATGTGATGTCATTGCCGAAGGGGTCGTAATGGCTGCACGACAAGTAAAATTAACTGTACCGTTAGTCGTGCGTCTTGAAGGAACTAACGTAAAATTAGGTAAGAAAATTTTGGCCGAATCCGGCCTGCCAATTATTTCAGCAGACAACATGGCAGATGCTGCTAAAAAAGTAATCGCTGCTACTAAACCTAATCTAATCTAGATCCTGCAAGTGATCATGCATGTAGTGTGTAACAAATTATTTCATTGAGTGAACTTTACTCTGCATGGAGTACTTACTGATACTCCTAAAGAATAAAGTTTGCTATATGGAACAATCTGTTGTGTAAAATGTGTATGATCACTTGCAGAATCCAGGTCTAATTAAAATTACAACAGGAGTTGTCACCACTATGTCTATCCTGATTAATCAGAACAGTCGAGTTATGACACAAGGAATCACTGGTAAAACCGGACAATTTCATACCCGCATGTGCCGCGAATATGCTAACGGTATGGATTGTTTTGTTGCAGGTGTAAATCCTAAGAAACCAGGTGAAAATTTTGAAGGTATTCCGATTTACGGCACGGTACAAGAAGCTAAGCAACAAACTGGTGCAACTGTATCAGTTATTTATGTACCACCTCCTTTTGCTGCCGCAGCAATTGATGAAGCAGTAGCCGCAGATTTAGATTTGGTAATTTGTATTACTGAAGGAATACCAGTGCGCGACATGATACGCACACGCGACAAAATGCAAGGACGAAAAACACGTTTAATCGGACCAAATTGTCCTGGAATTATTACCCCAGATGAAATCAAAATTGGCATTATGCCTGGTTATATTCATAAAAAAGGGCGCATTGGTGTAGTATCACGCTCAGGAACGCTTACCTATGAAGCGGTTGCTCAATTGATGGAACAAGGCTTAGGTCAATCAACATGCATAGGAATTGGTGGCGACCCAGTGAATGGCTTAAAACATCAGGACGTGCTGGAATTGTTTAACCAAGATGATGAAACTGATGCAGTGTTAATGGTTGGAGAAATCGGTGGTTCTGACGAAGAAGAGTGTGCGCGTTGGGTTAAACAAAATATGCAGAAACCAGTGGTTGGTTTTATTGCAGGTGTTACTGCACCTCCAGGCAAACGCATGGGACATGCAGGTGCAATTATTTCTGGTGGTAAAGGAACGGCACAAGAAAAAATTTCCATTATGGAAGAATGTGGTATCCGGGTAACCCGTAATCCAGCAGAAATGGGTAGCTTGTTAAAAGCCGCGCTATGATAAAACAAATAGCATGTGTAACAGCATAAAAATGTATGCAGATAATTAGCATAATTTTGTTACTACTAACGTTGTCAAGTTGCGCATTGACAACGCCACCAATACAAATACTGCCACAACCAAAGCCAGCGGCTCCACTTGCGAAGCCGATGCCACCAAGTACACGTCCGGCATATAATCTTTCTGGCTATCCAGCTGCTATGAAAACAGGTTATATTGACGGTTGTGAAACAGCTAAAAACACTATTTATGGTAATAAGGATGAGTCACGTTATGAAACTGACGGACAATACCAAATTGGTTGGAATGATGGCTTTGATTTATGCCGCAAAAAGTAATTATAAAGCAATTCAATGCTGGCAAACCCATCATATCCTGCTACTTAAAACTCTAGCTGTCTTATGCCTGCTTATTAATGTATTACTAGTTCCTGCTCATGCCAATAATCTACCTACGCTAGTTCAACAGGAACTAAAAAAAGCTGGCGTACCAGAATCTGCGATAGGTGTCTATGTGCATGAAATTGGCGCAGATAAACCAACAATCTCAGTAAATGCCGAAACAGCAATGAACCCAGCTTCAGTTATGAAACTGGTAACAACTTTCGCCGGATTAGAATTGCTAGGCCCAGCTTATAGTTGGCAAACCAAATTATATGCCAATGGCATTCAGGATAATGGTGTGGTACATGGTGACCTAGTGATTAAAGGTTATGGTGATCCTAAGCTAGATTTAGAGAACTTCTGGTTGCTAACAAACCGTTTACGCCAGACAGGATTACGTGAAATTACCGGCGACTTAATTCTTGATCATAGTCATTTTGATATACCACAAGACGACCCAGGTGCTTTTGATGGCCAACCCTACCGCACCTACAATGTTCTACCAGAAGCACTATTAGTCAATTATAGAACTTCTGTGCTACATTTTATTCCGCAACCAGAAAGCAATGCTGTCCATATTGTTGTTGATCCACTACCAGAATCATTGCTTGTTGACAATGGCCTGACATTAACTAAGGAGCAGTGTCGAAGCGATTGGCGTAGATTATTAGGTATTAATGTTCAGACTAATGATGCAACAAATAACAGCGTAGTAATCAAGCTAAATGGTAGTTATTCAATTAATTGTGGCAAAAGGTCCTATCCGCTTGGCTTACATGACAGCTCAACTTATACCCGTGACTTATTCAAACTCCTATGGGAGCAACAGGGTGGTATATTTCAAGGTAATGTGATTAATGGAACTACGCCATCTGGGGCTTCACTGATAAAAACTTATCAATCACCGCCACTGGCAGAAATTATCCGGGGCATTAATAAATTTAGTAACAATATTGCTGCACGCCAACTTTATTTAACCTTAGGTGCTGCAGCATCAAACACCCGTAACCAATCACCAGCAACTCTAGCTAAATCTGATCATGCTATCAGGCAATGGCTAACATCAAAACAATTATATTTCCCAGAATTAATTATTGAAAATGGTTCCGGCTTGTCTCGTATTTCCCGTATTAGCGCTGAACATGTAGGAAAACTTTTATTAGCAGCTTTCCAAAGCCCAGTAATGCCAGAACTTTTGTCATCTATGCCAATTGCTGCTGTTGATGGCACTATGCGCAACCGTCTGCACAGGACTCCAGTGAGTGGGTTAGCACATATTAAAACTGGGTCATTGAACGAAGTTAGAGCAATTGCAGGTTATATGCTCAACAAGGATGGCAAACGTTTTGTGGTGGTTTTTCTGGTTAATCACCCCAAGGCAGTATTTTCCAGAACGGCGATGGATATCTTGCTACAGTCTCTTTATTAGGGACGAAGAAATAATAAAGAGTTAATAATTACAATCGTTAAAGAAGGAAATAATATGAAGAAACAGATCTATTGGCCGCTATTGATTGCCTTATTTTTATTAACCGCCAACTCCAAAGTACAAGCAGAAGTTTATCTTGGTGAATTTTGTTGGCAAGTATTTAATCCTCAAGGCGAGCCATATTGGAGCTATCAATTTGGCCTATATGAAAAAGAAGGTGGGCATTTTGCATTATATGGTTCTGTTTACTATGATCAGAATGGTCCATCAGCATCACATGGTAATGCCATATTAATTGGTAACAAAGTTAAGATGACAATAGTCAGCTCTGACTATGAAGAAGGCTATGGTGTTTGGAGTGAAACTTTTAGTGCCCTGCTAAATCAAGCAACATTAAATGGCACATGGAATTCGCTAAGCTTAGAAATTGATGATGGTGTTAACTTACTCCCTGTTCATCAGGAAGGCACTATTGATAATATCCCATGCCTGTAGTGAACAAGATTAATACAGCAACTACTATTAGTAATGATCCAATAATTAACTGGAATGAAGCAGGAGAAGAAAAAT
>JAJFJL010000170.1 GCA_021774055.1 Nitrosomonas sp. | reverse complement strand
CTTCCCGGGTGTTGCGTGGTGGCTCGTGGATCTACGGCGGCAGGGACGCGCGTTCTGCCTACCGGGGCAGGAACGGTCCCGGCAGCGCTGGCCGCAACGTCGGCTTCCGGCTTGCCCTAGGTCAACAAGTAAGTGCTGCGGAGCAGCATACATAGTTTGCCGCGCGGGACGCGTGGCAATGGGGTTGTGTGTTCTTTTTATATGTAGAAACTCGCGGGTGATGAGAGGACAGTTAATTTGAGCAAATGATGCAATGCCTTTTGATTGCGTCAATTTGCTGGGCTGAAAATAAAATTAAGTAGTGGTATTTACGAATAGCATAAACTTACTACGTTTTTTTGGTCTTTTAGCTTGTGCTAAGTTACGTTACTGTAGCTTAAATGTAAGACTTTAGTGATCTGTTGCTAAATTAATCGCTACACAATGCCAAAAATATTCAGGGATTAATATGAAAAATAAATTTGATAGTTTAGAGCTTGGTCAGTTTATTCCGCTGCATTATCATCATAATATGTTGAATGATGAGCTGCGGATGAAAGCTTTTAAAGCGGCGATTAATATGGTAGTGAAGCCTGGTGCTAAGGTTTTGGAGCTTGGTGGGGGTACTGGCGTACAATCTTTTTTTGCCGCTCAGAAGGCGGATAAGGTTTTTTGTGTCGAGCGTAATCCAGAATTAGTGCGTGCAGCACGTAGTTTTCTTGCTGCAAATATTAATGGAGATAAAGTTGAGGTTGTTCAAGCAGATGCTTTGCATTACTTGCCGCCTGAACCTGTCGATGTGGTTATTTGTGAGATGCTACATACTGGGTTATTGCGTGAGAAACAAATGCCAGTGATTGCTTCATTTAAACAACGTTATTTAGAAAAATTTGCCGGTCATCGCTTACCTATATTCATACCAGAAGCTAGCATTCAGGCGATTCAGCCAATACAACAAGATTTCTATTTTGAAGATTTTTATGCGCCAGCTATTTTATTTCAGGATCCTGCTTCAATTCAGGAAAGAAGTAAAGGTCTGGCTGATCCAAAGGTGTTTCAGTTGCTAGCTTATGCAGATTCATTTAACCAGACTTGTTGTTGTGATAGTGAAGTTGTTATTGCTGAGAGCGGTCAGCTTAACGCCTTACGCTTAATTACTAAAAATATATTGGCTATTAATTTAGAGACCAAAGATACAGTTGATTGGCATACGCAATATATTGTTTTGCCATTAGCTGCGCCACTTTCTGTTTTTGAGGGTGATCATATTTCTGTACGTTTTGACTACCAGGGTGGAGATTCTCTTAATGTATTGACAGATTCACTGGAAGTTTGTCATGCGGGAGCTATGCGACAGGATACTAAAAAATTAAGTATCGTTGCTTAGTTAATTTGTTTTTTTAGGTCAGTTAGGAATGCTTCAATACGTGCGGCATTCGCACCCAGGTCGCTTTCTCCAACACGAGAAACAGAGCGCATGTCGACAACTACTTTATTAGTTTTGTTGCTGCGTATACGAATCACAATATCATCTTTAAAACCCATAATTAGTGTGCTAGCAGTAGCTTCAATTAATCCTTCAGCTGCTGAGGCAGCGACTATATCCCAACCACGTGCTTTAACCAGTTTATGCGCAGCAGTAAAAACCTGATCTGGTTGTTGGTTGATTAATATTGATGTTAGGTTTGGGTATCCTGCTTGTTGTAATTCTGCCAGATTAGTTGGGTTTTCTCGCTCAAGTGTGTTGTGCGCTGAGGTGCGTAGCGCTAAAACAGCATTAAACTTTGGAGGGTCTTGCAAATCAGTTGTGATGTCATGGATTGCTGGTACTGTTAATCCAGTTTGAATTGCGATAACGACAGGTGTGGTAATAATTAAGCCAAGGATTAGTCCTACCAATGTAGGTGTTAGGTTATTTTTTTTAGTTTTTCTCAATAGCTTGATTATACTTAGTAAACTAGAAATAACTGCAAGTAGACTCATTACTGCCCCAGCTACAATAACAAGTAGTGCTAGGCGGAAATCGATAACTGCTAGTCGATGGCCCAGAGCAGCTAAGATGATTAGGGCGACAGCAAGCAATGCAAGTTTAAGGTGCCAGCTTGCGAAGCCTGTGGGTTTGCTTGCTAGCTTGAGGTGGTTATCCATATTATTGTCCCTGTTGCAAACTGTTGGGTATAGCGCAAAGTAGGGTGCATTCCATGCACCATTGACGTTGGTGCGTAGAATGCGCACTACTTTTTTAAAAAAGGTAAACCGAAGAATTCTGATTATTTTTTAGCATCCTTCATATCAATCCAAAAGTAGTTTACACTTTTGATTTTGAAAGAATCAAGTTAACTTTTCTTTGGTGCCTATTTATCATTTCTGTCATTCATGCGTGTTTTCAGCAGGAATCTAGGTAAATGGATTCCTGCTGAAAACACGTAGGAATGACGAGGTGGGTGTTTCATAATAGCTATATTCAATAACATCCTATTTTTATAAAATGTAAACCGAATATTGAAGGATGCTTATTTTTTATCTAGTGTTTTCTTGATTTCTTGTGCTTCAATAAATGCTTTTTTTAATGCTTCTTCATCATTATTATTAAGCATGGTTTGTACACAAGTTAGTTCCTGTTGGTAAATGTTAATTTGTTTTAGTAGTTCTTCGCGGTTGGCAAGACATATGTCGCGCCACATTTCTGGAGAACTGCCGGCAATTCTGATGAAATCAATAAATCCTTTGCCGGCAAAGCGAAGCAATCCGTCTGGGTCGTTGTCTGAGATGGTGCGTAGGTGGCTCATTAACGTGAATGCTAGTACATGTGGTAAGTGGCTAGTAGCAGCAAGGATTTGATCATGTTTTTTAGCTGACATTTGTGATACTTGTGCGCCACAATGTTGCCACCATGAGGTTACTTGTTGGACTGCTTGTGAGCTGGTTTCATCTAACGGGGTGAGCACTAGGTGTTTGTTATGAAATAAATTAGCTGTTGCTGCACCTGCACCACTTTCGTCTGAGCCTGCAATAGGATGGGCAGGGACAAAGTTTTTTAGATGTTGGCCAAGATGCTTTTGGGCAGCGGCGGCGACATCTTGTTTCGTGCTACCGACATCAGTAATAATTGTTCCGTTTTCTAAATGAGGGACAATTTGTGCCATGATGTTGGTGGTTTGCCCCACAGGCATGGCAAGTAGTACCGCATCAGCTTGTTGTAGTGCTGTTGCTAAATCATCGCTAACTGTGTCAATAATACCTAGTTCTAGGGCTAGTTGTAAGTTTTTTTGACTACGACCAACGCCAACAATATGCTTGGCTATCTTAGCGTTACGAAGTGCTAATGCAAAAGATCCGCCAATTAGACCAACACCGATGATTACTAATTTTTTAAGGCTTGTGTCGGTCATAGCTATGTATTGTGATAAAGATTAAAGGCTGCGTTCAATGACTGCCGCAATTCCTTTTAATGAGGCCATTAGATCTTTGAATTCTTGAGGATTTAGTGCTTGGTCAGCATCGCACCATGCTTCACATGGGTTAGGGTGAGTTTCTACTAGAAGACCATCTGCGCCGGCAGCAATTGCTGCGCGTGCCAATGCTGGGACCATCCATGCTTTACCACCAGCATGAGATGGGTCGATAATAACTGGTAGATGGGTTTCTCTTTTTAGTACCGGGATGCAAGTGACATCTAATACGTTGCGATAAGCAGTCTCGAAGGTACGAATGCCGCGCTCACAAAGGATGATTTTGTGATTGCCACCTGCGGCAATATATTCTGCGGCCATTAGCCATTCGGAAATGGTCGCTGAGATGCCACGTTTAAGAATAACTGGCTTGTCAATACGACCTACTTCTTTGAGTAAGTCAAAATTTTGCATGTTACGGGTACCAATTTGGATGATATCTACATCATATTTTAGAAAAGTATCTAACATACGAATATCCATTAACTCTGTCACGATAGGTAAGTTAACTTTGTCGGCTGCTTGACGGAATATTTTTAGGCCGTCTTCACCTTTACCTTGAAAAGTATACGGGCTAGTGCGTGGTTTGAATGCACCACCACGCATTAATCGGCAACCAGCACTAGCGACTTGTTGTGCGGCAAGATTGATCTGTTCAGGGGTTTCTACTGAACAGGGGCCACCGATTATTTGTATTTGTTTGCCACCGATTGGTACGCCACGCACGTCAATAACACTGTCTTGATGATGAGATTCGCGGGAAACAATTTTATATTTTTTGTCGATATATTTGGAAGTTTTAACCCCAGGTAGGGTGTCGAACATTTTAGGGTTAAGCTGAGTTTTATCACCAATAGCACAAATAACTGTACGTTTGGCGCCGCGTGAAATATTAACTGCATGACCAAGGTCTTTTATTTTTACAGTGACATTGTTGATTTGTTCATCAGTAACATCATGATTCATTATGATTATCAAGCTAATTCTCCAATAGCATTTGCCAGTGATTCTAGGAATTTCTTGTTTTCTGATTCTAGTCCAATGGTAACGCGAAGATGTTGTGGTAATTCGTAAGCACCAAGTGGTCTTACGATGATGCCTTGTTGTAACAGGCTTTGATTTATTTTTGCGGCATTTGATGGGTCACCAGCGATACGAAAACAAATAAAATTTCCGTAAGATGGAATATATTTAATGCCTAATTGTCGCAATCCTTCTTTAAGCTGTAGCATACCTGCACGATTAAGTGCGTATACACGCTTGATAAATTCGCTATCTTGCATCGCCGCCAATGCGCCTGCTAGACCAATACTGCAAACATTGAATGGCTGGCGTACACGGTTCATTAGGTTAGCAACTTCTGGGTGTGCTAGGCCGTAGCCGACACGTACACCAGCTAAGCCATAGGCCTTGGAAAAAGTGCGTGTAATGATTAAGTTTGGAAATTGTTTAAGCCAGGCAACACTATTTGATTGGTTGGTTTCCGGTAAATATTCGTTATAGGCTTCATCTAATACAACCAATACATCACGTGATATATGTTCAAGGAAATGTAGTAAGTCATTCGCATTTGATAATGTGCCAGTAGGATTATTTGGACTGGCAATAAAAATAATTCTGGTTTCAGGTGTGATTGCATCAAGCATGGCAGTAAGATCATGACCATAGTCTTTAGCAGGAACTGAAATTCCATGCGCACCAATAGCTTGTACCAGCAGTGGATAAATTGCGAAGGCGTATTGTGAATAAACCGCAGATGCACCAGGTTTTAGTAGCACTCTGGCAGCAAGGTCTAGTACATCATTGGAACCATTACCTAATATGATTTGTTCGGTACTGACTGCGTAGCGCTTAGCTAGGGCGGCTTTTAATTCGAAACCACTACCATCTGGGTAACGTGCTACTTCATTTAGTGTATGCGCCATTGCTTCAAGTGCTAATGGGCTGGTTCCTAGTGGGTTCTCATTAGAGGCAAGTTTAATAATATTACTTTCATCTAATCCAAGGTCACGCACTAGTTCTGAAATTGGTTTGCCTGGTTGATAGGGTTGGATAGCGCGAATATATTCCGGCGCAAAATCGCATAGATTCATATGATTAATATTGTTTAGGGTGAAGTGGCAAACAGATTATGGTTATTATACCTAGATCCTGCAAGTGATCGCATACATACTGCACAACAGATTGTTTCATATAGTAAACCTTATTCTTTGGGAATATCAATAAGTATTCCACGCAGAATAAAATGTACTCTATGAAACAATTTGTTACACATTATATGCACGATCACTTGCAGGATCTAGGTTATATTTAGGTAATTGAATTTAAATATTATGCAGCAGGGTAGGAACCAAGTATTTTTATGGAGGCATCTTTTTCATCTAACAATGTTAACGCTGCAGCAACATTTTCATCTTGTTGGTGACCTGCAATATCGATAAAAAATACATATTCCCATAAATTAATTTGTGATGGGCGTGATTCTAAGCGAGTCATGCTGACACTATGTTGGGCCAGTGGCGCGAGTAAATCATGGATAGCTCCAGGGCGGTTACCTGCTGATAAAATTAATGAGGTTTTATCTCTGCCAGACGGGGCCACTTGTTGGTTTCCAATGATTAAAAAACGTGTGGTGTTTTTTGGGTTGTCTTCGATATTTTCGGCACAGACTTTAAGCTTAAATACCTCTGCTGCACGTTTGCCAGCAATGGCCGCAGTATTTTTATCTTGCGCAGCTAAGCGTGCAGCATAAGCATTACTTGATGTACTAATATGTTTTTCGGCAGACAAATGAGGCATATTTTCATTTAGCCAGTTATGACATTGGGAAAAAGATTGAGGGTGTGAGTAAATTTTGTTGATGGAGGATTTATCTGTATCTTGAGCAATTAGACACTGGTGAACAGGTAATTGGATCTCACCACAGATGCTTAAAGATGTTCTTAAAAGAAGATCCATGGTTCGGCTAACGGTGCCTTCTGTAGAGTTTTCTGCAGGTACCACACCGTAACCTGCCGTACCAGCTTCTACTTGGCGAAACACCTCATCAATTGAATCACAGGGTGCTATTGTTATTGTGCTGCCAAAACGTTTTAACGCGGCTTCTTCAGAGAATGTTCCATTAGGACCAAGATAAGCAATGGTCATCGGTTCTTCCATTGCTCGACATGACGACATAATTTCAGTAAAAAGAAAAACTACGCGATCATTGGCTAGTGGCCCTGTGTTTAGCTGTTTCAAACGTGTTAGTACTTGTGCTTCGCGTTCTGGGCGATAAACCACAGCCTGTTTTTTTTGATGGCCAATCTCTTGTGCGAGCTTGGCGCGGTTATTGACAAGTTGAAGTATTTCATTGTCAATCGCATCAATTTGATTGCGTAATTGTTTGAATTTTTCAGTCATGGATAAATAAAATATTATTGGCTCAGGAATGCGAATTTTATAACATCCGCTACAAATTTGTCTGGTTTCTTATTTTTTATATCAAAATAAAAAACGTGTGGTTATTTCTATTGATAATCATTCAGTTGGAACAGGTAGATAGCGTGCCATAAGTACGCCAGAGATTGCTGTTATATTGTCGATAGCTTGTTGTGGAATAGGACTGTCGACATCAACCAGAGTATAGGCTATGGCATCACGTGATTTGTTAGTCATATTGTGGATATTAAGATCAGCATTCGCCATGTTGGTTGATATTTGTCCGAGTAGGTTAGGGGTATTTGTATTAGCTACTGCTATACGATATGGTGATTCTCTTTCCATGATCACATCAGGAAAGTTCACGGTATTGGTAATGTTGCCATGTTGCAGATAGTCTATTAGTTGGTGTGCGACCATTACAGAACAATTTTCTTCTGCTTCTAGTGTGGATGCCCCTAGATGCGGCAATATTATGACACGGTTATGATGAAGTAATTTCTGACTAGGGAAATCACATACATAGTATTTTAGTTTATTGTTATTTATGTTAGTTATAACTGCATCTTCGTCGACAATTGCGCTGCGAGAGAAGTTTAGTAGAATAGCGTCTTGTTTCATGATTCCTATACTTTCTGCATTAATCAGATGGTTTGTTGCGTCAAGTAGTGGAACATGAAGGGTGATAAAATCACTACGTTGTAGTAAGTCTTCTATGCTTTGTGCTTTTCTTACGCTTGCTGGTAAATGCCAAGCAGCATCAATAGTTATTTTAGGGTCATAACCGATAACCTTCATGCCAAGTTCAATAGCTACTTTGGCGACTAGACGACCTATTTTACCAAGACCAATAATGCCTAATGTACGTCCAGGTAACTCTATTCCAGAAAATTGTTTTTTTTTGTTTTCAGCTTGTTTATGTAGGGCAGTGTCGTCACCTTGTAAGCCATCAACAAATTGAAGCGCTGGGACTAAGTTGCGTGAAGCCAGTAATATGCCAGCTAAGACAAGCTCTTTTACTGCGTTAGCATTTGCTCCTGGGGTATTGAAAACAGGAATGCCGCGCAGGCTCATGTTGTCGACTGGAATATTGTTGGTACCTGCACCAGCTCTACCTATAGCGACAACACTTTCTGGAATGTCCATTTCTAGCATGTTATATGAACGTGTCAGAATGGCATCTGGGTTAACGTTATGTTTGTTTATTTGATAATAATCACTTGGGAAACAAGCTAAGCCTGTTGGAGAAATTTGGTTAAGCGTGTGAATGTTAAAAATCTTATTGGTATGTTCAGGCATGTTGGTTTGCAAATTCCTGCATAAATTCTACTAAGGCGGCAATACCTGCTATTGGCATTGCATTATATATTGAAGCACGCATGCCACCGATTGATCGATGCCCTTTTAATTGGATCAGGCCATATGCTTTAGCTTGTTCTAAAAACTTGTTATCTAATTCTGGGTATTTTAGTGTAAATGGTACATTCATACGTGAACGATTTTGTTTGGCAACAGGGTTGTTGTAGAAATCATTTGAATCTAGTAAGTTATACAACAAATTAGATTTTTTTATATTTATGCGTTCAATTTCAGCAAGCCCTCCGATGGTTTTTAACCAAGTTAGTACCAGTCCAGCTATATACATGGGGTAAGTCGGTGGTGTGTTATACATGGAGTGGTTAGTGGCAAGAGTTTTATAGTCCAGTGTTGTTGGTGTGCCAGGAGTAAGTGTGCCTAATAAATCCTCACGTACGATAACAATAGTTAATCCTGCTGGGCCAATATTTTTTTGTGCACTCGCATAAATTAAGCCAAATTTAGTGATATCCAATGGGCGTGACAGAATACAGGACGACATGTCGGCAACCAGAGGAATAGTTTTGTTTTGCAGGATTAGATCTGGTGTCCAATTGAACTCTACGCCGCCAATTGTTTCATTTGGTGTGTAATGTATATAGGCAGCATTTTGATCAAGCTTCCATTCTTTTTGCTCGGGAGCATAAGTGAAATTGGCAGCCTCGGATGATGCGGCGATATTGACGGTACAATATTTTTTGGCTTCATTGATCGCTTTTTGGGACCATTGGCCAGTATTAATATAATCAGCTTGTTTTTTGCCACGTAACAGGTTCATTGGTACCATGGCAAATTGCATGGAGGCACCACCTTGCAAAAATAAAATTCGATAGTTTTTTGGTATGCCAATTAGCTCACGTAAGTCAGTTTCAACTTTTTCAGCAATAGACATAAACTCATTGCCACGATGACTCATTTCCATTACAGACATGCCGCTACCATGCCAATCTAGCATTTCATCACTTGCTTGTTGTAGAATTTCTTTTGGTAGGACGGCAGGTCCTGCACTAAAGTTATAGATCTCTGTCATTAATAAATAAAAGTAAGATCTAGATTCTGCAAGTGATCATTCATATTTTTTGCAACAGATTGTTCTATATAGCAAACTTTATTCTTTAGGAGTGTCAATAAGTATTCCATGCAGAATAAAAAATCACTCTATGAAACAATTTGTTACAGACTATATACATGATCACTTGCAGGATCTAGGTAAGGTTGTTTGATTTTACTACAAGAGAAAGTGGTTATTTTATGGGTGGTTATTTGTAGAATTTATGTGGTAGTAATATATTATTCTTCGCTATCATCATCTGTTTCAACAACTCTTTCTAGTCCAGCCAATTTCTCCCCTTTATCTAAGTTGATAAGTTTTACGCCTTGGGTGGCGCGACTCATTTCACGAACCTCTTTGATGCGGGTACGAATTAATACACCACCTGTAGTAATTAGCATAATTTCATCATCGTGATTTACTAGTTTTGCTGCGACAACCTTGCCATTACGCTTGCTGGTTTTAATTGCAATCATGCCTAGTGTGCCGCGATTATGGCGGGTATATTCATTAATCGGAGTGCGTTTGCCAAACCCATTCTCGGTAGCAGTTAGTACAGTTAGTTCTTCGCTGTCAGCAACAAGCATGGAAATAACTCTTTGCCCAGCACCTAGCTTCATCCCACGGACACCGCGCGCTGTACGTCCTGTAGAACGCACGTCATTTTCGTCAAAACGCATTGCTTTGCCGTTATCTGAAAATAGCATAACATCATGTTTACCTTCAGTTAGTGCAACTCCAATTAGATAATCATTTTCATCTAGTCCAATTGCGATGATTCCATTGCTGCGTGGACGAGAAAATTCAGATAAAGGTGTTTTCTTTACGACACCACCTGATGTTGCCATAAATACAAATCGAGTTTCATCAAAAGATACTACAGGTAAAACAGCGTTTATTTTTTCCCCTTCTTCTAGCTGAACTAGATTAACCATTGGCATGCCACGTGATATCCGGCTGCCTTGTGGTACGGAATAAACTTTAATCCAATATACGCGACCTAGGCTAGAGAAACATAGAATGTAATTATGTGTGTTAGCAATAAACAATTTATCAATAAAATCACTGTCTTTAGTGCCGGTTGCTTGTTTGCCACGCCCGCCACGTTTTTGTGCGCGATATTCATCTAATAGTTGAGATTTTATATAACCACTATGTGATAGTGTGACTACAACATCGACCGGCGTAATTAGGTCTTCCATGCTCATGTCTTGGGTATTAAGGACGATTTCACTGCGACGTTTATCACCAAATTGCTGTTTAATAGCCTCTAATTCGTCTGTGATTATGGTGGTGATACGTAGTGGGTTAGCTAGAATGTCTAAAAGATCAGCAATTTTAGACATAATATCTTTATATTCTGCAACAATCTTGTCTTGCTCCATACCTGTTAGGCGTTGTAGACGTAGCTCTAGAATTGCTTGTGCTTGTGCATCAGATAAACGGTAACCTTGTGACGATAGGCCGAATTCTGCAGTTAGTTCAGCAGGACGAAAAGTATGTGTGTCGGTTGTTGCACGGGCAAGCATCTCTTCTACTAGTTTGGAGCGCCAAGTTCTTGCCATTAATTCTTTTTTAGCGACGGATGGGGTAGGTGCTGTTTTGATTAGAACAATTATTTCATCGACATTAGATAGTGCAACTGCCAGTCCTTCTAATAAATGACCACGATCACGTGCTTTTTTTAATTCAAATTTAGTGCGGCGTGTAACAACCTCACGTCGATGGCGCAGAAAGGCATAAAGTATTTGTTTTAAATTTAGTAGTTGTGGTTGACCATCAAGTAAAGCAACCATATTCATGCCAAATGTGTCTTGCATTTGTGTTTCTTTGAATAGATTGTTTAAGACGACTTCAGGGACTTCCCCACGCTTGAGTTCAATTACAACACGCATGCCAGATTTATCTGATTCATCACGTAAGTCAGAGATTCCTTCGATTTTTTTATTTCTAACCAGCTCTCCGATACGGATTAATAAATTAGCTTTATTAACTTGATAAGGTAGTTCATCAATAACTATGCATTGGCGATTACCTTTTTCCATATCTTCAAAATGGGTTCGTGCACGCATAATTACGCGACCTCTACCGGTATGGTAGCCATCCTTAACTCCTGCGGTACCATAAATTATTCCAGCTGTAGGAAAATCAGGTGCCAGAATGTATGTCATTAATTCATCAATGCTAGTGTCAGGTTTTTTTAGCAGAGCAAGGCAAGCCTCGGTAACCTCATTCAAATTGTGTGGAGGTATATTGGTTGCCATACCAACAGCAATACCAGAGGAGCCATTAATAAGTAAATTTGGAATTTTTGCGGGGAGAATAAGTGGTTCTTTTTCTGTTTCATCGTAGTTGAACCCAAAGTCTACGGTTTCTTTATCCAAGTCGATTAAAAGTTCATGAGCAATGCGCGACATGCGGATTTCTGTATAACGCATCGCTGCAGCATTGTCACCATCAACAGAGCCAAAATTTCCTTGTCCATCTACTAACATGTAACGTAAAGAGAAATCTTGTGCCATGCGTACGATGGTGTCATAAACGGCAGTATCACCGTGTGGATGATATTTACCAATCACATCACCAACAATGCGTGCTGACTTTTTATAGGGGCGATTCCAGTCATTGGACAGTTCGTGCATGGCAAATAACACACGTCTATGAACCGGTTTAAGACCGTCGCGAACATCTGGTAGTGCACGACCAACAATTACGCTCATAGCGTAATCTAGATAGGAGTGCCGCATTTCCTCTTCGAGGCTGATGGGCAAAGTTTCCTTTGCAAATTGATCCATTTATTTTTGTGTGATTTGTTAAGAAACATGTGGTTATTAAAAATGTGCTGTTTTTATTTAAAATTCCAACACAATAGCTAGCCATTCTAACATGTGGCTGCTATTTATCAGTGAACATTGATATTTAAGGTTTAGGGGTGAGGCAATAATAAAATTTTATGGCTTTATAGGAGAGTAGATATGGGCGTGCCTAGTATTGCAGCTGGTTAGTATTAGAAAAAAAGCTTGAAAAAACTTTCTAAATAGGTAAAGATTCGCCTCTTCGTAAATAATTATTTGGCAGTGGCGGTTGCTGCTGCATTGAGTTTTGCTTTCAAAAAAGAGTGTTGTCTAGTGTCACATATAATGAATACGTATTCACCGCTTCCTGTTACCTTTGTTAAAGGTGAGGGTGTGTGGTTGTGGGATGATCAAGGCAGACGTTATCTTGACGCGTTGGCTGGTATTGCTGTTTGTGGACTGGGTCATTGCCATCCTAAAGTAACAAAAACATTGTGTGAGCAAGCGGGTACATTGGTTCATACATCCAACCTTTATCACATTGAGAAACAGGAGGAATTAGCTACTAAATTAGCATCATTGTCAGGAATGGATAATGTTTTTTTCTGTAATTCTGGTGCAGAGGCAAATGAATCTGCAATTAAACTAGCAAGAATGTATGGCCATAGCAAGAAAATTGACTTGCCGGTTATTATTGTCATGGAGCAATCTTTTCATGGCCGTACAATGGCGACTCTTACAGCGAGTGGTAATCGAAAAGTACAAGCTGGTTTTGAGCCATTATTAACAGGTTTTGTACGAGTTCCTTATAATAATTTGGATGCTGTGGAACAGATTGCTGTGCATAATAAAAATGTTGCTGCGGTTCTAGTTGAGCCATATCAAGGTGAGGGCGGTGTAAATATTCCACAGGTTCAGTATTTGCAGGGTTTACGTAAGTTGTGTGATGAGCATGATTGGGTCTTGATGTTAGATGAGGTGCAGTGTGGAATTGGTCGAAGTGGAAAATGGTTTGCTTTTCAACATAGTGATATTGTGCCTGATGTAATGACGCTGGCTAAAAGCTTAGGTTCAGGTGTTGCAATTGGGGCCTGTTTAGCAAGAGGTAATGCGGCTAATATATTTAAACCTGGTAATCATGCATCTACATTTGGTGGAAATCCTCTGGCATGCTCGGCTGCAATTAAAACCTTGGAGGTTATTGAGGAAGATAAGCTCATAGAGAATGCTTTGAAGGTTGGTGAGTTTATGCGCAGCAGATTTGAGCAATTATTTGCTGATGAAGCAGGTGTCGTACAAATTAGAGGGCAAGGGCTGATGATTGGTATAGAGCTTTCCAAGCCTTGTGGAGAATTAGTTAAAGAAGCGCTTGATCAAGGGTTGTTACTTAATGTGACATCGGAAAGAGTTGTGCGACTGTTGCCTGCTTTGGTTATGAAGCATGAAGAAGCAGAACAGGTGATAGAAATCACTGCGATGCTAATAAAGAAATTTCTAGGTAAGAATAATTGTTGACCATGGTATATAGGTTAATTAAAAAATAATTAAGGTTGTGCAATTGAAGCATTTTTTGCAATTTAAAGATTTAAATCGTGAGGAGTTTGAGTACTTATTTTCTCGTGCTTCTTGGATCAAGAAAGCGCATAAACAGCAGCAGCAATATAAGCCGCTAGAGAATCGAACTTTTGCAATGATATTTGACAAAAATTCTACGCGTACTCGTTTATCATTTGAAGCTGGAATGCAGCAGCTTGGTGGAGCCGCAATATATCTTGCAAATAGAGATACTCAGTTTGGTAGGGGTGAGCCTGTTGAAGATGCTGCGCGTGTAATCTCAAGTATGGTTGATCTGGTTATGATTCGTACTCATGAGCATAAAATTATTGAGTGTTTTGCGGATTATTCGAGTGTGCCTGTAATTAATGGTTTAACGGATGCTAATCACCCGTGCCAGATTATGAGTGATATTTTTACTTATGTAGAAAATCGTGGGAGTATTACAGGTAAAACAATTGCTTGGATTGGTGATGCAAATAACATGTGTAGTACATGGCTGCAAGCGGCAAAGTTATTCGATTTTACAGTTAATGTGTCATCGCCACCTGGATATGATATTGAATCTGTAGGTGCTGAGAAATACGATTGTAAGTATTATAAAAAGTTTGCGTGTCCATATGATGCAGTAAAAAATGCTGATCTTGTTACGACAGATGTTTGGACTAGTATGGGTTTTGAAAAGGAAATAGAAGCAAGAAAAAAAGATTTTGCTGGTTTTTGTGTTAATACAGAGATGATGGCAGGAGCAAAAAACGATGCTTTGTTTATGCATTGTTTGCCTGCGCATCGTGGTGAAGAGGTTTCTGCTGATGTTATTGATGGGCCGCAGTCGGTAGTATGGCAAGAAGCAGAAAATCGATTGCATACACAAAAAGCTTTAATGGAATATTTGTTGCTTGGTAAAAAAGAATAATTGCGTTGGAGATGATTCGCAAAATAAATGTGAATTCGTATGTGGATAATGTTGGTTTAGCAACTGTTGAGCGCAGCTCAAATTTTATAAAACCTAATTATAATTATAAATAACATGAAAGAGATAAATAAAGTTGTTCTGGCTTTTTCTGGAGGGCTGGATACTTCAGTGATTTTGAAGTGGCTGCAAGATAAATATCAGTGTCAAGTAGTTACGTTTACAGCAGATATTGGTCAAGGTGAAGAGGTTGAGCCTGCGCGAGCAAAAGCGAAGCAATTGGGTGTGAAGGAAATTTACATAGAGGATTTGCGAGAAGAATTTGTACGTGATTATGTTTTTCCTATGTTTCGAGCAAATACTGTTTATGAGGGTGAATATTTATTAGGAACAAGTATTGCTCGCCCATTAATTTCAAAAAGACAGATAGAGATAGCTCAAGAGACAAAAGCTGACGCGGTTTCGCATGGAGCTACTGGCAAGGGAAATGATCAAGTGCGTTTTGAGCTTGGCTATTATGCATTGCAATCTGATATTTGTGTTATTGCGCCGTGGCGTGAATGGGATTTAAATTCACGAGAAAAATTAATGAAATATGCTGAGGATCATGGTATTCCGGTTGAGATGAAGAAAAAAACTGGTTCCCCATACAGTATGGATGCAAATTTGCTACATATTTCCTATGAAGGGCGTAGTTTGGAAGACCCGTCTGAGGAAGCAGAGGAGTCTATGTGGCGTTGGACGGTGTCGCCTGAGGAGGCTCCAGATGAAGCGGAGTATATTGAGTTAGAGTTTTTGCAGGGTGATGCTGTAGCTCTAAATGGAAAAAAACAGTCTCCAGCTGATATGCTGACTAAGTTAAATCAGTTAGGTGGGAAGCATGGTATTGGTAGATTAGATCTGGTTGAAAATAGATTTGTTGGGATGAAGTCGCGTGGGTGTTATGAAACTCCTGGTGGTATGATTTTGCTGCGAGCGCATCGTGCTATTGAGTCGATAACACTTGATCGTGAGGTAGGGCATTTAAAAGATGATCTGATGCCGCGGTATGCTACGTTAATTTATAACGGATATTGGTGGAGTCCAGAGAGAAAGGTTATGCAGGCTATGATAGATGCATCGCAAGAGTGTGTTAATGGATGGGTTAGAATTAAGCTTTACAAAGGTAATGTTATGGTTGTTGGGAGAGATTCTGCAACTGATTCGCTGATGGCGCCAGAGATGTCTACTTTTGAAGATGATGGTGGGGCGTATGATCAGCAGGATGCATCTGGCTTTATTAAGTTAAATGCGTTGCGGATGCGTATTGCGGCAGGGCGTTGAGTTGCTCTCTGTAATTTATTTTTCTGATTGTTTGGCATAGTTCTTGAGTACTGGGTCAACTTGATGATATCTTCTGAATTTAGTTCGTTTAGAACCATTAAATAAAACAGAAAATACTAATAAATTAGTTCTCAATCAGATGGATATATAGTTTTGCGCGTTATTTGCAATATGTAAATAACAGTACAAATAAAGTAGTATGTTATCAAGCTGACCCAGTGCCTAGTTCTTGCCATTTGTTGATTTTTAAATAAGGTTCAAAGAGTTGAGCAAAGTATCAGTCGGTACAGGTTATTTAGGTAGAAAATAGTGTTCAAATTATTCGAGTAGCATAGTGCAAGGCCTCATTAAATGCAGGGAAATCATTGGTGGTTAATTTGTTGATTTATAAGGACATAATGATTTTATTTTCTTCTGAAATATAAGCTGACAGTGAGGTGGTTGTGTTTTGTATTAAAAATACCCCATTTTATGCGTGGTCAAAAGTGTGTGGCTGGTTGTTGGGGTTTAGTGATGGTGAATATGGTGCTTGACATGGGGAAATAAACCTAATAAAATCCGCTCTCTTTTTTTGGTTGTGGTCAGTGAGTTTAATTGGCGCTGATATGTAAGCAGGCAAGTTGAAGTATATAAAAGTGTTTAGGCGGCCTGGAGCCGTCGTAGTTTTTTTTAGGAAATTGTGATGCCGACAATAAGTCAATTAGTTCGTAAGCCTCGTGTTGCGAAGCGAGTAAAAAGTAACGTTCCTGCGTTGGAGAGTAGTCCGCAGAAGCGGGGTGTATGTACAAGAGTATATACAACCACGCCTAAGAAGCCTAATTCTGCGCTTCGTAAGGTTGCACGTGTAAGGCTGACGAATGGCTATGAAGTTTCTAGTTATATCGGTGGAGAGGGGCATAATTTGCAAGAGCACTCTGTGATTTTAATACGTGGTGGCAGGGTGAAGGATTTGCCTGGTGTTCGTTATCATACTGTGCGAGGTAGTCTTGATACTGCGGGTGTTAAGGATCGTAGGCAAGGTAGGTCTAAGTATGGGTCTAAGCGACCTAAGACTGCTTAGATAAGTCTGGTTAGTGTTGCTATTTAGTTTGTAGTTGTTTGATTAAAACCATTGGGGTTAGAGAAGAATGCCAAGACGTAGAGAAGTGCCGAAGCGAGATATATTGCCGGATCCAAAGTTTCATAATGTAGAGTTGGCAAAGTTCGTTAATGTGTTGATGACTCGTGGTAAAAAATCAGTAGCAGAAAGGATTATTTATGGTGCTATGGATCATATTCAAAAAAAGACTGGAAGTGATCCATTGGAGATTTTTACGCAGGCTTTGTCAAATGTGAGGCCGCTAGTTGAGGTGAAAAGCCGTCGTGTTGGTGGTGCAAATTACCAAGTCCCAGTTGAGGTGAGGTCAGTGCGAAGAAATGCGCTTGCCATGCGCTGGATAAGGGAAGCGGCTCGGAAAAGAAGTGAAAAGTCGATGGATATAAGGCTCGCTGGTGAGCTTTCGGAGGCGGCAGAGGGTCGAGGTGGCGCAGTAAAGAAGAGAGAAGAGGTTCACCGTATGGCGGAGTCTAATAAAGCTTTTTCACATTATAGATTTTAGGTAGCTTGTTGGTTATTATCTATTTTGGTTGTATTTGATTAAAGAAATAAATTTAAGGCATAAATATTGTGGCAAGAAAAACACCTATAAATCGCTATCGTAATATTGGAATTATGGCTCATATTGACGCTGGTAAAACGACAACGACTGAGCGTGTGCTTTTCTACACTGGTGTTTCTCATAAAATAGGTGAGGTTCATGACGGTGCTGCTACTATGGATTGGATGGAGCAAGAGCAGGAGAGGGGTATTACCATAACCTCGGCTGCTACAACCTGTTTTTGGCAGGGTATGGAGGGTGAGTTGCCGGAACATAGGATTAAAATTATTGATACTCCTGGTCATGTTGACTTTACAATTGAGGTTGAGCGTTCGTTGCGTGTTTTAGATGGTGCGTGTACGGTTTTTTGTGCGGTAGGCGGTGTGCAGCCTCAAACGGAAACGGTGTGGCGTCAGGCAAATAAATATAAAGTTCCTCGTCTTGCTTTTGTTAATAAGATGGATAGGTCTGGTGCGGATTTTATGCGTGTGTATGGACAGGTTCAGACTCGTCTTAAAGCTTATCCTGTGCCTATCCAATTGCCGATTGGGGCGGAGGAGGGGTTTGAGGGTGTTGTGGACTTGGTAAAGATGAAAGCGATTTACTGGGATGAAAAGACTAAAGGTGTTGAGTACGAGGAGCGTGAAATTGCAGCGGATATGCTGGACGACGCACAAGAGTGGCACGGAAAGATGGTTGAGGTGGCTGCTGAAGCAAGTGAGGAGTTGATGGATAGCTATCTTGAGAATGGTAGTTTGACTATTGAAGATATAAAGCGTGGATTGCGGATTCGGACATTGAATAATGAGATTGTGCCTATGTTATGTGGTACAGCGTTTAAGAATAAAGGTGTTCAGGCAATGTTGGATGCTGTAGTTAATTATTTGCCGTCGCCGGTAGATGTTCATGCTATAGAGGGTGAAGATGAGTTCGGAAAAAAGGCTGTAAGAAAGGCTAGTGACGAAGAATCATTTTCTGGATTGTCGTTTAAAATAGCAACAGATCCTTTTGTTGGTCAGTTGATATTTTTTAGGGTGTACTCTGGCGTAGTGAAGACTGGAGATACAATATATAATCCAGTAAAAGGGCGTAAAGAACGGATTGGTCGAATATTGCAAATGCATGCAAATCAGCGTGAGGAAGTTAAAGAAGTGCGTGCTGGAGATATTGCTGCAGCGGTTGGTTTAAAGGAAGCGACAACTGGTGATACGTTGTGTGATCCACGGAACATAATAACGCTCGAGCGTATGGTGTTCCCAGAGCCTGTTATTCATGTGGCTGTTGAGCCGAAGACAAAGTTAGATCAAGAGAAAATGGGTATTGCGCTGAACAGATTGGCGCAGGAGGATCCGTCATTTAGAGTGCGTTCAGATGAAGAGTCTGGACAAACAATAATTTCTGGTATGGGTGAGTTGCATTTAGAAATCATTGTGGATAGAATGAGGCGCGAGTTTGGTGTTGAAGCAAACGTGGGGGCTCCTCAAGTTGCATATCGTGAGGCAATAAAATCAAAAATTGAAGTGGAAGGTAAGTTTGTTAAGCAGTCTGGTGGGCGTGGTCAATATGGGCATGTGTGGTTAAAAATGGAGCCTAGTGAAACTGGTAAGGGATTTGAATTTATTGACGAAATTAAAGGTGGCGCGGTTCCTAGAGAATATATACCTGCTGTACAGAAGGGTTTGCGAGAAACTTTGCCTAACGGAATTCTAGCCGGATATCCTGTGGTTGATGTTAAGGTCACCTTGTTTGATGGTTCTTATCATGATGTGGATTCTAATGAAAATGCGTTTAAAATGGCGGCTTCTATAGCATTCAAAGATGGTATGCGTAAAGCTAACCCAGTGCTGCTGGAGCCAATGATGGCGGTTGAAGTTGAGACGCCAGAAGATTTTATGGGAAATGTTGTTGGTGATTTGTCTTCGCGTAGAGGTATGATACAGGGTATGGAGGATCAGCCGGGAATGAAGTTGGTGAAGGCTGAGGTTCCTTTGGCAGAAATGTTTGGTTATTCCACGTCGTTGCGATCAGCTACGCAAGGTAGAGCAACTTATACTATGGAATTTAAGCATTATTCTGAGGCTCCAAAGAATATTTCCGAATCAATAATGAATAAAAATAAGTAAGGTAAGAGGGTAAAGTTAATGGCTAAAATTAAATTTGATCGATCAAAGCCGCATGTAAATGTTGGGACAATTGGGCATGTTGATCATGGGAAAACAACGTTGACAGCGGCAATCACGACGATATTGACAAATAGATTTGGTGGTGATGCTAAGAGTTATGCTCAGATTGATTCTGCGCCAGAAGAGCGAACACGTGGTATTACTATAAATACTGCTCATGTTGAGTACGAAACTGATAATCGTCATTATGCGCATGTGGATTGCCCTGGTCATGCTGATTACGTGAAAAATATGATTACTGGTGCAGCACAAATGGATGGTGCGATATTGGTGGTGTCTGCGGCGGACGGGCCAATGCCGCAAACACGTGAGCATATATTGTTGGCGCGTCAGGTTGGTGTGCCTTATATTATTGTTTACATGAATAAAGCTGACATGGTTGATGATGCTGAGTTGTTAGAGTTGGTGGAGATGGAAATTAGAGAGTTGCTCAGCAAATATGATTTTCCTGGTGATGATACGCCAATTATTGTTGGTTCAGCGTTGAAGGCATTAGAGGGAGATAAAAGTGATATAGGTGAGCCTTCGATAGAGAAGTTAGCTGAAGCTTTAGATAGTTATATTCCGCAACCTGAGAGAGCTATTGATGGGGCGTTTATTATGCCTGTTGAAGATGTTTTTTCTATATCTGGGCGAGGTACGGTTGTTACTGGTCGCATTGAACGTGGAATAGTTAAGGTCGGCGAAGAGTTAGAGATTATTGGCTTGAAGCCAACGTTGAAAACAGTTTGTACTGGTGTTGAAATGTTTAGGAAATTGTTGGATCAAGGGCAAGCTGGTGATAATGTAGGTGTTTTGTTGCGAGGAACCAAGCGCGAGGAAGTTGAGCGTGGTCAGGTGCTGGCTAAGCCAGGAAGTATTTCTCCTCATACTAAGTTTACAGCAGAGATATATGTGCTAAGTAAAGATGAGGGAGGTCGTCATACGCCGTTTTTTCCTGGATATCGTCCACAGTTTTATTTTCGTACAACTGATGTTACCGGTGCGATTGAGCTTCCTGCTGGAACAGAAATGGTGATGCCTGGTGATAATGTTTCAGTTACTGTGAATTTGATTGCGCCAATTGCTATGGAAGAAGGATTGCGTTTTGCGATACGAGAAGGTGGTAGGACTGTTGGTGCTGGTGTGGTTGCTAAAGTTATTGAATAATACATACAGGATAAAGGCATAGAGGTTTTTTAAATAACTCTTGGTCCAGAATCCATCATCCTGAGGTTTAGATTATATGCAGAGTCAAAAAATAAGAATTCGTCTTAAGGCATTTGATTATCGTTTGATAGATAAATCAGCTGTTGAGATAGTTGAAACGGCCAAGAGAACTGGTGCTGTTGTCAGGGGGCCTGTTCCACTTCCAACACGCATTGAGCGTTTTGATGTGTTGCGTTCTCCTCATGTTAATAAAACATCGCGCGATCAATTTGAAATTCGCACTCACTTGCGTTTAATGGATATTTTGGATCCTACCGATAAAACAGTTGATGCATTGATGAAATTAGATTTGCCTGCTGGTGTTGATGTAGAGATAAAGCTTTAAGCTCAGTGATTAGGTTTTGTTGAGTATTCGTGTGTGGATAGTGTTGAGATAGTGCCTGCTAAATTATGCTATTAGAGTGCTAATTGGGTTTGCTAGTTCTATATAAAGGATGAAAATGAGTTTAGGAATGATCGGTCGCAAGGTTGGTATGATGCGAATGTTTAGTGATGCAGGTGATAGTCACTCAGTTACGGTTGTTGATGTTTCTAATAATTACATTACCCAAGTAAAAAACTTTGAGAGTGATGGGTATTTTGCAGTGCAGATTTCAGCTGGAAGTCGGCGTGCTAGTAGAGTCAATAAGCCATCTGCTGGTCATTATAGAAAAGCAGCCGTTGAGGCTGGTAGTGTACTTAAGGAATTTAGGTTGAGCCAGGATGAGTTTTCTAAATTTGCTAATTTGTCTAATGGTATGGAGTTGGGAGTTGATGTTTTTGAGTCTGGCCAAATAGTGGATGTTTCAGGTGTTTCTATTGGTAAGGGGTATGCTGGAGCGATTAAACGACACAACTTTTCATCAAATCGGGCAAGCCATGGTAATTCTAAAGCTCATAATCTGCCTGGTTCTCTTGGTATGGCTCAGGATCCGGGGCGTGTGTTTCCGGGAAAGAAAATGTCTGGACGTATGGGCGGACATAATTGTACAATTCAGAATTTAGAGATATTGAAAATTGATGTTGAACGTAATTTATTAATTATAAAAGGCGCTATTCCAGGTTCAAAGGGTGGTAGTGTTTTTGTTAAGCCTGGTATTAAAATTAGTTCTTCTAAATCTGAACAGTTTAAAAATAATTAGGCAGGTGTATAATGGAACTTAATTTTGTTGATGGCAGCAATCAGGTATTGAGTAGTATAGAGGTTTCGGATGACTTATTTAATCGTTCATATAATGATTCTGTAGTTCATCAGCTTGTTACATCTTATTTGGTTAATTCAAGAAGTGGTACCAGAGCTCAGAAAGATCGTTCGCAGGTGTCGAAGTCGACTCGTAAACCTTGGAAGCAGAAAGGTACTGGGCGTGCTAGAGCTGGTACTGCAGCAAGCCCTCTTTGGCGCGGTGGTGGTCAAATTTTTCCAAATAGTTCCAAGGAGAAATTTAGCCATAAGCTAAATCGCAAGATGTACCGTGCTGGAATGAGTATTATTTTTTCGCAGTTAGTAAGGGATGAGCGCTTACTTATAATTGATTCGCTAATGATTGAAAGTTCAAAGACTAGAGATTTGGCGTTGGCTCTTGAAAAGTTAGATCTGCATGAAGTATTGATTATAACGGATGAGATGGATAAGAATTTATATTTGTCATCAAGAAATTTGCCTCATGTTAAGGTTGTTGAGGTGAATTCTGCAGATCCATATAGTTTGTTGCGTTATGAAAGGGTCTTAGTAACTCAAAAAGCGATTAAAAAGATTGAGGAATTGATGAAATGAGTGAATTGACGTTAACTAATCATGCTAGATTAATGAAAATTATTTTAGCTCCTCAGGTCTCAGAAAAAGCTACATATATTGGTGATAAATATAATCATGTTGTTTTTCGTGTTGTGCAAGATGCAACAAAAATTGAAATTAAGGCTGCTGTAGAATTGTTGTGGAAAGATCAAAAGGTTGAGGTTAATAAAGTTCAAGTTTTGAACGTTAAGGGTAAAAAGAAAAGATTTGGTAAGTTCATGGGTGAGAGACGTAGTTGGAAAAAGGCTTTTGTTAGTTTGAAAGATGGCAAAGAAATTAACTTCTCAGAATTTACTAAAGGAGATGTAAAGTAATGGCTCTTTTGAAAGTTAAGCCTACCTCTCCAGGTCGTCGTGCTGTTGTTAAAATAATTAATAAAGATCTTCATAATGGTTCTTCTTACGCTAAACTTACTGAGAAGAAATCGCGTAAAGCAGGGAGAAATAACAGTGGTAGTATAACTGTTAGGCATAGAGGTGGTGGGCATAAGAAGCATTATAGGTTAATTGATTTTAGGCGTGATAAAGATAATATTTCGGCTAAAGTGGAGCGGTTGGAGCATGACCCAAATCGTAGTGCGAATATTGCTTTGTTATGTTATGCGGATGGTGAAAGAAGGTATATCATAGCTCCTAAAGGTATAGCTGTTGGTACTGTGTTGATAAGTGGAGTGAATTCTCCGATTAAGAATGGAAATTCTTTGCCTCTTCGTAATATACCTGTTGGTAGTACGGTTCATTGTGTTGAAATGAAGCCTGGCAAGGGTGCTCAGATAGCGCGCTCGGCTGGTACTTCAGCTCAGTTGCAATCACGTGAGGGAGAATATACTCAATTGCGTCTAAGATCTGGGGAAATCCGTAGGGTTCATGTGGATTGTAGAGCAACTATAGGTGACGTTGGTAATGAAGAATATAATTTAAAATCAATTGGTAAAGCTGGAGCTATGCGCTGGCGTGGAATTCGTCCTACGGTACGAGGTGTAGTGATGAATCCGGTTGATCATCCTCATGGTGGTGGAGAAGGGCGAACTTCTGGGGGTAGGCATCCGGTTAGCCCGTGGGGAACTCCAGCAAAAGGATTGAGAACACGGAATAATAAACGTACTGACAGAATGATTGTGCGTCGTAGGTACTATAAAAAGGGATAGATAAATATGGCTCGTTCAATTAAGAAAGGACCGTTTGTTGATTTACATTTATTAGAGAAAGTTAAAAAGGTGCGTAGTACCAGCGATAAGAGGCCTATTAAAACATGGTCTAGGAGGTCAACTATTCTGCCTGATTTTATTGGTTTGACGGTTGCTGTACATAATGGAAGGCAGCATGTGCCAATATATGTGACAGAGAATATGGTGGGTCATAAGTTTGGTGAATTTTCTCATACTCGTACCTTTAAGGGTCATTTGGCTGATAAAAAATCATCAGGATCGAAAAGATAGGGAGTTAGAATAATGCAAACATCTGCTGTATTACGTGGGGTGCGTTTATCAGAGCAAAAGGGACGTTTAGTTGCAGATCAAATACGTGGTTTGCGTGTAGATAGTGCCTTGAATTTATTGGCTTTTAGCCCTAAGAAAGGGGCGGTAATTATTAAGAAAGTACTTGAATCTGCAATTGCTAATGCGGAGCATAATGATGGTGCAGATATAGATGATTTAAAGGTTTCTTCTATATGTATTGATCGTGGTCTTAAGATGAAGCGTCTTAGTCCAAGAGCAAAAGGGCGAGGTAATAGAATCACAAAGCCAACGTGCCATATTTCAATAACTGTAGGTGATTAATCCTATTAAAATTAAGAAGTAACAAGGTAACTATGGGTCAAAAAATACATCCAACAGGATTTAGATTGTCAGTTCAAAAGAACTGGTCGTCGAAGTGGTATGCAAATAGCAGTTCGTTTCCAATTATGCTTAATGAGGATATTAAGGTTCGTAATTTTTTATCTAAAAAATTAGTACATGCCTCTGTTGGTAAAGTATTGATTGAGCGACCTTCAAAAAATGCTCGAATTACGATATTTACTTCTCGTCCTGGTATTGTTATTGGAAAGAAAGGCGAGGATATTGAGGTATTGAGAGCTGACCTTCAGAAAATGATGGGTGTTCCAGTTCACGTTAATATTGAAGAAATAAGGAAACCTGAGCTTGATGCGCAGCTGATTGCTGACAATATTGCGCAACAATTGCAAAAAAGAATTATGTTTCGTAGAGCTATGAAGCGTTCAATACAAAATGCTATGCGTCTTGGTGCTCAGGGTATAAAAATAATGAGTTCTGGTCGACTTAACGGGATTGAAATTGCGCGTACAGAATGGTATCGCGAAGGTAGAGTTCCTCTTCATACTTTGCGAGCTGACGTGCAGTATGGAACATCGGAAGCAAGTACAACGTATGGAATAATTGGCATTAAAGTGTGGGTTTTTAAAGGGGAAATTTTAGGAGGTAATAAAGGAGCTATTCTTGAGCCTTCTCCTGGAAATTCCCCTAGGGACGAAGAAAGAAAAAAAAGAAAGAAGAAGAGTGGTTCTCAGGTTTATAGAAAACCTTCGTCAGTAGAGAATGAAAAGATGTCAGATTTAAATCTTGAATTGGTGAAAGATAAGTCTGTATCAGATAGCGGAGCAAGTGCGGAGCAAGGAGATAAAGATGCTTCAACCAGCTAGATCAAAATATAGAAAGCAGCAGAAAGGTAGAAATACTGGTGTGGCGACTCGTGGTGCAAAAGTAAGCTTTGGGGATTTTGGTCTTAAAGCTGTTGGCCGTGGACGTATAACAGCTAGGCAGATTGAAGCTGCAAGGCGAGCTATGACTAGGCATATCAAAAGAGGTGGTAGAATTTGGATTAGAATATTTCCGGATAAGCCTATTTCGCAAAAACCTGCCGAGGTTAGAATGGGTAAGGGCAAGGGAAATCCTGAGTATTTTGTTGCTGAAATTAAGCCAGGTAAAATGTTATATGAAATGGATGGTGTTGATGAGCTTCTTGCAAGAGAAGCATTTCGCTTGGCTGCGGCTAAATTACCTATACAAACAACATTTGTCATAAGACAAATTGGTGGTTGAAAATGAAAACTAATGATTTAAGAGCTATGAGTTATCAGGGCTTAAATAAGGAATTGCTGGTGTTGCTTAAGGTTCAATTTGGGCTAAGAATGCAGAAAGGTACTCAGCAATTGGTTAATACTAATCAGATTCGTGTTGTGCGTAGGGATATTGCGCGCGTAAAAACAATTATTAGTCAAAAATCTAAGGAACTATGAGTAAAGATAATTTTTCTCGTACACTGAGTGGCCGAGTTGTTAGTGATAAGACAAATAAAACGATAACCGTATTAGTTGAAAGAAAAGTAAAGCATCCTCTCTATGGGAAGATAATTTTACGTTCTAAGAAATATCACGCTCATGATGAATTAAATAGTTATAAAACAGGTGATTTAGTTATTATTGAAGAGTGTCGCCCAATATCAAAAACTAAAAATTGGTGTGCTGTAGAATTAGTGTCTAAATCGCTAATGCAATAGTTTTTGTTTGTTGCAATTCAAGTTGAACTGGTGTAATATGTTTGGTTTGCCTTTTGCGTAATTCCTTATGGATGAAGTGCGTTTTTAGTAGGTATTGTTACAATTTATTGTTGTTTAGTTTATAAGGCCAGTAACATGATACAAATGCAAACTATATTAAGAGTGGCTGATAACACAGGCGCGCGCTCGGTCATGTGTATTAAGGTTCTTGGTGGTACAAAAAGACATTACGCTGGGATAGGTGATGTTATTAAGGTAAGTATTAAGGATGCCGCTCCTAGAGGTCGTGTTAAGAAGGGTGAGGTTTATAGTGCGGTAGTTGTTAGGACATCGAAAGGTGTTCGTCGGGGTGATGGTTCTTTGATTAAATTTGATAGTAATGCAGCAGTGATTCTGAATAATAAACTTGAGCCTTTAGGGACTCGTATATTTGGACCTGTTACCCGCGAGCTGAGAAATTCTAAATTTATGAAGATAGTTTCTTTAGCCCCGGAAGTTATATAAGTAGGGGAGTCAGTAGTGAGTAAGATTAAAGCAGGAGATGATGTTGTTGTTATTGCTGGAAAGGATAAAGGTAAGCATGCAACTGTCACTAAAATGGCTGGCCTTGATAGAGTGATTGTTCAAGGTATTAAT
>JAJFJL010000169.1 GCA_021774055.1 Nitrosomonas sp. | reverse complement strand
AGCGAATCTATATAGACCTGGAAGGATACTTAAAATTTCCTCATAAGTTCAATTAGTTAGAAATTCTGACTTAAGCTTATTTTGGCATAAAAACATGAGTCGAAAGATGCTTCAACACACTGATAAAACTAACTATTTCTTGATAACCCGAAACCCCAAAGAACCTACTTATATAAAGAAACAGTTAAATTAGGTATTTTTGAAGATTGGTGCAGAAATAAACTTATTCCAAATCTATCTCCAGGCAGTGTTGTTGTTATGGATAATGCAAAATTTCACCGAAAAAAAGTGCTGCCTAAATTATTTGAATTCTATGGTCACAGACTGGTATTTCAGTCCACGTATTCACCAGATTTAAATTACATTGAGAACAAATGGTCAGGAGCTAAAACATTTCGATGCAAACATCAGCTTACCCTGGAGGAACTCTTTGAACGCTACAGATGATTAAGGAATCAGCTATATACCAACAAACAAAGAAAGGTAGAACTATTAACCTACGCACGACCACCCAAGCAGAGCCTTGTCACAGACAAATATATGATGCCTTGGGCGTTAATTATGGTCCTATCGGAAAAATTAAATTGATTATTGATAACAAAAAATCTGTAGTTCCAACCAGGCCACCTTAAAATTTTTAACTTTATGTTTATTTAGAGATTGCTTTGATATAGTGACAAACTTGGGTTAATAAAATTGATACAGTTTTTTAAAAAAATATTTGGAGCACAATTACAATGATTCGATTAATTATCACAACTGCATTTTTCTTGGTTATCGGTCTTTTAGGATACAATTATATTTTTGGTACTGCTCAGGAAAAGGAGCAGGCACAGGAAATTTTCAGTAAAGGCGCTGAAGTTGTTGGTGCTGGTGCAGGCCTTTTAAAATCTGAATATCAAAAATATGAAGAGGGTAAGTATGATGAAGCACTAGATAATATTAGTAATATGTTAAACAAACTCAAAGAAGATAATGGTGAGTTATTTGGAGAAATTAATAGTTGGGAAGAAAGAAAAGGTGATTGGGATCAAAAGAAAATTGACCTTCAAGAACTATTAAATGCCAATTTAGATTCTGTTAATGAAGAAAAGCTTGAAAGAGCCTTTGATGAACTAGAAGAAGAAAGGGAAATGTTGGAGAACGAGGGAAAACAACTAAAAGAAAAAGCGGAGTAATTGTGATCCCGTATCCCGCTGCTGGCAACGGGATACTTTATTACATTAGCACACAAAGGAGTCAGGTCGACGCCGTTACCGGCAACTTATCTAGTGCCTGAACATTCATTCACAGGGCAGATGAATGATTGCAATTTAATGAAGGAAATCGACAGAGAAAGAATTAGTATTAAATATAGCACCGGCTCATATACGTTTTATTTAATTATTATTTAAAATAGATTGCAAGGTTTTAGTTGCTTCAAGATAATCAAAACGCTCTATTTGTCGGCCAAGTAATATAATTTCTTTACCAAAAGTTTGCTGCAATAACGTTTGCGATTCTAAAAACAATTGGCTAGCCATCGCATCATCATTGGCCAGCAACGTATCAAGGTCTTTAAGTATTTCATGTGCATTATTAGAATTTGATTTGACAGTGGCATTAGATACTTCTTGCTCAGGTATCTTAGATAGTGCTTCATGAAGATTCATCAGCTCAGTCTGTACAACATGAACGAGACTTGCGTTGTTTTTATTATTCCCGTGCACACGCAAATCCTCTCCAAGAGCATTAACAGCTACCTGTAATTTTGTCAGCCTCAATAAGCCAACAACACCTTTAAGTGTATGGACAATATGTTTTGCCGCATCAATTTCACCCTCCGTAAGGCATGCTTTAAATTTAGACATATCTTGATTATGCTGGGTGTCAAACTGATGTAATATATGAAGATAACTGGATTCATCACCTAACGTGCTCTTTAGTCCTTTTTCTACATCTATTTCTTCAATCGCTTTCAGTTTTTCATATAAAACGCTACGATTATTAGTTATTGGAAGAGAAGTAACAGTGGCAGTTGGTATGTTCTTAGAAACAGCAGAATTGGGTAACCATTTTGCAATGACTAAGAACAACTTATCTGGATTAATCGGCTTCACTATAAAATCATTCATTCCTGCCTTGAAGCATGCTTGACGGTCTTCCTCATAAACATTCGCGGTCATCGCCAAAATCGGTGTTTCCGTATGATTACTCATAGTCCGAATTATCCGTGTTGCTTCCAGACCATTCATTTCTGGCATTTGAATGTCCATTAACACCAAGTCATAAGCCTTAGTACGCAACTTTTCTACAGCTTTACGACCATTTTCTGCAATATCGACGACTAACATAAAGTTACTTAATAGTTGCAACATAATTTCTCGGTTAATAATATTATCTTCAACCAATAAAACATGCGAACCAGCGTAATCTTCCCATGATATTGCATCAACATTCTTAGTATCAGTCGATGGCTCTATTGGTAAAACACCATGCCCCCGTCTAAGTCTAGCAGTAAACCAAAAGGTACTACCTTCCCCCAGCTTACTTTCCACACCAGATTCACCGTGCATTAATTGTGCTAATTTTTGCGTTATAGCCAAACCTAAGCCTGTGCCACCATACAAACGTGTTGTAGAAACGTCAGCCTGCCCAAAAGCTTTAAACAGCTGAGGTAGCTTGTCTGGTTCAATACCAATACCAGTATCCTGCACTTCAAATCGCACTAAAAACTCACCATCATGTTCTTCTAATTTTTTAGACCGTAAAAGTATACGGCCACTTTCTGTAAATTTAACCGCATTACTTGTGTAATTAAGTAATGCTTGACGCAGGCGGGTCGCGTCACCTCTGAGCCATACTGGTACCGCATTTTTATCTACTTCAAACACTAACCCCTTTTCTTTCGCTTGTTCTCCTAATAACGATAAAATGTAATCAAAAATCACATCCAAATGAAAATCTGATTGTTCCAAGGTTAATTTTCCAGATTCTATTTTAGACAAATCCAATATATCGTTAATAATAGAAAGCATATGCTTAGCGGCAACATCAATTCTAGCTACATGATCTAATTGCCTAGAATTAAGTCTACACTGTTTCAGTAGATAGGAAAGTCCAACGATTGCATTCATCTGAGTACGAATCTCGTGACTCATATTTGCCAAAAAAGTACTTTTAGCTTGATTGGCAGTTTCTGCCTGTTTTTGTGCTACTGATAACTGTTCCGTACGGGTTACCACCAACGCCTCAAGATGATGACGATGACTATCTAATTCCTCACCTAAATATTTTCTCTCGGTGACATCTTCAATCATACATAAATAACGTGATCCTATATGGCTGCTAACTTTAACTGACGCAACCGACATGTTAATCCATATCACAGAGCCATCCGGTTTAATACAGCGCTTATTAATGTTAAAACCAGATATTTTTCCTGCATTTAAATCGGCTATATTGTCTAAATTTTCTTGCGCATCATCTGGATGTGTAAAACTAATCCAATTGGCAAGCATTATTTCTTTTTTTGTTCTACCAAGAATTAACGCAAACTTTGGATTAATTTCATGCAATTGTCCTGTAATTGAATCAACTAATGCGATACCTAAAGGTGATTCTTCAAATATTGTTCTAAAACGCTGCTCACTTAATTGTAATGCTTCATCTGCTTGTTGATGTTCAATTGCTTCACCAATATTCATAGAAACGTTGTTAATTAAGGTTCTTTTTTCTATCATAAATGGACCTTCATCTAACTCAGGACGCATCTCTAAATAATAAACAGCAACAAACCCTCGTAGCTCACCATTCACTACAATATCACTTGATTGCACCCATTTTGTTTCTCCAAATGGCTCTGAAACATATTCATAACCATCGAAAACAAGCTTAGCTCTGGAAATTTCTGGATATTGCCAACTTGATGGAAGGACATCAACAATCTTCTGCAACATTTCCTTTGTAATCATTCGCTTGCTGATAAACAGGCTAATTCCATGCAAGCACTTTAATTCTTTAACACGCTCTGCATTATCATCTAGTTGCTTTTTTAGCTCATTCGATTGAGATAAAATTTTAATATTTGTTGTCTCAATTTGATCTGCTCTATTTTTATTAACCTGAGCAAGATATGTCGCGATGGCAAGAGCTGCAGATAATCCAATCCCAGTTATTAGCAATAGTTCATTAATAAGAAAATGGGTTTCGGCAATACCATATTTTTCTAACAAGA
>JAJFJL010000168.1 GCA_021774055.1 Nitrosomonas sp. | reverse complement strand
ATTCGCTTATCAACAGCGACAGTTACATTCGATTGTCGTTGTTAATACTAAGAACTACGCAAAATAAGGTTTGTGGTTTAATTAATTTAACCATTAAATAAGTTGACTATAAGTCCATCTAATATTGAGATTATACTCAATACGCTTTCCCAATCACTTGGCGTTAGTTCTAGTAGTTTTGGTCCAGGCGCTGGTCGCCCGATTATTCGTGGGTTGGATGGGCCTCGTGTGCGCATATTAGAAGCTGGTATTGGTACTGGTGATTTGTCTATTATTAGCCCAGATCATGCAGTGGCTGCGAATACACTGAATGCATCACGAATTGAAATTTTGCGTGGCCCGGCCACCTTGCTTTATGGTAGTGGTACTTCAGGTGGTGTTGTAAATGTGATTACCCATCAAATTCCTGAGCGTTTATTTAAATCACCGCAAGGAAATTTCACTGGGCAATATAACTCGGCCACTGAGGAGCGTAGGGGCAGTTTCAATGCAAGCGGTAGTTTCAAGCAGTTATCCTGGAATATTGAAGGTTTTAAGACAAAATCTAATAATATTAAAATTCCTGGGCGTGCTGACAACAGTGATCCTAACAGTATAAAAGGTACGTTAAGAAATAGTGCAGTTGATTCTGGTAGCTTATCAATGGGAGGTTCTTTTGTTGCTGAGCGTGGCTTTGTGGGTGCATCAGTTTCAAGGTTAGAGAGTCGTTATGGTATCCCTGGCCCAGAAGGGGCTGAAATTGATATGGGGCAGACACGCTATGGTGTGGCTGGTGAATTAGATAATCCGCTGAAAGGTTTTGAGCAACTAAAGATACGTATGAATTACAACGATTATCAGCATGATGAATTAGAGCAAAGTGGCGAAGTTGGTACCAGTTTCAAGAATGATGAATTAGAAGGCCGACTGGAATTGTTGCATGCGCCATTAGCAAATTGGCAGGGGGTTGCTGGTTTACAATTTCAGCATGGTGATTTTACAATTGCTGGAGAGGAAGCTTTTTTACCTTCAACCAAGTCTCATTCTATTGGTTTATTTGTAGTTGAAAAACAGGATTGGAAACGTTGGCAATTTGAGATTGGTGGTCGACTTGAACGGGCAATGCAAGATCCAAAGGAGAATCAGTACGTCTCACGAGGTTTTAATCTGTATAGTATTTCTGCAGGTAGTCGTTGGGATTTTATGGATGGCTATCAATTAGATTTTTCTGTTACTCGTGGACAACGTGCTCCTACATCTGTTGCCTTGTATGCTAATGGGATTCATGTTGCAACCAATACCTTTGATCTTGGTGATAGCGCATTAACTAAGGAGACCTCAAATAATTTCGACTTTGCATTACATAAAACTAGTGGAGTCGTTACTGGAAAAATTAATTTCTTTGTTAATCAAATTCAGGATTATGTTTTTCAACAAAGTAGTGATAGTAATGCTGATGGTATTGCGGATAGGGTAGATGATGATGGTGTATTAGATAATAATGGCTCATTTCTAGTACAAAATTTTGCTCAAACAGGAGCAAGATTTTATGGCATGGAAGTCGAAGCAGTTGTTGCACTTTTGCCAGATAGGTTGAATCTACGCTTGTTCACAGATATTGTTTATGGCAAATTAAATAAACAAGGCGATATTCCACGTTTGACACCGCAGCGTTTTGGCTTGGAGCTAGGTCATAAGTCAGGATCTTGGTCATCCAATTTAAATTTGACACGTGTTTCCCGCCAGCAACGTGTAGCACAATTTGAATCTGAAACATCAGGCTATACACGTATGAATGTTGAAGTTGGCTTTAATGTGAAAGGCCCTAAGTCAACTAGCTATATGGTTTTTCTGCAAGGAAAGAATTTGTTGGATAGTGATATTCGTGTGCATACTTCTTTCTTGAAAACAGTTGCACCTTTACCTGGGCGAGCAATCGTTGCTGGTGTTAGAGGGGAGTTTTGATAGGTGTTGTAATAGTAGGCTGAGTAGATAGTTACCAATTTCTAGGTTGAATTAAAACAAACTCGGTTTTATCAAGAAATAGCTGAAGAAGAAAAACAGAAAGGGCTGCAAGAAGGGAGACTAACTATGATTGCCAGTATGACAAGACATAAATTTGGTATAAATAACGATACTCAAATGATTGAAGAAAAATTACTCGCCTTTACCATAGAGCAGTTAGAAGAATTAGCTGAGGCTTTGCTTGAATTGTCTGAGGTTGCTGCGTTAAATAAATGGTTGGCAACTTCTAGTGGAATATGCGATTAATTCTTTTAAACTTAAAATACTTATTTTAAGTTTATGTGTTGGCCTGTTGGGTGTTGTTATTAATTTGACACTAGTAGGTGAGATGCATAAGCCTGCCGGTCAGATGTTAGAAGAAAAATTTGGCTTGTATGCTTTGTTTCACTTGCGTGGTGCAATTTCCGCACCCAATGATGTTGTAGTTGTTGCTGTTGATCAGCCGTCGTCAACACAATTTAATTTATCAGTTAGACCCAACTTGTGGCCGCGTAAGTTACATGCGCAATTAATTGATACTCTGTCACAAGCAGGTGCCAGTGCGATTGTTTTTGATCTAACCTTTGATACGCCAAGCAAGGATCTGAATAACGATAAGATGCTGGCTGAGGCAATTAAAAAAGCTGGGAATGTTGTTATTGTTGAAAGGTTGGACTTTGAAGAAGCTGTATTGTCTACTGATCAACTTGGTTTTAACATTATAAAAGAAAGTGCTGCGCCATTAGTTCCTATAATCGCAGATGCAGCACTGGCGCATGCTCCCTTTGTTTTACCTAAATCAACCAACGTAAATGCTTTTTGGGCGTTTAGGGAAAGTGCAGGTGATGCGCCGACGCTGCCAGTATTTGCTCTGCAAATCTTTACACTATCTGTTTATAACGACTTTATGCGTCGATTAGAGGTTATTAATCCAGAGTATATTGCGCAGTTTTCCTTAGATCAAGGCGATTTAGATATTGAAAATTTAATTTTCAAACTACGTAATCTTTTTATAACAGAGCCAACGATAAAAAAACAAATGCTGATCCAATTGACGCATGATACTGGTATAAGTATGCATGATAGACGCATGATTGAAGCATTGCTACGGTTATACAGCGGCGACGAAGCCTATTATTTAAATTTCTATGGTCCGCCACGTAGTGTAAAAACTATCCCATATTATCAAGTTGATCAATCGCTAGAATCTGTCTTTAAAAATAAAGTTGTTTTTGTTGGTTTCTCAGCGGTAAATCATGCTGGGCAGGATAGAGTCAGGGACGATTATCATACGGTATTCACGAATCCTGATGGACTTACCATTAGTGGCGTTGAAATAGCTGCCACTGCTTTTGCCAACCTATTGGATGATCAGTCAATCAAGCCTTTTCCTTTTATTGGTAGCTTGATGTTGCTGTTTGTTTTTGGGATTGGAATTGGAATTGTTTTTTCTGTCACATCTAACCGTAATGCAATTATATTTGGTAGCCTATTGATATTTGTTTATGGGGCTTATGTTTATTATCAATTCCAAGAGCTGAATGTTTGGCTGCCAATAATAGTACCGTTTTTCTTGCAAGTACCATTAGCATTATTTGGTGCTGTGTTATTGAAATATTACCAAGCCAGATATGAACGTAAACAGCTTAAAAAAATCTTTGGATGTTTTCTGCCTGATAAGGTAGTTAACAGCATGCTCCATAGCGCCGGTCCAATTGCAGCTAATAATAAGTTGGTTTACGGTGCTTGCTTGGCAACCGATGCAGAGATGTATACCTCTCTAGCGGAAAAAATGGCTCCTCGCGAGTTAGGTTTGCTGATGAATAATTATTATGCGCAGTTATTTGATCCAGTTAAGCAGCATAATGGCATTGTTTCAGATGTTGTTGGTGATGCGATGCTCGCCATCTGGGCAGAGCCTTTTCCGAGTGCTACCTTGCGTAAACAAGCCTGCCTCGCATCATTAGATATCATGGCCGCTGTTGAGCGTTTTAATCAGAATGAAGATCAACCGCGATTACCGACACGTATTGGTTTACATTTTGGAGAAATGTTATTAGGTAATGTTGGTGCAGGCCATCATTTTGAATATCGTGCAGTTGGTGACATGGTGAATACCACCAATCGGATTCAAGGGGCTAATAAATACTTAGGAACACGCTTGTTATTATCTAGCGAAGTTATTGCCGGTCTGGATGATTTCTTGATACGCCCACTTGGTGATTTTTTGTTAGTTGGCAAATCGACATCGGTTAATTTAGCTGAACTAATTACGCTCAAACAAACGGCAACCATCGAGCAATTACGGTTATGTGAGGATTTTGCTAGCGCTTTACAAGCGTATCATAGTCAACAATGGCAAGAAGCTGGTGATATGTTTTTAAAAATCTTGGATGAATTTCATGAAGATGGTCCAACACAATTTTTCTTGGCTTATTGTAAGAAGTATCAAATTAATCAACCTGGTAGCTCATGGAGTTCAATTGTACAAATGGGTGGCAAGTAAAAAATAGTTTGATGTAGATCAAATTAAGTATATCCTTTGTGTCATCATGGAAAAGTGATTCGATAGACTGCGGTGATTGAGAATGGGCACGGTGGGTTTTAGTTAACCTAATTATAAGATATTCGGTTATTATGTTTTGGTGATCGTGCTGAAAAATTTGATTTTTGGTAGCTAATTTCAGATTTTTTATAAAGTTAAATTTTGCAGATTGTTGTATTCACTTTCCGATTTTAAAAAGCTAACTGATGAATTTATATCGGAAATATTTTTCTGCACCTTGGTACAACAGAGCATTGACAAGGAAGCTATGTCTTTTTACAGTAGCATTATTTTTCAGCTTGGCAACTGTTGTTGCTTATGCCGAGACATTTTGCAGTTCACCTGCCGCATGGATTGTTTCTGTGCAAGGTAAGGTTGAATTAAGTCGAAATGATGCGCCCCATTGGCAACAAGCAGCCATGGGGACTCAGCTATGTCTTGGTGATAGAGTTCGTGTTCGCAAACAGAGTCGTGCTGCTTTAAGGCTTAACAATGAGAGTCTGCTTAGGCTTGACGAAAAAACAACCATTACCCTGGTAGAGCCGTTAAAAGATCAATCGGGCCAATCAACCTCGCTGCTAGATTTATTCAATGGTGCGATTCACATTCTCACCCGCACACCCAAACCATTCAAAATCAGAACCCCCTTCGTTAATGCTGGTGTAGATGGCACTGAATTCCTTGTTCGTGTTGATCAAGATAAAACCAAATTAGTTGTTTATGAAGGTAAAGTAACTGTTCGTAATGATCAAGGTAGCCTTATTCTGACTGATCATGAGGCTGCCGTTGCGCGTAATAAGCAAGCGCCACAAAAACAAACAATAGTTCATCCTACGGAAGCAGTGCAGTGGGCGTTGTATTATCCCGCCATTATTAACGACAGATTGGATTACAGTGCTCAGAATGTAGATAGTGTTGTTGCGCTGATTTATCAAGCAGAATACAGTTTGTCACTCGGACGAGTTGAACAAGCAAAAGCTGCGCTTGAGCAAGTTATTTTGCAAGATACTGATAATAGTGATGCCTACGCTTTAAAAGCAATTATTGCGGTGGTGCAAAATGATAAACAAGCAGCGTTTGATTTTGCTACTCAGTCAGTTGTATTGAGCCAAACTTCAGCGACGGCAAGGCTTGCTCTTTCTTATGTGCAACAAGCACAATTTGAAATTGAGGCTGCACTTGCCAGTGTTCAAAAAGCAGTAACCTTAGATCAAAAAAATGTACTGGCTTGGGCACGGCTGGCTGAATTACAGATGTCAGTTGGCTATTTGGATAAAGCGCTAGATGCCGCACAACAAGCGGTTAAATTAAATCCTGAACTTGCTAGAACCCAAACTGTGTTAGGTTTTGCTTACTTGCTACAAATTAGACCACAACAAGCACAGGCAATGTTCGCTAAAGCGATACAGCTAGACCAGGCTGATCCTATGCCTAGATTAGGTATGGGTTTGGCTATGATACGTGAAGGTGAACTTGAAGCAGGGCGGATAGAATTAGAAATTGCCGCCAGCTTGGATCCGGCCAACTCCTTAATTCGTAGCTATCTAGGTAAAGCATATTTTGAAGAAAAACGTTTCATCCTATCTGGAGTACAGTTTGACCTGGCTAAACAACGTGACCCTAAAGACCCAACCCCCTGGTTTTATCATGCGATTCAAAAGCAAACACAAAACCGTCCAGTAGAAGCTTTACATGATATACAAAAATCAATTGAATTAAATGATAACCGTGCGGTGTATCGTTCTAGTTTGCTGTTAGATCAAGATGAAGCTGCACGTGGCTCTAGTTTGGCACGAATTTACGAAACCCTGGGCTTTGAACAACGAGCCATAATGGAAACTGCAAAATCATTAAGTACTGACCCTGCCAGTCATTCATCGCACCGTTTTTTATCAGATGCATATATTAATACGCCACGCCATGAAGTTGCTAGG